>JBAQKU010000341.1:0-12478 GCA_049301315.1 Telluria sp.
ACCAACGGAAAACCTGTGGCGGTCTTGTGCAAAAAGATTGAGCAAGCGACCAACGACCTGACCGGTGCTCAGGGTTTCACTGCGGCGCAAGTTGGCAGCGCCAAGGTATGGACCTTTTCGTACAATCACCTCGGTCAAATATTATCGGAGACGAGATTGGGAAGAGAGGGAAGTGGCGGCGATGCAACAACGTATGCCTATTATGAAGATTCGACAGCATCTCATACTCTTGGCGATCTTTGGAAAACTACGAATCCAAAGGTGTCAGCAGCGGTTGTAAACTGATACAGGCAGCGATTGAAAACTGATACACCAATTTGAGAAGATGGTCGCTTTGCGGAGCGGCCTTGAAACCCAAAGAGGTGTACGTGGAAATTCAACTACTGAAGAAGCATGGGTAAGCCGAGCGACGATAAATTCAACCCTAATCAGTGCAAGCAGGAAGAACCGGACAACGATTGCATTGAGCAATGCTTGCTCAAGAAGTTTGCGGGGCCTCGTCCGAGCTACGGACTATTTGGTCTTGGAACGAATTGCCAGGAATGGGCTGACGATTCAGTTGCTGACTGCCAAAAGCAGTGCAAAAAGAAATGATATCGAACGCGCGAAGTGTCCTAAAAACACGGGGCGGCAAGCTGCTTGTTTTTCTGTGGCTTCTGATTCCCAGTGTTGTTGTCGGCACATCAATCTACGGTTGGAGCATAGGCGATATATCAGGTGGAATACTGTTGAGTTTTCTGCCTGTGTCGTTGCTTACCGTTATTGCGGTTGTGTTTGCGTTGATTATTGAAAGTTCAATATCTAAGTTCTCCAGATGGGTTTGGTTGGCGGTCAGTTTGGCCGCTTTACTCGCAGCGATACTATTTGCAAATCGCTCGATTCCAGATGCGATCAAGGGAGCAGATACGATTCTGGTATACATAATGTTGATACTGTCATTCCCCTCTGCACTGCTAGTGCCATTTGTTCTGATTGCTATTGCCCCTTTATTGTGGGGAAGCGGTAGCGGTCTCGTAGGCTTAAGTGGAATGTGGTTCTTGTTTGTCATAGCGGGCTACCTACAATGGTTTGTGCTGTTGCCGTGGCTGTGGAGGAAATGGAAGGCGAGGAGTACATAGCCAATTACTGGACCACCCGGTCCTTCTGCAAGACCATGGCTGTTATGCCGCCCAGGGATCTGCTCGGTTCGCCCATGAATGTGGGCGCGACCAGCCGCCTGGTCGAACAAGACCTGATGGCGTTTTCCGAAGGGCTGTAACCGGGACGTCGGCTATGCGCTCAAGCGCCGGGGCACTGGCTCACTGTCGCTCGCCTGCCTGGCGCGCATCTTGAGCGCGTCGCCCAGCATCACGAGCACCGGCCCGTGCGCCGCGCCCAAGCCTTGCGCCAGCGTGGCCAGCGTCAGGCGCAGGATGCGCTGGTCGGCCCGGCTGCAGTTTTCGATGACGACCACCGGGGTGTCGGCGCGCCGGCCCTGGTCGAGCAGGCGCTGCGCGGTGACGATCGCCTCGCGTCCGCCCATGTATTGCACCAGCGTGTCGGTGTCGGGAATGGTGGCCTGCTCCGGGTGCGCCGGCGCGGTGCTGGAGGTGAAAAACGCCACGCTGCGCGCCACGCCGCGCTTGGTCAGCGGCTGCCTGGTGGCGGCCGCGGCGGCCAGCGCGGTGGTGATGCCGGGCACAACTTCGACCTCGATCCCGGCTTCCTCGAGCGCGCGCAGTTCCTCGTCGGCGCGTCCGAACATCATCGGGTCGCCGCCCTTGAGGCGCACCACCAGCGCGAACTTGCGGGCGTTGTCGACCATCTGCTTGTTGATGAAGGCCTGCGCGGTCGAGAGCTGGCCGCAGCGCTTGCCGACCGCGATCTTGTGCGCCTGCGGGCACAGGGCGAGCATCTCTTCGGTCACCAGCGCGTCGTGCAGCACGACGTCGGCCTGCGCCAGCAGGCGCGCGCCGCGCAGGGTGATCAGGTCCTGGGCGCCGGGACCGGCGCCGATCAGATAGACTTTTCCGAGTACTGCCATGTGTGACTCCTGTTACCTTGCAATGCGGATCATGCCTGCTGCGACGGTCTGGTGGGTGACCTCGTCGATCAGGATGAAGGCGCCGGTGGCGCGGATTTCATCGTAGGCATCGGCCGCCAGCGGTTGCTGCACGGTCAGCGCAATGCGTGCGATGTCGTTCAGTTTAATCCCTTCCGCGCAATGGCGCTGCTGCGTGTTGATGTCGAGCAGCGAGTCGATCCCGGTGACCTTGGCCGAGGTCTGGCGCGTGCCGTGCTTGATCCAGTACTTGCGGCGCATGTCGAGCGGCTCGTCCGACATCCAGCACACGTCCGCGTTCACGTTCTTGAGCAGGGTCGCGGGCTGCTCGCTGCCGGCCAGCAGGTCGCCGCGCGAGACGTCGAGGTGTTCGTTCAGCAGCAGCGTGACCGATTGCCCGGCCACCGCAAACTGGTGCGAGCCTTCTAGCGTGACGATGTCCTTGACGGTGGCGCTCCGGCCCGAGGGCTGCACCACCAGCTTGTCGCCGACGCTGACCGTGCCCGCTTCGATGCGGCCCATGTAGCCGCGGAAGTCGTTGGCCTCGTGCCCGTTGTGGCGCGCCACCAGCTGCACCGGGAAGCGGAACGGCGAGTTGTGCGATTCGTCGTACACCGACAGCGATTCGAGCAGTTCGATCAGGGTCGGGCCTTGGTACCAGCCCAGCTTGTCGCCGCGCTCGACCACGTTGTCGCCGCTCAGGGCCGACAGCGGAATCGGCGTGATGTGCTTGAGGCCGAGCGTGGCCGCGAATTCGCGGTAGGCCTTGACGATGCGCTCGTACACGCTCTGGTCGTAGTTCACCAGGTCCATCTTGTTGACGGCAACGACCACGTGTTCGATCTGCAGCAGGTGCGCAATGGTCGAGTGGCGCTTGGTCTGGATCAGCAGGTCGACCCCGCCGTCCTCGCGCAGCTTGACCTTCGATACGTCGATCAGGATGATGACCGCGTCCGCGGTCGAGGCGCCGGTCACCATGTTGCGGGTGTACTGTTCGTGGCCCGGGGTGTCGGCGATGATGAACTTGCGCTTGGGCGTGGCGAAATAGCGGTACGCCACGTCGATCGTGATGCCTTGTTCGCGTTCGGCCTCGAGGCCGTCGGTGAGCAGCGCCAGGTCGACCGCGTCGCCCACGGTGCGCTTGTGCTTGGAGCGCGCCATCGCGTCGAGCTGGTCGGCGAAGATGCCTTTGCTGTCGAACAGCAGGCGCCCGATCAGGGTGCTCTTGCCGTCGTCCACGGAACCGGCCGTGATGAAGCGCAGCAGGCCCGATACCGCGCCCGGGCGCTCGCTGATTTCGTTTTGAGTCATTGCGTTCATCAGAAGTATCCTGCTTTCTTGCGTTTTTCCATGGAGGCTTCGGAGGTCTGGTCGTCCATCCGGGTGGCGCCGCGTTCGGTGATCTGGGTAACTGCGGTCTCGGCGATGATCGCTTCGACCGTGGCAGCGTTCGACGCCACCGGGCAGGTGCACGAGATGTCGCCCACGGTGCGAAAGCGCACCACCTGCGTCTCTACCGTTTCGCCTTCGCGCGCCGGGGTCAGGTCGGTCAGCGGCACCAGCAGGCCGTTGCGCGCGATGACCTGGCGCTCGTGCGCGAAATAGATCGGGGGCAGCGCCAGTTGTTCGCGTGCGATGTACTGCCACACGTCCAGCTCGGTCCAGTTCGAGATCGGGAACACGCGCATGTTTTCGCCCGGGTGGACGCGCGTGTTGTACAGGTCCCACAGTTCGGGGCGCTGGGCCTTCGGGTCCCACTGGCCGAATTCGTCGCGAAACGAGAAGATGCGTTCCTTGGCGCGCGCCTTTTCCTCGTCGCGGCGGGCGCCGCCGATGCAGGCGTCGAACTTGTGTTCGGCGATCGTCTCGAGCAGGGTCACCGCCTGCGCCGCGTTGCGCGAGTCGGTCGCCGGATTGCGCAGGCGCACGGTGCCGCGCTTGATCGAGTCTTCGACGCTGCCCACGATCAGGCGCTCACCCATTTCGGCCACGCGCCTGTCGCGGAACTCGATCACCTCGGCGAAATTGTGGCCGGTGTCGATGTGCACCAGAGGGAACGGGAATTTGCCGGGTCGGAAAGCCTTCTCGGCCAGGCGCAGCAGCACCACCGAGTCTTTCCCGCCGGAGAACAGGAGGGCAGGGTTGGCGCATTCGGCTGCCACTTCGCGCAGGATGTGGATCGCTTCCGATTCGAGCGCGTCGAGGTGGCGCGCGTTGACGTCGGCCAGGCCGCGCGGGATGTCAGTAAGTGTATTCATTGGCTGTGCCTATGTGTTCTTTGTGGTTACGCCACGGATTTGATGCGAATCAGTTTGCCGTCGACCATGTGCAGGCCGCATTCCTTCGATTCGGGGTTTTCCCACCACCAGCGCCCGGCGCGCACGTCTTCGCCCGGTTCGACCGCGCGCGTGCATGGGGCGCAGCCGATCGAGGGATAGCCCTGGTCGTGCAGTGCGTTGTACGGAACGCCGTTGGCGCGGATGTAGTTCCACACATCGTCTTCCGACCAGTCGGCCAGCGGGTTGAACTTGGTCATGCCATGCGCGGCGTCGTGTTCTTCGACATGCAGCTCGGCGCGCGTGCTGGACTGGGCGCGGCGCTGGCCGGTCACCCATGCCTTGTTGCCGGCCAGGGCGCGCCCGAGCGGCTCGACCTTGCGCACGCGGCAGCATTCGCGCCGCATCTCGACGCTGTCGTAGAAGGCGTTCAGGCCGTTCTGCGCAACATAGGCGTCCACCGCTTCGCCCCTGGGACGGTACAGCGCGATCTCGTAGCCATAGGCCGCCTTGACCTTGTCGAGCACCGCCAGCGTCTCGGGATGCAGGCGCCCGGTTTCGAGCGAGAAGATTGCGATCGGCAGGCCGGCTTTGAGGATCAGGTCGGTCAGCACCATGTCTTCGGCGGCCAGGCTCGATGCAAACACGGCAGGCGAAAACTCAAGGGCGATGCGCTCGAGCGTTTGGCCGGTGGCGGCGACGAGGGCGGTCATGTCGTTCATGCGCGCTCCCGTCAGATGCCGTAGCCGACGTCGCCGCTGTCGGCGCGACCGTCGCGCTGATGGCGGCGGTACAGGGGCAGCTTCTGGTCCACCGAAGCCTGGTAGGTTTCGGAGAACACGGTCAGGCCCTTGAGCGCGTCGTCGATGCTGCGGTCGGGGCGGGTGTCGTAGGCGTCGAAGCCGACCCGCTGCATCGAGAACAGCTGGTCGCGCAGCACGTCGCCGATGGCGCGCAGTTCGCGCCCGTAGCCCAGGCGCATGCGCAGGTTGTAGGCGATCGAGTAGCCGCGCCCGTCGGTGAATTTCGGGAAGTCGACCGCGATCACGGCGAACTTGCCGAGTTCGTCCTTGAGCACTTCGGGACGCTCGTCGGCGGCCAGCCACACGCCGATCTCGGCGCGCGCTTGCAGCGTTTCGCGCTGCGCCTGCCATACGGCCAGCGGCACGATCGCCTTGCCGGCCGGGACCGCGAGCGTCGCCGCATCCTGGCCCGCTTCAGGGCGCAGCAGCGTCCAGTCGTCTTCGACCACGGCGCGGTTCCTGATGATCAGTTTCTTGTTTGCTTCAAGCATATTCGTCTTCCCCAACCAGTTGGCCCGCCTTGATCGGCGTGGCGTACACATGTTCCTTGAACGGCGCGATCCCGAGCCGCTGCGCGGTGTCGATGAAGCGTTCGTCCTCGACGCGCTCGCGCACGTACACGCTGAGCAGGCGCTCGATCACTTCCGGCATCTGCAGCGACGAGAACGACGGGCCGATGATCTTGCCGAGCGAGGCGTTGTTGCCCTGCGCGCCGCCGATCGAGACCTGGTACCACTCGCTGCCGTCCTTGTCCACGCCCAGCACGCCGATGTTGCCGACGTGGTGATGGCCGCAGGCGTTGATGCAGCCGGAAATATTGAGTTCGATCTCGCCGATGTCGTGCTGGAAGTCGATGTTGTCGAAGCGCTCCGCGATGGCGGCGGCGATCGGCAGCGACTTGGCGTTGGCGAGCGAGCAGAAGTCGCCGCCCGGGCAGCAGATGATGTCGGTCAGCAGGCCGATGTTCGGCGTGGCCAGGCCGCGCGCCTTGATTTCCTGCCACAGCTGGAACAACAGCGACTGCTCGACGTCGGCCAGCACCAGGTTCTGTTCGTGCGTCACGCGCAGTTCGCCAAAGCTGTAGCGGTCCGACAGGTCGGCGATGAAGTCCATCTGTTCGGCCGTCGCGTCGCCCGGCGGCACGCCGGTCTTCTTGAGCGAGAGCACCACGGCGGTGTAGCCTGGCACCTTGTGCGGCTTGACGTTACGCTTGAGCCAGTTGGCGAAGGCCTTGTTGTCGGCGTGCGCCGCCAGCGGATCGATATCGGGCAGGCTGGCGTAGGCCGGCGGCGTGAAGTAGGCCGACACGCGCGCCATTTCCTCGTCGGTGAGGGTGGACGGGCTGTCCTTCAGGTCGAGCCATTCTTCCTCGACCATGCGGGTGAATTCCTCCACCCCGACCGCCTTGAGCAGGATCTTGATGCGCGCCTTGAACTTGTTGTCGCGCCGGCCGTACTGGTTATAGACGCGCATGATCGCTTCGATATAGGTGAGCATGTGGCGCCACGGCAGGAACTCGCGCACCACGCTGCCCAGGATCGGGGTGCGGCCCATGCCGCCGCCGACCATGACCTGGAAGCCGATCTCGCCGTCCTCGTTGTAGCGCACCGTCAGGCCGATGTCGTGGATCGCGATCGCGGCGCGGTCTTGCGCGGCGCCGTTGATGGCGACCTTGAACTTGCGCGGCAAGGCGATGAACTCGGGATGGAAGGTGCTCCACTGGCGCAGCACTTCGCAGTAGGGGCGCGGGTCGATGATCTCGTCGGCCGCGACACCGGCGAATTCGTCGGTGGTGGTGTTGCGGATGCAGTTGCCCGAGGTCTGGATCGAGTGGATCTCGACCGAGGCCAGGTCGGCCAGCATGTCGGGCGTGCGCTCGAGCTCGAGCCAGTTGAACTGGATGTTCTGGCGCGTGGTGAAGTGGCCGTAGCCGCGGTCGTACTTGCGCGCGCAGTGCGCGAACATGCGCATCTGGCGCGAGGCCAGCATGCCGTACGGTATCGCTATGCGGAACATATAGGCGTGACGCTGCATGTACAGGCCATTTTGCAGGCGCAGCGGCAGGAATTCTTCCTCGGTCAGCTCATCGTTGATGCGGCGTTGCACCTGGTCGCGGTACTGCGCGATGCGTTCCTTGACGATAAGATGGTCGTATTGATCGTAGCGGTACATGGTTGAATCCTAATTTTACTGTCGGTTTCCGGGCCCCGGAGGCAAACCGCTCCCCCCAAACTAGCGTCCATCGTAATAAATTCCTCCTATATTCCAAACAACTAAGAATTTATTTGCTTATATGCGTATCAGGCATAAGCATTCTTATAAAATGGAGGCTGGGCTTATTTCTTGAGAAAAGTGGCAATGAACCTCCATCAACTGCGCTTCGTGCGCGAGGCCGTGCGCCAGAACTTCAACCTGACCGATGCCGCCAAGGCCCTGTTTACCTCGCAGCCGGGGGTGTCCAAGGCGATCATCGAGCTCGAGGAGGAGCTGGGCGTCGATATTTTCACGCGCCACGGCAAGCGCATCCGTGGCCTGACCGAGCCCGGGCGCCTGGTGCTCGGCTCGGTCGAGCTGATCATGCAGGAGATCGACAGCCTCAAGCGCATCGGCAAGGAGTACGCGGCCCAGGACAGCGGCAGCTTCACCATCGCCACCACCCATACCCAGGCGCGCTACATCCTGCCCAAGGTGGTGCAGGCCTTCATGCTCAAGTATCCCAAGGTGCGCCTGTCGTTGCTTCAGGGAAATCCCCGCCAGATCGCGGAGATGGTCAAGGGCGACCAGGCCGACCTGGCGATCGCGACCGAGTCGATCTCGGCCGTCGACGGCCTGATCACCTTGCCGTGCTACCAATGGGAGCATGTGGTGGTGGTCGGCCCCGACCATCCCCTGCTCAGGTCGAAGGCGGTGTCGCTCGAGGAAATCGCGAGCTACCCGCTGATCACCTACGACAGCGCGTTTGCCGGCAGGAGCAAGATCGACCATGCCTTCGGCCTGCGCGGGCTGAAACCGGACGTGCTGCTCGAAGCGATCGACGCCGACGTGATCAAGACGTATGTCGAACTTGGCATGGGCGTTGGTATCATAGCGGGCATGGCCTTCGATCCGGAGCGCGACAAGAACCTGCGCGCCATTCCCGTGGGGCACCTGTTCGGCATGAACGTGTCGCGCGTGGCCGTCAAGCAGGGCTCTTACCTGCGCAGCTATGTCTACACCTTCATCGAGCTGCTGGCGCCGACCCTGAACCGCAAGCTGGTCGAGTCGGCCATGAGCGGCAACAAAGACAACTACGAGCTGTAAGCAGCACCACCACAAGCAAAGAACGAGAATATGATCACCGAACAATCCGCCCAGTACTACGCCAAGAGCGCGGCGAACCACGACCGCATCTACGACAAGCCCGAGCGCCAGCATGACCTGGCCGTGATGCGCGAGCAGGTGGCGCAGGCGCTGCGCGGCCATGTCGTGCTCGAGCTGGCCTGCGGCACCGGTTACTGGACGCGCGTGATCGCCGCCAGCGCCGAATCGGTGCTGGCCACCGATATCAATCCGGAAATGATCGCTCTGGGCAAGCTGCGCGCGCTGCCGGCCGACAAGGTGCAGTTCCGCGTCGCCGACGCCTTCGCGCTGCCGGACGACATCGGCAGCTTCACGGCCGTGTTCATCGGCTTCTGGTGGTCGCATGTGAAACGCGAGCAGCAGGAGCGCTTCCTGGCGCAGCTGCGCAGCAAGCTTGGCCGGGACCTGCTGATCGTGCTGCTCGACGATGCCTATGTGGAAGGCAGCAGCGAGACCGTGGCGCGCACCGACATGGAGGGCAATACCTACCAGATCCGCACCGCGCCCGATGGCCAGCGCTATGAAATCCCGAAGACCTATCCTTCCGACAGTGCGCTGCGCAAGAAGCTCGCCTCGTCGGTGCGCGAGATCAGGATCGTGCGTCTCGAGTATTACTGGCAGCTCAGCTGCCGCCTGAAATAGCTTCCATTGCGCGGCAAGCCCAGGGTCTCTCGGCCTTGATGCAGCACATGGATTAAAAAGTTGCAAACTGTCATCATCTTGAAGTATGTGCGCTGTTCGGTTCGCACAGCGGCGCATTACCCCCTCAACTTCAAGTGACCATCCAGTGAAAAGAACAATCCTCGCAGCACTCGTCCTCGCCGCACTGGCCAGCTCGGCCCAAGCCCAATCGAACGTGACCGTCTTTGGTGTGCTCGACCTCGGCTACGCCAAGATCAGCGGCAAGCCTGTCGTGCAGCGTGAAAACCACGCGTCGCGCCTGGGCTTTCGCGGCGCCGAAGACCTCGGCGGCGGCCTGAAGGCGATCTTCAATCTGGAAACCCAGATCCTGGCCGACACCGGCGCCCAGCAGGGTGCGCTGTTCGAGCGCCAGGCCAACGTCGGCTTCACCGGCGCTTTCGGCACCGTGATCGCGGGCCGCACCAAGAATATCGTCGACGGCGCGCTGGGCCGGGTCGAACCGTTCAAGGCCGACGGCGTGATCGGCAAGATCAATGAAACCATGATGCGCGTCGGCGTTTCCGGCTCGCGCGTAAGCAATGCCGTGACCTACACCACGCCGGTCATGAGCGGCTTCGGCGCCGCGCTGCAGTACGTGCTCAGTGAAGTCAAGGATGCCGACGACGGCGTCGACCTGCTGCTCACCTACGAGCGCAACGCGTTCAGCCTGCACGCCGGCTACGAGCGCTCGGTGCACGCCAGCGCCACTGCGCCCGACGCATCGATGTACACCCTGGGCGCGGCCTACAAGATCGGCAACGCGACCGTGAGCGCGGCCTACGCCGAGGGCGACACCAAGGTGGCGGCCAGAGGCGAGTTCACCGGTTATCTGGTCGGCCTGAAATACAAGTGCGGCCAGGGCGAGTTCAAGGCCGTGGCCTCGCGCCAGCAGCAAAGCAACAACGTCGTCACCGATGCGGACACAGTCAAGCAGTTCGGGGTCGGCTACGACTATTTCCTGTCCAAGCGTACCGACCTGTACGCCTACCTGGGCCGCGAGCGCGTGGCGCACGCCAGCTCGATCCAGCTTGGCATTTCGCACAAGTTTTAAACCTGCCGGCCTGCAGGGACTGGCGGTTCCCGCAGGCCGGTATGGCGCTAGCGTTAGAACGCGTGACGCATGCCGATCGTGAATGCCGATGGATCGGCGCCCGGGGCCGCTGCCGGAGGCGTGACGTTGGTGCTCGACGAGTTCAGGCCGAACACGCCCGTCGAATTGTTGCGCAAAATGGCGTACGAGGTGTACAGATTGGTCCGCTTCGACAGGGGATAGCTGTAGGCGAGCGCGAAGGCGTTGCCTTTCGCACCATGTTCCAGCCTGTTCTGTTGCAGGTTCGCGAACACTTTTCCCGTACCCACGGTCATTGCGGCGCCCAGGTTGAACTGCTCGAATTCATTGTTGGCGCCGGCCTGGTCCGCGAGCAGATAGTTGGCCTTGAATTCGACAGCGCCCAGCTTGTACGCCGCACCGAGCGCGACCTCCTTGTCGTCGTCCGTGGCCAGTCGCTCGATCACATGGTAACCCGCGCCGAGCGTCAGTGCGCCGGCCGCATACTCGAGCGCCACGCCCATCGTGTCGTGCGACGGGCCGCTGGTCGTCTCGCCCAGGCCATACGCCGCCCCAAGTTTGAAGCCGTTCATGGCCGCGCTCTTGTAGTTGACCGAGTTGCTCAGGCGCCGTGTCAGGCGCCCGCTGGTGAAGGCGCTCAGGTTACTGCCGTAGAAGCCCTGGCCGAAGATGTCGGACATGGACGCCACGGCGGCGATCGGGGTGTATTCGCGGCCGACGGTGAGCGTGCCAAAACCGCCTTGCAGGCCCACCACGGAGCGGCGCCCGAACAGGACCGAGTCGCCGGCGCCGGTATCGAGACTGACGCCAGCCTCGATATTGAACATGGCCTTGAGGCCGTTGCCAAGATCCTCGGTGCCGCGAAAACCGATGCGGCTGCTGGACTGGTTGCCGGAGTTGATGGCAACGCGCCGCTTCGTGTTCGGCGCATCGCTGTCTTCAACGGCGAGCGCAGCATCCGCGATGCCATACACCGTCACGTCCGATTGGGCCGAAACGACGAGCGGAATTGATGCAAACAGCGCAGCTGTCATGAATTTACATTGCATGTAGATCTCCAAAAAGTCCAGATAGGGGTGGTTGACGAAACGAATTGTCGAGAGGGAGCATAGCGGCGCTATATGTCGGCATTATGACATTGCAACACTGTTGTAATGATGCAACCAAGGCAGGCTTCAGGAGGTGTTTGGCGGCACCGGCAGCACGATGTCGATCCGGGTTCCCGGCGGCTCGTCGGCGCTGACCGTGATCTCGCCGTGCATCGCCCACACCCGTTCGCGCATTCCGATCAGTCCCAGCGATTCGGCCTTCTCCATGTCGGAGGCGGCGATCCCGCGCCCGTTGTCGCGGATCGTGATCAGGAGCTGGCCGTCGGTGCGGTAGAGATTCATGCTCACATTGGTGGCCTCGGCATGGCGCGCGATATTGGTCAGCGCCTCTTGCACGATGCGGAAGATGGCGGTGCTGGTGGCGTCGTCGAGCCGCAGTTCGGCTTCGTCCGCGTACAGCGCGCAGGCGATCGCATGGCGCTCGACGAAGTCGTCGCGCAGGCCCTGCAGCGCGAAAAACAGGCCGCCCTCGTCGAGCGCGCGCGGGCGCAGGTTGGTGGCGATGCGGCGCAGCGAGGTGATCGCCGTCAGCAGGCGTTCCTCCATGCCCTGCATGATGCGCAGGCTGTTCGGGCTGGCCGCCGGTTCGCGCTGCAGCAGCGCCAGGTCCATGCGCAGCGATGCCAGCAGTTGTCCCAGGTCGTCGTGCAGCTCGCGCGCGATGTGGGCGCGTTCTTCTTCGCGAATGGTCTGCAGCGCCGCCGACAGCTGGCGCAGCTGCGCGTGCGAGCGCGACAGTTTTTCCTGCACCTGCTGGCGCTCGGTGATGTCGCGCAAGATGATGGTGTGGATCGGCTTGCCGTCCTCGACGGTGCTCGAGATCGAGCCTTCGAGAGGGAAGGTTTCGCCGCTGGCCTTGATGCCGGTGACGGCGTAATCGGTGGCGCGGCGACCGGCGCGCCCGCCGGGGTCGCCGAAGTAGGTGGTCGACAGCTCGCTGCCGGCCGGCTGGGCGTGGATGAAGCTGCCAAGGGCCTTGCCCTGCATGTCGCGCACCGTGGTGGCGAACATGGCGGCCGCGGATGGGTTGGCCCGCACGATGGTTTGCGCTTCGTCGGTCGAGATGATCGCTTCGCTGGCGTTGTAGATGATGTCGCGGCTGCGGCGCTGGCTGCGCGTGCCGCGCGCCAGTCGCGGCAGGCTCGGGCGCGGTGCCAGCG
>JBAQKU010000342.1:0-29088 GCA_049301315.1 Telluria sp.
CCGCCGAGAAGGCGCGCACCCGCTGCGCGGCGGCATCCACGCCCGGCGGCGCCATGCCCGCCTGCACTGCCTTGGCGGCCTTGAGCAGGCGATTGCGCGTCATGATGATGCCGTTGTCGGTGCCGACCAAATTCTCCTTGCTGCGGTCCTCGATCGGTCCCATGCTTTCCTGAACCGCCGCATCCTGTTCGCCGATCCCGCTCACGCCGCAGAAGGTGCGCCGTTCGCGCTGGGCCACGCGGTCCATCAGGTAGTCGTTCTGCTTGTTCGCGACCGGCATGAAGGTGCCGGCAATGGTGCTCACGTGGATGCCCTTGCCGGCCTCGATCGCCTCCACTTCGGCCGCGCTGAGCGGGCGGTCCGGGTGGTAATCGATGCTGAAGGTCCAGCCCGACTCGTCGTCGATCGGAATCCAGGCGTGGGCGCCGTAGGGATTGCCCTCGTAGGGCGGGAACAGGTTAAAGCACGGCATCAGCCACTGCGTCACGCGCCAGTAGTACTGGTCGTCGCCGGCATTGCGGCGGGTGGCGATATACAGCCCGCCGGGCGACTCGAGCGGCACGAATTCGGGATGCGGGTCCGCCTTGAGCAGGGCCGCGCTGGTCGCATCGCGCTTGAGCAGCGGATCGTCGCCGACCGACATGCGGTGCAGGAAGGTCGAATGGAAAGAGTCCAGCCCGCCCTCCATCGACTGCAGGAAATTGCATTGCTGCAAACGCTTGGAAACATGGCAGTGGCCGGCCGGAACCGTGGCCCATTCGTACATCGGCAGCTCCGGCTGCAGCTCGGGCGGCCCCATGTAGGTCCACAAGACGCCGCCGCGCTCGACCAGCGGGTAGGAGGTCAGCTTGATCTTCTTGCAGTAACCGCTCTCGAGCGGCTCGGACGGCACCTCGGTGCACTGGCCGCCGGTGTCGTACTTCCAGCCGTGGTACGGGCAGCGCAGCCCGGATTGTTCGTTGCGGCCGAACCACAGCGACACGCCGCGGTGGGCGCAGAATTCGTCGACCAGGCCGTACTTGCCATCGCTGTCCTGGAACGCGATCAGGCGTTCCGAGAGCAGCTTGACGCGCACCGGCGCGCAATCGGGTTCGGGCAGCTCGCTGGCCAGCAGCGCCGGCAGCCAGTAGCGCCGGAACAGCTCACCCATGGGGGTGCCCGGTCCGGTCCGGGTGAGCGTTGTGTTCTGTTCGGCGTTCACGTCTTACTCCTTGCCTGCCTCTGCACCGCGACCGAGCAAGGTGTCGTTGTACAACTTGGTCCAGCGCTCATAGCTGTCGAGCACCTTGCCCGAGTCGATGTAGAGCGGCTTGAAGCGGTTCAGCGCCGCGGCATCCTTGATCTGGGTGGTGATCGCATGGTGCTGTCCGACGATTTTCTGCCCGTCGCTGAGCATGAAGTCGTAGAACAGGGTCGCCGCGTGCGGGTGCGGCGCGTTGCGCGCGATGCCGAGCCCGTCGGTATAGGCGATGGTCGGGCTCAGCGCGATGTAATCGAGCGGCGCGCCGGCTTCGCGCTTCTGCTCGGCCAGGTAGCTGTACACGTTCAGCGCAAACGGCACTTCGCCCGACGCCACCAGGTTCGCCAGCAGCGAATTGCCCTGGCGATTCGACAGCCCGTTGCCGTTGGCCAGGTCGCGGAACAGGCGCAAGCCTTTTTCCTCGCCCATCGCCTGCATCAGGGTGTAGAACCATTCCTGCGACTTGCCCTCGATGCCGAGCTTGCCCTTCCAGCGCGCATTGAGCAGGTCCTCGTAGCTCTTCGGCAGGTCCTCGCGCTTGACCTGCTGCGTGTTGTACGGCTGCACCATGACATACACGCGCATGCCGGCCCATTCGCCGTGCGCCGGCAGGGCCGCCTGGATCAGGTTCTTCTGCACCGGAGAGCGCACCGGCTGCAGCAGCTTTTCGCGGTGCAGCGCTTCCATCTCGGGCGCCGGGTTCAGCACGAAATCGACCTCGTTGCGTCCCGCGCGCGCTTCGGTGATCACGCGCTGCAGCACCTTGTTCTTGCCCGAACGCCAGACCACGACTTTCAGCTTGTATTTTTGCTCGAATGCCTCGACCAGGCGCGCGCTATCCTTCTCGGCCATCGACGTATACATCGTCAGCGTGCCCTCGCGCCTGGCGCCTTCGAGCAGGCGCGTGGCGCGGTCGGCGCCCTCGTACATCGGCGCCTGGGCCAGGGCCGGGACGGCGGCCAGGCATGCGGCGGCCACCAGCCACCCCTGCAGCAGTTGCATATATTTCATGATGATCTCATCGTTGGTAAGACGCCGTGACCAGGCGGGCGCAGGCGCGGCTGCCGGTCACGGCAAAGCCTGGCTGGTCAGGCCGCGGCGCGGTATTGCGTATCGTCCTGGATCGTGATGCACTTGTCCGGATTCATGCGCATGTAGATGGTCTCGCCAACCAGGGCCTTGAACGAGGGGTGGACCCGCGCCAGTACCTGGCGGTCGCCGACCTTGATCTGGTAGTCCATGTATTCGCCCAGGAAAACCTTGAAGTCGACCTTGCCGGCGATGACGTTCGGGCCGTCCGGACGCTGTTCGTACAGCTCGATGTCTTCAGGGCGCACCGACACCAGTACCGCGGCGCCCTTGCCGAACTGCTCCATCGTCGTCACGCTCAGCTGGCCGATGGTCGAATTGACGCGGTAGCGGTCGGTTCCGGCCTCCTCGGCGGACTCGACGGTCGCGTCCAGGAAGTTGGTCAGGCCAACGAAGTCGGCCACGAACTTGTTGCGCGGACGTTCATAGATCGCGCGTGGCGTACCGATCTGCACCACCTGGCCTGCGCTCATCACGGCGATTTCGTGCGACAGCGCCAGCGCCTCGCTCTGGTCGTGCGTCACGTACACGGTGGTCAGGCCCAGCTCGCGCTGCATGCGCTTCAATTCGAAACGCATGCGCTCGCGCAGCTTGGCGTCCAGGTTCGACAGCGGCTCGTCGAGCAGCAGCAGCTTCGGCTCCATGACCAGGGCGCGCGCCAGCGCCAGGCGCTGTTGCTGGCCGCCCGACATCTTGGTCGCTTCGCGTTCGGCATATTGGTCCAGGCCGACCGCGGTCAGCACGCGCATGACCTTGTCCTCGATTTCCTTCTTGGAGAACTTCCTGGTGCCCACCTCGAGCGGGAAGGCCGCGTTCTGGAACACATTCATGTGCGGCCAGATCGCGTACGACTGGAACACCATGCCGAAGTTGCGCTTGTTGGGCGCGACGAAGATGTTTTTCTCGGACGAATACACCGAGATTCCGTCCACCGTGATGGAACCGCGCACTGGACGCTCCAGGCCGGCGATCGAGCGCAAGGTGGTGGTCTTGCCGCAGCCGCTAGGCCCCAGCAAGGTGAACAATTTTCCTTCGGGTACTTCGAACGTGACGTTCTGGGCCGCTTTGACGGTCTCGCCCTTGTCGTTCGGGTACTCGGTATGCAGGGCGGTAACATTCAACATTATTTATCTCCTCGATGGTGTTTTATCAGTCTTCTTTGACGCCGAATTTCTTTCCGACGAACTGGGCCAGCATGACCAGCAGGAACAGGGCGATGATGAACATCACGCCAAGCGCCGACAGTTCGACGTACTGGCCGTTCTCCCACAGTTCCCAGATCAGGACCGAGATCACTTCGGTGCCAGGGCTGTACAGCAGGATCGAGGTCGACAATTCGCGGATCGAGACGATCACGATGTAGATCCAGCCTGCCATCAGGCCTGGCTTCAGCAGGGGCAAGATGATGCGCCTGAAGTTGGTGCCCCAGGTGGCGCCGCTCATCGCGGCCGACTCTTCCAGTTCCTTGTGAATCTGCAGCATCGAGGTCGTGTTGTAGCGCAAGCCGTAGGGCATGAAGCGCGTCACGTAGGCGATGAACATGATCCACATGGTGCCGTAGACGCCGATGTTGAAGTTCAGGTAGAAGATCATGATGGCCAGGCCCAGCACCAGGCCAGGGAAGACCATCGGCAGCGAGGCCAGATTGTCGAGCACCCAGCGGCCCGGCAGCTTGGTCTTGACCACGATCCAGCAGATGACCGAGGTGAGCAGCATGACCACGGTGGCGCAGGAGATCGCCAGGAACAGACTGTTGCCGACCGCGCTCATCAGCGTCGGATAGGTCAGGATGAAGGTGTAGGCGTCGAAGGTCAGGTTCTTGAGCGCTGCCATCGAAGGGACGCTGTAGAACTTTTGCAGCGAGGACCATACCAGCACCAGGAACGGCAGCACCACCAGCAGTGCGAAATAGACGATGAAGATGCCGGAGGTCAGGTAGCGCCACTTGCCCAGGTCCATGCGGCGCGGACGGAAGCCCTTGCCGGTCACGGTCGAATACTTGCTGCCCTGGCTGGAGAGCTTGGACTGGAAGTAGATGCCGACGGTGGTGATCGCCAGCAGCGTGATGGCGTACGAGGAAGCCAGGCCGATCTTGCTCGGATACTGGTGGATCGCCTGGTAGATCGACGAGGTGAATACCTGGATGCCGACCGGCAGCCCCAGCAGCGCAGGCACCTCGAACGATTCGATCGCGCGGATGAACAGGATCAGCAGGGTCGCGAAAATGGCAGGCCAGGTCAGCTTGAGGGTGATGTGCCAGGCGATCTGGCCGATGCTCGCCCCGCTCATCATGGCCGACTCTTCAAGCGAAGGATCCATCGAGCGGAACGCCGCCGTCATGATCAGGAACGCCATCGACGAGTAATGCAGGCCGTCGACCCAGATCATGCCCCACATCGAGTAGATGTTGAAAAAGACGTAATCGGTCTCGAACGCGCTCTGCAGCAGCAGGTTCAGGATGCCGATCTTCGGACTGGCCAGCAGGATCCAGGACACGGTAAACAGGATCCCGGGGATGATCAGCGGAATGATCGACAGTGCGAAGAACAGCGACTTGAGCGGCGTATTGGTACGCTCGTTCATCCAGGCCAGCGAGGTGCCGACCAGGAAGGCGAACACCGCGGTGCCGCTCGCGAACGTTACCGAACTGATGAACAGCTTCAGGGTCTCGACCGTGGAGTAGGCATCAATGTAGTTTGCAAAGGTGAAGACGGCCGGCGTGCTGGCGGTCTGCGGCGTGAAGAAACTTTGCCACAGCAAGAAGCCGAGTGGCATCAGCGCCAGGTAGGAGACCACCAGCACGCTGATGCCGATGATGACCCACTTGAAGTCGAAGTTGCGCCAGCTGTTCGCTCGGCTCGGTGTGTTGGCAAGTACTTGTGCAACGGCTTCCATTATGAAGCATCTCCTTCGTGATATTGATCGACCGTCTGTGCGGGCGTTCTAGTTTCTGGGTAGCGTTCTGATATGCGGACCATCGGTCTGCATGGAAAGACAGTAGAATTTACCCACCCCAATCAATGATGTCAACAACAATCAATCTTTTATTTTCCCGAAACCCATAGTCTCGGACGAACAGGCCCGCCGCGCCCGATGAAGAGCGTGGTTTGCGCGTGCTGCAGGACGCCGGCGCATGCGTGCGCCGGGTTTGTTTTATCTATGCAATTTTGCGTGGTGATAGTCCCACACCTTGCGCAGCAGATTGGGCTTCCACAGGTTGGCGTTGATCAGCGCGATCTGCTCGGGCGAGAGCACGCTGGGCGAGCCCAACTGCATCGCCAGGTGCTGGCGCTGCGCGGTTTCTTCCAGGTAGACGGCCAGCACGAAGGCTTCGACGATGCCTTCGGCCGCGACCACCGACCCATGCGACTTGAGCATGACGACCCGCTCCTGCCCCAGCACGCCGGCCAGCTCCTCGGCCAGTGGCCTGGTATTGATCGACGCGGTCTTTTCGAACAGGCGGATCGGTCCCAGCACGGCTGCCTGCATGATCACAGGCAGCACCGGCAGGCCGGCCATGCTGAACAGGGTGGACCACAGCGGATGGGTGTGCACCACCGCGTTCACGTCGGGCCGGCTGCGGTAGATCTCCGCATGGATATGGAACTCCATGGGCGGGACCGCATCGCCGTCGACCAGCTTGCCATCGAGGTCGATGCTGACGATATCGGCGACAGTCAGTGCGCTGCGCACCGACTTTCCCGAATTGATCAGCAACAGCTCGGTGCCGGGCACCCGGCAACTGAAGTGGCCGTTAAAGTCGATGATTCCGGCGCGCTCCAGCATCAGGAGCGCATCGACCAGCATCTGCTTGTTGTCGAGGGTCGCTTGCATCGATTTTCTCCTTGGCAGGCCCGCTCAGGGCTTGGCGTGTGGGTGGGGATGCGGATGATCGTGATCGTGATCGTGATCGTGGCCGTGTCCGTGTCCGTGCCCGTGGGACTGCACGTGCGGCCGGTATTTCAGGTCGCTGCGCGCGTTGCCCAGGGGCGTACGCGGGTCCTGGCTGAACACCAGCGACTTGACCGTCACAGGTACGGTTTGCGAAGGCATGCGGATGCGTCCCAGGTCGATGTAGTCGAAATCCCACAATACGATACCATCGATGACCAGGATTTCGCTGCTAATATCCATTTCTTCGCGCAACAAATTGCCCAGGGTACTGGCCAGGTCGCCGTCCAGGATCAGGTACAGCGGCAGTTTCTGTGCCAGCGTGCTCTGCATGGCTTGCACGATGCCGCTTGCGAATGCATGCATGCGCTGGTAGGAAGGCGCGCCCTTCCAGCGGAAAGCCAGCGCCACCTCGGACTCGCCCTCGACCAGGTCGAAGGCCTTGTAGTGGGCGCGGACGGCCTTGGCCAGTTCGGCCGGGTCGATCTCGGCGCCGCAGTCGTAGGCCGGCTGCAGCACCTGTAAGTTGCGTTTCGGCAACAACCTGCCGGGATTGGAAATATACGTGGTGTTGCCGCTCAGCTGGATCGAATACTCGGAGGCGCCCAGCGCGGTGGCGCGGATGCACTCGCCGGCCGGCAGCAGCAGCCACGGCAGCGCGCCGCTGTCGATCTTGCGCCGCAACGCCGTCCCCAGCAGGCGCCCCATGTCGCCGAAATCGCGCGTCTCGCGCCCGTAGACATACTCGGCCACGCCGCCGGAGAACATCACCGCCTCGATCGGACCGAAGTCGTCCAGCGGATCGGTCAGGTACAGCTGCTCGACCGCGTGCGGCAGCGGGTTGGCGCTGATGGCCGCGATCAGCGAGTCGGCCATCGAATCGGCCACCGCTTCCATCTGCCCCACCGTTGCCAGGTCGCCCAGCTGCCAGTCGAAACCGGCCGCGCCGGCCAGGTGCTGCCCGGCCGGATCGAGGCGGATGATCTTTTGCGCCGCGTCGACCACCTGCAGGCGCCCGCCGATATGCACGGCGGCGGTGCCCTTGACCTTGCCGCCTTCGACCAGCGCCAGCTTGGTGGTGCCGCCGCCGATATCGATGTTGAGCACGCGCTTGCCGGTATCGTGCGAGGCGCGCGCCGCGCCCGAACCGTAGGCCGCCAGCATCGACTCCATGTGATGGCCCGCGGTGGCGCACACGAACTCGCCGCCCTGCTCTGCCAGGATGGCGGAAATGGCCTGCGCGTTGTCGCGCCGCAGCGCTTCGCCGGTCAGGATCACGGCGCCGGTGTCGATATCGTCCGGATGCAGCCCTGCGCCCTGGTAGGCCTGGTCGATGATCGCGCCGAGCGCGGCTTCGTCGATCCGGGTCTCGCTCTGGTAAGGCGTGAGCGCCACCGGCGACTGGAACAAGGTTTCGCGCGACACCACGAAATAGCGGCTGCACAGGTCTTCACCCATGCGGCGCAGCTTGATGCGCGAAAAAATGACCTGGGTACCGGAGGAACCGATGTCGATCCCGACGCTGACCAGCGACACGTGATCCTGCTGCCATACCGGGTTGTCTTCGATCGATCCGTCGACCGAATCGAAGTCGTCGTGGTCATGGTCGTGATCGTCGTCGTCCTCGTGCACATGATTGAAGTCCTGGCCATATTGATGGTCGGTCAGGTTATGGCTGGTTTTTTTGTCGTTGGGGGTGTCTGACATGATTGCTTTCAAATGCGGCGCGCCTTGCGTGCCGTCAGATTTTGAACGATTCGAGCGTCTCCGGCGCGAATAGCTGCTCGGGTGTGAGCAGGTGTTTCGACAGGCCCTGCTCGAAGGAATAGCGCAGGAAGGTCGACAAGGTGGCATGGTTCTTTTCGTAACCGTAAGGCCAGAAATCGTCGCCCATCTCGCGCCGCGCCTCTTCGACGTGCGCGGTCAGCCAGGGCAGCATCGCCTTGAGCGCCGCGGTCTCGTACAGGTCGTTGTAGGTCTCCTGCTGCGCTTCGCAAAACGCCTTGTACAGCGATTGCGCAACCCAGCGGTTTTTCTCGTAGATGTCGCGCCGGATCACGACCGTATGCATGATCGGGAAGATGCCGGTGCGGCGGAAGTAATCCTGTTCGACCGGCACGAAGTCCTCGAACAGGCGCTTGACCTTGTCGGTGCTGTGGAAGGTGGACGGCATGCGCGCTGTATACAAGGCGTCGATTTCGCCGCTGGCCAGCATCGCCGACAGGGTCTGGGTGGGGCCGATGCGCTCGATCCGTATGTCGGACGGCAGCTCCAGCTTGAGCTTTTCGGGACGGCCCGGCTCCTCCTCGCCGCCGGTGTAATAGGTCACGCTGTTGACCGGCACCCCGTATTCGTCCGACAGCACGCCGCGGATCCAGACCGGCGCGGTCATCTGGTACTCGGGATTGCCGATGCGTTTTCCGATCAGGTCCTTCGGTTCCTTGATGCCGCTGTCGGCGTTGACGTAGATGCACGAATGGCGGAAAAAGCGCGACGGGAAGATCGGGATCGCGATGAACGGGCTGTCCTTGAACAGCGACACCGTGTACGACGAGAGCGACATTTCGGCCACGTCGAACTCACGGTTGCGCAGCATCCGGAAAAACGTCTCCTCGACCGGCATGTTGAGGTAATTCAGGTCGATGCCGTCGGGCTGCACGCGCCCCTCCAGCAGGCTGCGGGTGCGGTCGTAGTTCCAGCAACCCAGGCTCAATCTCAGTTTTGACATGGTGTTTCCCCGTTCTTTTGGAATTAATAGAAAGCGTCGAAATGCACTTGTGCGCCTGGCACTTTTTGCTCCATCAGCATTTTCTGGACCGCCTGCGCCATCATGGGTGGACCGGCGAAATAGATCTCGTGCTCGGGCAGGGCCTGGCCGATCGTCGCCAGCGCCAGCTCGTGCACGAAGCCGGTCTGGCCGGACCAGGATTGCGGGTCGGCCGCGTCAAGCATCGAAATGATCGGGTGGAAGAAAAAGCGCTCGCCGTAGCCGGGCAGCGCGCGCAGCATGTCCTCGCCGCAGATGTCGCGCGCCGTGCGCCCGCCGTAGAACAGGTGCACCTTGACCCCGGCCATGGCCGGATCGGCGGCCACGCCGCGCGCGATCGAGACCACCGGCGCCAGCCCCGAGCCGCCCGCGATGCACACGATGTCGCGCCTGCTGTCGGAGCGCAGGTAGGCCAGGCCGTAGGGGCCGTCGAGCATCAGGGTGTCGCCCGGCTTGACCTGGTCGAACAAGGCGCCGGTGCCGGCGCCGCCGGGCGTGCGCTTGATCTGGAAATGCCAGCCGTCGCCGTCGCTGGCCAGGTTCGACATCGAATAGGCGCGCGCGCCCTCTACACCGGGAAACTGCAGCAGGGCGTATTGGCCGGGCAGGAACTCGACCGGCTCGGCCAGCCGGAAGCGAAATTCGCGCATGTCGTGGGTCAGGTCGCGGCACTCGGCCAGGGTGGCGGCAAAGCGCTGCGGAGCGCGGGTCAGGTATTGGGGCGAGGTGCGCGCCTTGACAGCGCAGTCCGAGTTCGGGCGCGACTGGCATCCCAGCACGCGCTTGCGCGCCAGGTCGCGTTCGCTCAGGCCGGGCGCGCCCGCCCAGTTCGACTCGACCTCGCCGCTGACCAGCTCGATCTTGCAGGTGCCGCAGGAACCCACGTTGCATTCGTAGGGCATGCCGATGCCGGCCCGCAAGGCGGCGCGCATGATGGTATCGTCCGCGCGGCAGTCGAAACTGTCTTCGCTACCGGCGAGCGAAATCTTAAAAGAGGCAACGATGATCGTCTCCAAGAAAGTTAGCGCATCCGGCGAGCGACGCCCGATGCATGAAAAAATCCCCTGCGACCAGCCGCTGCCCCCAAGCGGGCGTCAGGCCAGCCGGTGCAGGCGCCCTGCCCGGTGCGGCCGATAGCCGAGGCGGGAAGAGATGGCGTCCGCGGCGGCGACCACGTCGGGTGCGAACGACAACAGCACCTTCTTGGTCAGCCTCTGCGACGGTCCGGCAATACTGGTGGCGGCAATCACGCTGCCGAAATGGTCACGCACCGGCGCTGCCAGGCCGCGCACGCCAAGTTCGTTTTCCTCGTCGGCGGTGGCGTAACCGCGCGCCCGGATCGCGGCGAGCTCCTGCCGGAACGCGTCCGGATCGATGATCGAGTTGGAGGTGAACTCCTTCAGGCCGCTGCCCAGCACGCGGTTGACCGTCTCTTCCGGCGCGTAGGCGAGCATCACCTTGCCGGCCGCGGTCGAGCATGCCGGCTTGCGCATCCCGACGTCGAGCGTCATGCGGATCGCCTGCTTGCTTTCCAGGCTGTTGATGTAGACGATGCTGGCCTGGTCGAGAATCGCCAGGTGCACCGTTTCGCCGGTCTTTTCGCGCAGCTCCATCAGGAACGGCTTCGCTTCGCTCGAAAAATCCATCTTGCGCCGTACCAGCGAACCGAGCTCGAACACCACCAGTCCGAGCCGGTATTTGCCGGTTTCCGTATTCTGCTCCAGCATTCCCTCATTGATCAGGGTGCTGGCGAGGCGATGCACGGTGCTCTTGGGCAGCAGCAGCCGCTTGCCGATTTCACTGATACCAATTTCATAATCGTCATCCGAAAATACTTTCAGGAGACGGATCGCGTTGGCGACCGACGACAGCCTCGTCTTCGGCTTGCTTGCCTTGCTCGTTCCGACTTTACGTTCCATTTTGGGGCTACCTTTCCGTTATGCAGAACGCAGTGTATCAAAAGCCAAGACGCTCATTCAAGTCAAAGTGCAGGAATACCGCGTGACAAGCGCAGGGCCAGGCAGTAACTGCACAACAGGATTGCCAGCACCGATGCACCGAGCAGCAGGCTGGCGCCTTGCAGCGCAGCCGAGACCGCCGGGGCGAAATACTTTGCCATGCCGAGCGCCGCGATACCGATGCTGAGGAACGCAATCGACAGGCCCATCACACGCGAGGCGATCAGGGCGCGCCGGTTGGTCTGGCGCAGCAAGCGGGCGATCCACAAGCCGTTCACGCCGTCGGTCACCATCATGCCGACCATGAACAGCACCCCTAGCCCCATCGAAAACAGGTAGCCGGCCAGGTTCGAGGCGGTCAGCGCGAACAGGGCGGTCTGGCTGACGGTGTCGAACGACAGCGCGAAGGCGGCGCCGACAGCGGCGATCACGACCGGATGATTGGTTTCGGAGAAACGGCGCAGGAAGCGCCCTTTCAGGCCGACCGGACGCACCGGCTGGTCGGGTGCCGCGCGCAGCACCTCGCGCAGGTTGGCAACCCCGAGCGCCAGCAGGAACACGATCGAAATCCAGGCGCCCAGGTCCTCCAGCCAGACCGGGGCCGACCACTTGCTCGCGCTCAGGGCGACGATGGCGGCCACCAGGGTCACGACCGTGCCATGCCCGAGCGAGAACAGGAAACCCGACCAGCGCGACAGGCGCGGACGGCGCACAGCGTTAAAGCGCGTCATGCCATCGATGGTGGCCAGGTGATCCGGATCCATTCCGTGCTTCATGCCCAGTATGAACACCACCAGCACCAGACCGATCCAATCTTGAGGCATTGTTTCCATGTTATTTCTTTACTTTCAAAGTAAGACCAGTACGGAACGCTTTATTTCGTCAGGAACAACTTGGTCCAGAGCGCTTCCCATTTTTCACTTTCGTCGAGCACCGTACCCGGGTCGACCATCGTGTAAGGGAAATTGTTCAAATTGCTTTTCACTTTCAGGCTGGCCGGCACGCGGCCCATCGAATTGAACAATTCCTGGCCTTCCGGCGAGAGCACGTAATCGGCGAACAGCAGGGCCGCGTTGGGGTGCGGCGCATGCTTGGACAGCGCGATGCCCTGCGGGCGTCCGACCACCGGTTCGACCGCAACCCAGTCCATCGGTCCGCCGCGTCTTTTGAGCGACTCCACTTCCGAGTTGTAGACCGTGAGCGCCACCGGCACTTCGCCGGCGCCGACCATCTCGGCCAGCAGGATATGGCTCTTGCGCACGTCCGGACGCATGGCGGACAGTTTTTCGAACAATTTGGTGCCGCGCTCGGTGCCCAGCTTCTTGATGATGGTTGCCATCCATTCCGCATCGGTCGCTTCGA
Source organism: Telluria sp. (assembly GCA_049301315.1). Taxonomy (GTDB): domain Bacteria; phylum Pseudomonadota; class Gammaproteobacteria; order Burkholderiales; family Burkholderiaceae_D; genus JBAQKU01. The sequence goes on from JBAQKU010000342.1 coordinate 12,308, forward strand.
TGCCGATCTGGCCTTTCCATTTCGGATCGAGGAAACCTTCATAATGCTTGGGCATGTCGGCGCGCTTGAATTTGTTGGTATTGAAGGCAACAACAAAGAAATTCAGGCGGTCGGTGACCCACAAGCGATGCGACGGAAATGCCGCCTGCGGCAAATCGGCAAAGTGGGGGCTATAAAATTCGGACAGCAGGTTTTCGCGCGCCAGCATTTCGACTTCAGGGCCATTGGTCTCGACCACGTCGAATACATGGCGCCTGGCCTGCCCTTCGGTCACTGCGCGCTGCACTACCTTGTCGCTGGTTGCGCGCCACAGTTCGACCTTGATGCCGTACTTTTTTTCGAACGCCTTGGCCAGCGGCATGGACTCCTTCGATGCCAGCGAGGTGTACAGCGTGAGTGTGCCTTCCTGGCGCGCCTTTTCCAGCAGGCGCGCATCGCGGTCGGCGCCGCGGTACATGTACAGCGCGTCATTCTTGCCCGGCGCAGGCGCTTGGGCGTGCGCCGCCTGGGCGCACACAAGCGCCGCCAGCGTGAGCGCGGCGGCCCGTTTCAGGTATCCGGTAATGCATGCACTTGGGTTCTTCATGTCTCCTCCTGGGTGGCCGCTATGGTGTTTTTCGCTTCGTCCCGGCTGCTGTCGGCGCGGACGAGGCACCCATTGTTTTGCGCGAAACCCATTGTATGGTGAATTCCCCGGAACCGCAAGAAAATGAAACGACGTTCCGCATAGAAGAATTAGGTGGCGCAGCAGACCGGATGGGGCGCGGAACAGGCGCGCAGGAAGCCCGCAGGGCGCACGCGCGCCCTGCCCATGCGGCCTGCTTCGAGCCTTATTTTTCGGGCCGCAGATACCAGTCCGGGTCCATCCGGTTCGTCACGTTGTCCTGCTTGAGCTTGGCGTTGTATTCGTTGCGGATGAAGGGATCTTCCATCCAGTAAGGAATAGCGGTGCCGCCTTCGGTGACGTCGATCGCGGTATAGTCGGTGTGCTTCTCGCCGGGAGGTCCGGGGTCGCGCCCGGGATTGTGCGGCCCGAACCAGGCCGTGAGGCGAAACGGGTCTCCCGAGGTGCTGAAGTGCTGGTGATACCAGCGCGCGCCGCCGGGAGCGGCCGTCACCAGTCCGACCGGCTCGTAGTCGAGGCGGCGGACCTGGTCGGCATGGCCGTCCTTCCAAGGGGTCTCGCCCAACCTCTCGGGCCAGCTATAGGTATAGCCCTTGCCCTTGACGCAGATGAGGACCGCCGCCGAGGTGTGCGCGTGCGCCTTCGAATACCTGCCGTTTTCGTGCTGGCCGATCCAGAAGTAAAAACAGTTATTCGTCATGAACGGCTCGATGCGCCGAAAGCCTGGCGAACGCCGGTTATCGAGCGGCAGCTCGCAATTGATCGCATCCGGGATCAGGTTGGTGCGCCGCATCGCCAGTCCGCGCACCGGATCGGGCTCGATGTCATCCTTGGGTTTGAAGAAATCCTCGGCGCCGCTGAAGCGGTCATGAAACACGAACGGGTTGTCAAACACGGCGCCGAAGTTGTTGATCATGTTGATCACATTGGGAGCGGTGGTGCCGGCCAGCAGCAGCGCGCCGCTGGAGGTGCCGTTGACGATGCGGTGCAAGGCATTCATCGGGATCGAGAACATCGAGCCGGTCTGCCATTCGAACACGTGTTTTCTGGTGTCCCCTTCCTGCCAGACCTCGGTCGTGCCGCGGCCTTCGACGACCAGGAAGATCTCCTCATACATGTGTTTTTCGACATTCAGGGCGCCCGCCGGCGGCACTTCCACCACGTAGCAGCCCCATTTGCCCTCGGTGCCCCACAGCTGGATGAAGTGGCCGAGCCCGCCCATGCGCTTCCACGGGAACAGCGGCAGGTTCTGCACCTTGCTGATGCCGATATCCCGAAATACCGGAACCCCCTCTTCTTCCATGAAAGCGTCATACGGGGTTGGCTGTTTGCTGAACTTGCCGAAGCCGGCCTTCTGCTGGCCCACTGGCTCATGCCAATGCGTGCGATCTTTATCGTGCGCCATGTTGTAGCTCCCGGTTGCCATCTCGATGATTTATTTCATGATGAACAGCTTGTTCCAAAGTGCTTCCCATTTTTCGCTTTCATCGAGCACCGTGTCCGAGTCGATCATCGTGTAAGGAAAATTATTCAAGTCGGTTTTCACTTTCAGGCTGACCGGCACCCGCCCCATCGAATTGAGCAATTCCTGTCCTTCGGGAGACAACATGTAATCGGCGAACAGCAGGGCCGCGTGCGGGTGCGGTCCGTGCCTGGACAGGCCGAGGCCCTGGGGGCGTCCGACGACCGGCTCGACCGGAGCCCAGTCGATCGGCCCGCCGCGCCGTTTAAGCGACTCCACCTCCGAGTTGTAGACAGTCAGTGCAACCGGCACTTCTCCTGCGCCGACCATCTCGGCCAGCAGGATATGGCTCTTGCGCACGTCCGGGCGCATCGCGGACAGTTTTTCAAACAGCTTGTTGCCACGCTCGGCGCCCAGATTCTTGATGATGGTCGCCATCCACTCCGAGTCGGTCGCTTCGAGGCCGATCTGCCCCTTCCACTTCGGCGCGAGGAAACCTTCGTAGTGCCTGGGCAGGTCGTCGCGCTTGATTTTGTTGGTGTTGTAGGCGACTACGAAAAAATTCAGGCGGTCGGTGACCCACAAACGACTCGGCGGAAAAGCCATCGGGGGCAGATCGGCAAAGTACGGGCTGAAGTACTCGGACAACAGCTTTTCCCGCCCCAGCATTTCGACTTCGGGGCCATTGGTCTCGACGACGTCGAAGATATAGCGCTTCGCCTGCCCTTCCGTGATGGCGCGCTGCAGCACCTTGTCGCTGGGCGCGCGCCACAGTTCGACCTTGACGCCATATTTTTTCTCGAAAGCCTTCGACAGCGGCATCGACTCCTTGGATGCCATCGACGTATACCAGGTGAGGGTGCCTTCCTGACGCGCCTTTTCCAGCAGACGCGCGTCGCGGTCGGCGCCGCGGTACATATAGATTGCGTCATGCTTGCCCGGGGCGGGAGCTTGCGCCTGCGCCGCTTGAGTGAATACGAACATGGCCAGGAGAAGGCCGCCAACGAGTTTCAGGTACTGGGTAATGCATGCACTCGCGTGATTCATGATTCCTCCAGGGTTGCTGTTACAGGTGTTTCGATTACCTTCTCGCGCGCAACCGGGCCGGGTCCGGCATCCATCGGGTTGCGCCAAATCCATTGTAGGGCGAATCTCGCGGAATCGCACAAAAAGAAACGACGTTCCGCATGAAGGAATCTTGTACTTATCCGGGGCAGGCGAAACGGTCGGTCGCCGCGATGAGGCGGCGCAGCAGGCCCGGCTCGGACGAGGCGTGACCGCCGTCGGGCACGATCTGCAACAGCGCCTGCGGCCAGGCCCGCGCCAGTTCCCAAGCGGTTGCCGGCGGCGTGATCGCATCGTAGCGGCCCTGCACGATGACGCCCTCGATCCCGTCCAGCAAATGCGCGTTGGCGATCAGCTCGCCCTCACCAAGGAAGCTGGCGTGCTTGAAGTAATGGGCCTCGATGCGGGCCAGTGCGAGCGTCGCGATCTCGTCCTCGGCATACCCGGGCGCGCTCGGCTCAAGCGTGCCGAGCGCGTCTTCCCAGGCGCACCACGCATTGGCCGCGCGCATTTCCAGCTGCGCATCGCCGCAGTTCAGGCGCGCGTGGTAGGCGTCCACCAGGTCGTGCCTTTCTGCCTGCGGAATCGGCGCAATGAATTGTTCCCACGCTTCCGGAAACAACAGTGAAGCGCCCTCTTGGTACAGCCAGCGAAGCTCGCTGCGCCTGCCGGTAAACACGCCGCGCAACACCAGTGCCCGTACCCGCGCCGGAAAGCGCTGGGCATAGGCCAGTGCCAGCGTGGCGCCCCACGACCCTCCCATCAGCAACCAGCGCTCGATGCCGCGCTCGATGCGCAACGCTTCCATGTCGGCGAGCAGGTGCGCGGTGCTGTTGTCGGTCAGGCTGGCAACGGGCCGCGAACGGCCGCACCCGCGCTGGTCGAACAACACGATGCGGTACGCCTGCGGATTGAACCAGCGCCGGCTGCTTGCGCCGCAGCCGCCGCCCGGGCCGCCATGCAGGAACAAGGCGGGCGCACCATGCGGATTGCCGCACTCCTCCCAGTAGATGCGATGGCCGCCGCCGACGTCGAGCATGCCGCTGGCGTAAGGCGCGATCGGGGGATACAGTGCGGGCGCGCGCAGGATGTGCGCTCGCCCGCACTGTATCCCGGCGCCTTGCGGCGACAGGGGCGCCATCTCAGGCCGCCGCCTTTTCGGCGCTCCGGCCGAGCGCTGCCGAAGTGGGGAATACCAGCGACTTGATCACCACCGGCACCGCGCCGGAAGTCTCCATCAGCGCGCCGATATCGATGAAATCGAAGGCCTTGAGCGTGATGCCGTCGATCGACACGATGCCGGTCGACACGCCGCACTCTTCCTGGCAGTGAATGCCGATCAGGCCGCCGATGTCGCCGTCGCCGACCAGGATCAGCGGCAGCTTGTTCTCCAGCTGAGCCGACATGCCGGCAGCGGCCCCGCGGCAGAATGCGTCGAGCCGCGCGAAGGTGGCCGAGCCCTGCCAGCGATAGCACAGCGCCACCGCCTGCTCGCCGTCCTGCAGGTCGAAGCGGCGCAGGGCGGCGCGTATGCTTTGCGCGATCTGCTGCGCATCGAGCGTTTCCGCCTCGAGCGGCAGGTCGGGAGTAATGACAGCCACGTTCTTGAGCGGCACGATCTCGTGCGGGGCGATGAAGATCGTGCTGCCGCTCACCTGTATGGTGTATTGCGAGGCGCCGACGACGGTGGCGCGAATGCCCTGGTCGGGCTTTTCGATGCGCGGTCCCCAGGCCTTCACCCGTTCCAGCACTGCACGCGCCAGCAAGGGACCCAGGTCGCCGTAGGCGCGCGTCTGCGCGCCATAGATATATTCCGAGACGCCGCCTGAAAAGGTGACGACATCGGGCATGCGCTCGTTGCGCAGCGGATCGAGGCGCAGCAAGGCGGCCGATGCATGTTCGAGCGACTTTTTCTGCACCACCTCGCACAGGCGCTGCGCCATGCACGCCACCATCCGTATCAGATCGGCCGGGTCGGGTATGACGCCCAGTTCCAGCCGCACCCCGGTTTCCCGGGCGAAGCGATAACCGGCCGCCTCGATGCGCCGGACCCTGCCGTCGGCATCGAAGGAAACGATGCGCGCGCCGATATCGGCCGCCGTCAGGTCGACCAGCTCGCCGCCCTCGCAGACGGCGACCTTGGTGGTGCCGCCACCGATATCGATATTCATGATGCGCGCCGACTCGCGGATCGAACGCGCAGCCGCGCCCGAGCCGAATGCGGCCAGCGTGGTTTCCAGCGCGTCGCCGGCACTGACCGAGACGAACTTGCCGGCCTGCGCCGCGAACAGGTCGCCGATCGCGCGCGCATTGCTGCGCCGGACGGCAACCCCGGTCAGGATCAGCGCGCCGGTATCGATTGCCTGCGGTTCGATCCTGGCCAGCTCGTACTGGCGCGCGATAAAGCTGCCCAGCGCGGCGGCGTCGATGCTCATGTCGTCCGCGTAGGGAGTCAGTAATACCTCGGATTCGAACAGCACTTCGCGTTCCGAGACGATATACCGGCTGTCGAGACGTTCGAGGACGATGCGCGAAAAAACCAGGTGCGAAGTCGACGATCCGATGTCGACACCGACACTGACCAAGCGGATCTCGTCCTCTTCCTCAAGGCTGCGCCTGATGTGACTGAAAAATACTCTGCCGCCGGCTTCGTCGCTCATGCAGGCCCTCCTTGCTTCGATTACGTCTGAAAACAACTAGCTGGCTCAGGCCTTTGGCGGCAGATACCAGTCCGGGTCCATCCGGTTCGTCACGTTGCCGTCCTTGAGCTTCGCGTTGTATTCGTTACGGATAAAAGGATCTTCCATCCAGTAAGGAATGGCAGTGCCGCCTTCGTTCACATCGATCGCGGTGTAGTCGGTGTGCTTCTCGCCCGGCGCCCCTGGATCGCGCCCGGGATTGTGCGGGCCGAACCAGGCGGTCAGGCGGAATGGATCTTCCGAAACGCTGAAGTGCTGGTGATACCAGCGCGCGCCGCCGGGGGCCGCGGTCACCAGGCCGACCGGCTCGTAGTCGAGGCGGCGGACCTGATCGCCATGCCCGTCCTGCCAGGGAGTCTCGCCCAGCTTTTCCGGCCAGGTATAGGTATAGCCCTTGCCCTTGAGGCAGATCAGGACCGCCGCCGAGGTGTGCGCGTGCGCCTTCGAATACCTGCCGTTTTCGTGCTGGCCGATCCAGAAGTAGAAGCAGTTATCGGTCATGAATGGCTCGATGCGGCGATAGCCGGGCGAGCGCCGGTTATCGAGCGGCAGGTCGCAATTCATCGCATCCGGAATCAGGTTGGTGCGGCGCATCGCCAGCCCGCGCACAGGATCGGCTTCGATCTCGTCCTTCGGCTTGAAGAAATCCTCGGCGCCGCTGAAGCGGTCGTGGAATACGAACGGGTTGTTAAACACCGCCCCGAAGTTGTTGATCATGTTGATCACGTTCGGCGCAGTGGTGCCGGCCAGCAGCAGCGCGCCGCTGGAGGTGCCGTTCACGATGCGGTGCAAGGCATTCATCGGGATCGAGAACATCGAGCCGGCCTGCCATTCGAACACGTGCTTCTTGGTGTCGCCTTCCTGCCAGACCTCGGTGGTGCCGCGGCCCTCGACGACCAGGAAAATCTCTTCATACATGTGCTTTTCGACGTTCAGGGCGCCCGCCGGCGGCACTTCGACCACGTAGCAGCCCCACTTGCCCTCGGTGCCGTACAACTGGATGAAGTGACCGCGTCCGCCCATGCGCTTCCACGGGAACAGCGGCAGGTTTTGCACCTTGCTGATCCCGATATCACGAAACACAGGGATGCCCTCTTCCTCCATGAAAGCGTCGTAAGGAGTGGGCTGCTTGCTGAACTTGCCGAAGCCGGCCTTCTTGTGGCCGACCGGCTCATGCCAGTGTGTGCGGTCTTTATCATGTGGCATTTGTATGGCTCCCTGGTTGCCGTCTCTAGTTCTGATATGAGGAACACTGTTCCTGTTGATCGGTCTATGCTAATCCGCGCCAAACGAAATGTCAATCGCATGATTCCGATATGCAGAACGTCGATCTATATACAAGGACACTGGTATAATGCGCTTGAGCCGATGTGCCTCGGTTGACCACCTCAAATTGTAAAAAAGAATCGCCATGTCGATTTATATCACCGTGTTCCTGGCGATGCTCAACCAGATCGCGCTAAAGGGAAGCAAGATCCTGGTCGCGCTGTATGCGATCGAGCTGCATGCCAGTCCGTTCATGGTCGGCATGCTGGTGTCCACGTATGCCGTTTTCCCCCTGATGCTGGCACTGTATGCGGGCCGGGCCTCGGACCGCTATGGCGCGCGCCTTCCGCTGGTACTCGGCTCGTTCGGCATGTTCGCCAGCCTGCTGGTGCCGGCCCTGTTCCCGTCGCTGGCGGCGCTGTTCGTGTCGGCCGCGATGGTCGGCATCTCGAATATTTTTTTCCATGTGACGACCCATAACCTGGTGGGCTCGCTCGGCGACGGCGAGGCGCGCACGCGCAATTTCGCCACCTTCAGCCTGGGCGCGAGCATCTCCGGGATGACCGGCCCGCTGCTGGTCGGCTTCCTGGTCGACCGTGCGGGCTATTCGGTGAGTTACTTCACGCTGGCCGTGATTACCGTCATTCCGGGCGCCTTCCTGCTGTTTTATTCGCGCTTCATTCCGCCCAAGATCAGCAACCTGGAAAAGTCGCACAGTGGCGGCGTGCGCGACCTGCTCGCCATTCCGCGTCTGCGCAACACGCTGCTCACCAGCGGCGTGATCCTGACCGGGCTCGATCTTTTCAATTTCTACATGCCGATCTACGGGCGTTCGATCGGCCTGTCGGCGTCCATGATCGGGATCATCATCGGCGCGCAAGCGGCGGCCGGATTCGTGGTACGGCTCTGGATGCCCTGGATGACGCGCAAGTATGGCGAGATGCGCGTGCTCACCGGCTCGCTGCTGATGGCCAGTATCAGCTTCTTCGTATTCCCGGCATTCCACGATCCGCTGACGCTGGCGATGATTTCATTCTTCCTCGGGCTGAGCCTGGGGTGCGGGCAACCGCTGTCGGTCATCCTGACATACACCCATTCCCCGCCGGGGCGCGCCGGCGAAGCGCTCGGACTGCGGGTGAGCGTCAACAAGTTCACCCAGATCATGGTGCCCCTGGTGTTCGGTTCGCTCGGCGCCGCCTTCGGAATCTATCCGATCTTCCTGGCCAACGGCGTGTTCCTGCTGGCCGGAGGCTTGAACAACACCAGGTACGAAAAGCAAAACGAACCCGAATGAAACGGTGAAAGCAGGCGCCGTTTCGCGCGCTTGAAAAACCGCTTCAAAAAAAACCGGTCGCCGTACGGCGCGCCCGGTGTCCATGCTGTGGAATCATATCTTCCCCCCGCTTATTGTCAGCAACTCGAATCGTTGCTACTGTTTTAGAACGCAATGCGACCTGTATTTTCAGCGGATCCATTTCGTTCAAGGCAGCGGCCATCGATGCCGTTCGCGCAGTGCTGAATCGGCGAAAAGGATACGACATGAAGCTCGACGGACAGGTTGCAGTCATTACCGGCGCAGGCCGCAATATCGGCGAGGAGACCGCCAGGCTGCTCGCATCCGAAGGGGCAAGGATCGCCGTGGTCGACATGGACAAGGAGCGTGGCGACCAGGTTGCGATGCAAATAAAGGAAGCGGGCGGCGACGCGATGGGATTCGTTGCCAATATCGGCAGCGAGGCCGACATGCGCCAGCTGGTGCAAGACGTGGTCAAGCGTTGGGGGAAAATCGACATCCTCGTGAATAACGCCGCGATTTCCGACAACAAGAATATTCTCGATATCACCAAGGAGGAATGGGACAAGGTGATCGCAGTCACCCTGACCGGTCCTTTTTTATTAAGCAAGTACGTTGCGATGCAGATGGTTGAGCAAGGCACTGCCGGCAAGATCGTCAACGTCGGTTCGACCTCCGGTTTTTATGGGCGCAAGCGCGCGATCGCGTATGCGGCGGCCAAGGGAGGCGTCACCACGCTCACCCGCGCCATGGCGGTTCAACTGGCGCCCTACAACATCCGCGTCAACGGCGTGGTTCCCAACAAGATCGGCTCCCCGGTGGGCAAAAGCGAATTCAATCCCGAGCGCCTGGTGGTCAATCTTCGTGGACGGCCGGGGGTTCCGCTCGACCTGGCGCGCGCCGTACTGTTCCTGGTATCCGACGATTCCGATTTCGTCGTCGGCGACATGCTGTTCGTCGATGGAGGCGTGACGGCAATGATGGTAGGCCAGGCGTAAAAAATCCGGCGCCGCGACTCACCGCTCGCCGGCGTCGATTGTTCCGATTGTCAGCTCCACCAACTCAACCGGGGATCTCTCTGCGATGGGCAAATTTCGTATTACCGTCGATACCGGCGGGACCTTCACCGACGTTGTCTATTACGATGAAGAGCGTGGCGAGATCAGCATCCACAAGCTGCCATCGACGCCGCATGATCCGTCCGAAGCCATTCTCGGCGGAGTGCAGGCGCTGCTGGACCAAGGCGTGCGGCCGGGCGACATCGAATATTTTTGTCACGGCACCACGGTCGGCACCAACGCCCTGCTCGAAAGCAAGGGAGCACTGACCGGCCTGATCGTCACCGAGGGTTTTCGCGGCATCTACGAAGTGGGCGAGCAGGCGATTCCGTACGGTCCCAGCATCTTCAACATGTTCTACGAGAAGCCGCGCAAGCTCGCGCCGCAGAGCCTGACCTGCGAGGTGAAGGAGCGCGTCGACTTCCGGGGACGGGTGCTGACGGCGCTCGATGAGGCGAGCGTGCGCGCCGCGGCCCGGCACCTCAAGCGCAAGGGCGTGAAATCGGTCGCGGTGTGCCTGTTGTTCTCGTTTCTCCACCCACGGCACGAACAGCGCGTGCGCGCGATCCTGAAGGATGAGATGCCGGAGGTGTCGGTATCGCTCTCGTGCGAAGTGCTGCCGCAGATCCGCGAATACTTCCGCCTGTCGACCACGGTGATCAACGCTTACCTGCAGCCGGTGCTCGAGCGTTACATCGCCAACCTTGGACGCCGCCTCGAAGGCGCCGGGGTCACATCGAAAAAGCGCTACATCATGCAGTCGAACGGAGGCACCTCCACGTTCGAATCGACCGCAAAAAAAGCGGTGGCCACGGTACTGTCGGGCCCCGCGGGCGGCATGACCGCCGGCGTGTGCATGGCGCGCGCCACCGGCTACCGCGACCTGATCACCTTCGACATGGGCGGAACCTCGTGCGACGTGGCGCTGATCAAGAATGCCCATCCATCGTTCGCGAGCAGGGTCTCGATCGACGGACGCGTCATCGCGTTGCCGATGATGGACATCAACACGGTGTCGGCCGGCGGCGGGACCATCGCGCGCGTGACAAGCCAGGGGATGCTCGAGGTCGGCCCCGATTCGGCCGGCGCGCTGCCTGGCCCGGCCTGCTACGGGCGCGGCGGCGAACTGCCCACGGTCACCGATGCCAACATGACTCTCGGCTACTTCTCGGAGACCAATTTCCTGGGCGGGCGCATGGCACTGGATCGCGCCAGCGCGGTCCGCGCGGTGCACGACAAGGTGGGCGCGCCGCTGGGCATGAGCGCAGTGCAGGCGGCCGAAGGCATCGTACGCATCATCAACGTCAAGATGGAAGAGGCGATCAAGGCCGTTTCGTCGATGCGCGGCTACGACCTGCGCGACTTCATGCTGGTCGCGTTCGGCGGCGCAGGGCCGCTGCATTCCTCGCAGATGGCGCGCGACCTCGGCATGAAGGGCGTGATCGTGCCGCTGTATCCGGGCGTGAATTCGGCGATCGGACTGCTGCAGGCCGACGTCAAGCACGACCATGCGATGTCGCGGCTCAAGGTCATCGCCGATCTTGACGGCGAGGAGGCAAGCGGGCACTTTGCCGTGCTGGCCGGCGAAGCGCGCCGCGAGCTGCTCGACGAAGGGTTCGGCGAGAGCCAGATCAGGTACCAGTGGGGCCTGGACATGCGCTATGTGGGCCAGGGCTATGAGATCACGGTCGCGGTCCCGTCCGGGGTGCTGTCGACGCCGGACCTGGCGACGGTGCGCTCCTTGTTCGACGACACCCACAAGCAGCTGTTCGGCCACTCGGCGCCCGGCGAGCAGGTCGAAGTGGTGACCTACCGCGTGGCGGGCATCGGCCAGGTGCCGGAGGTCAGCATGCCGCGCTTCATATCCGAGGGCCGAGCGCTGGCGGATGCTCACCTGGGTGCGCGCAGCGCGCGCTTTGGCGGGGTCGATGTGATGGCGCAGGTGTATCAGCGCGAACGGCTCGACGTCGGGCATGAGATCGAGGGCCCGGCGATCGTCGAGCAGCTCGACACGACGCTGGTGATTTTTCCCGGGCAGATGGCGCGCGTCGACGCATGGAAGAACCTTATCGTGACCGAGGAGACGTGACATGACGAACAACACGCAGGCGGCAAAGGGCGTCGATCCGGTGACCTTTCAGGTGATCAAGGCGAGCCTGTCCGGGATCGTCCAGGAAATGCAGAACTCGCTGTTTCGCACCGGTTATTCGACCATCATCCGGGAATCGCAGGATGCGTCGTGCGCGCTGCTGAACGCCGAAGGCGAGGTGGTGTCGCAGCATGTGGTGCTGCCGCTGCACGTCGGCGCCTTCCCGGCCTGCACCGCGGCGCTGTTGCGCACCTATCGCGGCACCTTCCAGGAAGGCGATGCGTTCCTGATCAACCACCCCTACGAGGGCGGCAGCCCGCATGCGCCCGACATGGCGGTGATCACGCCGGTGTTCGCTCAAGGCCGCCACGTCGCGTTCTGCGCGACCATCGCCCACAAATCCGACATCGGCGGACCGGTTCCCGGCTCGTGCTTCGCGCTGGCCAAGGAAATATTCGCGGAGGGGCTGCACCTGCCGGCCTTGCGCTACGTGCGTGCGGGCCAGGTGAACGCGGAGATCGAGTACATCATCGCCGCCAACTCGCGCACGCCGGAACTGGTGCTGGGCGACATTCGCGGGCAGCTCGGTTCGGACCGCCTCGGCGAGCAGCGCATCGCCGAACTGTGCGCCAAGTACGGGCAGGACCAGGTGCTGCTGTGCTTCGACCAGCTCATGCGCGTTTCCGAAACCTCGCTGCGCGAACACATTGCGCAGTGGCCGGACGGGCGCTTCGAGGCCGAGCGCGCGCTCGACAACGACGGTATCAGTCTGGGCAATCCGGTGCGCATCCATGTCGTGGTCGACAAAAAAGGCGACAGGATCAGTTTCGATTACAGCGGCTCGGCCGACCAGACCCAGGGGCCGGCCAACATCCGCCCGCCACTGGTGCAGGCTTCCATCGTGTATTGCCTGATCTGCCTGACCGATCCCCATGTGCACATCAACTCCGGGCTGCTGAAGGTGCCGGACACCACGCTGCGTGAAGGCAGTGTGCTCAACCCCCGCTTCCCGGCCTCGGTCAACACCTACAACCCGACCGTGCACGCGGTCGTCGAAGCCACCCTCGACGCGCTCGCGCAAATGGTGCCCGGGCGCGCCCGCGGCGATGGCTGCGGCTCGCGTTCGATCGTCATTGGCGGGCGCTCGACCCGGGCCGGCAAGGGCTACGTCCAGTACGAGATCTTCGGGGGAGGAACTGGCGCGCGCCCCAACAAGGACGGGCTGTCAGGCGCCTGCGCACACCAGTCCAATTCCAGGATCGCGGCGGTGGAGATCATCGAAAGCGAGTTCCCGACCCTGGTCAAGCGTTTCGACCTGGTCAGGGATTCCGGAGGGCCGGGCCAGTTCCGCGGCGGCCTCGGCATCCATCGCGAGTATGAGAACCTGGCCGAGGCGCGCTTCAACATCCGCTCGACCAAGCACATTTACCCGGCGCTCGGGGTGCATGGCGGACAATCGGGCATGCCCGGCAAGCTGACCATGAAGCCGGGCACCAAGGACGAAAAGGTGCTGCCGTCGCGCTATTCGGACTACCCCTTGGGCGAGCACGACGTGTTCAAGCTCGAAACGCCGGGCGGCGGCGGCTTTGGCGACCCGTTCAAGCGCGATCCCCGGCTGGTCGTGTCCGACGTGAACGAGGGCTATGTCAGCTCGGCGGGCGCGGCTTCCGACTATGGCGTGGTGGTGCTCGAGAAGAACGGCGAATGGGTCCTGGACGAGGCGTCGACAAGTGAACATCGCGGCGCCAGGACCTGATTCATGGTGGCCGAATGCCTTGAATTTACCTGGCCATGATCGGGCAGGCGGCAGGGCCTGCCTTTCCGGCGGTTTGAATTGCATGATGTCGCCTGTGCTATCTTAGGCCGGCAAATTCATATCAATTTAACATCGCCCATACCATGCCCATGCCCCTGCCCCTTATCCGCTCCACCCGCAATCCCCTCCTGTCGAGCCAACTGCAGCATGCGATCGACAACAAGACCAAACCGCCCGGCAGCCTGGGCGTGCTCGAGACCCTGGCCGCGCAGATCGGCCTGATCCAGCAAACGCTCGAACCTGAACTGAGGCAGCCGGCGATCATTGTGTTCGCGGGCGACCATGGCGTGGTGGAGGAAGGCATTTCAGCCTTTCCGCAAAGCGTTACCTGGCAGATGGTCGAGAACTTCCTGGCGCAGGGCGCGGCGATCAATGTCTTCGCACGCCAGAACGGCTGCGCGCTGCAGGTGGTGGACGCCGGCGTGAACCACGAGTTCGGGGAACGCGCCGGCCTTCTCGACCGCAAGCTCGGCAACGGCACCGCGAACTTCGCGCGCGAGCCGGCGATGAGTGCGTCATCCTGCGCGAGCGCTCTCGCGCACGGAATGGACATTGTCGCCAGGCTCGAAGGCAATGTGATCGGCTTTGGCGAGATGGGCATCGGCAACACGACGGCCGCGGCGGCCCTGATGCACAGGCTGACCGGCGTGCCGCTCGCACAGTGCGTGGGCGCGGGCACGGGGCTGTCGCAGGACGGCATCCTGCACAAGCAGCAGGTGATCGACGCGGCGCTGCGGCGCCACGCGGACGCAACCGAGCCGCTGCAGATCCTGGCCGCGTTCGGCGGCTTCGAGATCGCAATGATGGCCGGGGCCATGCTGAAGGCAGCCGAACGGCGCATGGTGCTGCTGATCGACGGCTTCATCGTCACCAGCGCGCTGCTGGTCGCGGCGCGCCTGCAACCGGCGATCCTCGACTACTGCGTCTTCTCGCACTGCTCGAACGAAAACGGACACCAACGCATGCTCGAGCACCTCGGCGCGAAAGCGCTGCTGAACCTGGACTTGCGCCTGGGTGAAGGTACCGGCTGCGCATTGGCGATGCCGCTGCTGCACGCCGCCGTCAATTTCCTGTGCACGATGGCGACCTTCGGCTCGGCGCAGGTCAGCGAGAAGTCGGCGTAGGGGAGACTGCATGAACTCGCTTGCCGCCGGCTGCATTCACCAGTGCCGCCTCTTTTTCATCGCGCTGCAATTTTTCACGCGGGTGCCGATCCCGCGCTGGGTCGGTTTCGAAACCGAATGGCTGCATCACGCCTCGCGCTATTTCCCGCTGGTCGGGCTGGTGGTCGGCGCCGTCGCCGGCACGGTGTATGCGGCTGCGGCCTGGCTGTGGCCGGCGCCGGTGGCAGTGCTGCTGTCCACCGCGGCCGGCGTCTACCTGACCGGCGCGTTCCACGAAGACGGCTTCGCCGACACCTGCGACGGCTTCGGCGGCGGCTTGAGCCGCGAGCGCGTCATGGAGATCATGAAGGATTCGCGCATCGGCAGTTACGGTGCGGTCGGCATCGGCCTGCTTCTCGCGCTCAAGTGCGTCACGCTGTCGATGCTGGCGCCGGCCACCGCGGTGGCGGCGCTGTTGCTGGCCCACCCGCTCTCGCGGCTTGCCTCGACCGCCCTGATCCGGGTGCTGCAATATGCGCGCGACGAAGGCAAGGCCAAACCGCTGGCCCAGGAAATGACAACGCGCGAATTCGCCATTGCCGCCGTGTGCGCCGCCCTGCCCGCCATTTTCCTTGGCGTGAACGGCTACCTGCCCTGGTCCGGCATCGGCGCCGGCGTGCTGGCCTCGACCGGCGTCACGCTCTGGCTGGGCGCAACATTCGTGCGCCGCATTGGCGGTTATACCGGCGACTGCCTGGGCGCGGTGCAGCAAGTGAGCGAACTTGCGCTTTACCTGGCCGTGCTGGCGAGTGTGCAGCCGGGCGCCTGGGGTTGAGCATGCGCCTGTACCTGGTGCGTCACTGTGCGCCCTTGGCCGCGCCCGGCGTTTGCTACGGCCGCACCGACCTGCCGGTCGACCCGGCCGAGCACCAACGCATGCTGCCTGGCCTGCGCGCAAGCCTGCCGCGCGACGGCGTGCTTTTTTCCAGCCCGCTGCAGCGCTGCGCACAGCTTGCGCGGCAGCTTCCCTGCGCCTCGCTCAGCTTCGATGCGCGCCTGGCCGAACTCGATTTCGGCGCATGGGAGATGCGCAGCTGGGATGACATCGCGCGCTCCGAGATTGACGCCTGGGCCGCCGACGTCGCGCACTACCGTCCCGGCGGCGGCGAGTGCTTATTCGACATGGCGCTGCGGGTGCACGATTTTCACAAAGATCTGGTTCGCAGCGCGCCCGAGGCCGCGATCGTGGTTTGCCATGCCGGCACCATGCGCTTGCTGGCCGCTTGCCGGGGCGGCGCCGCGCCGCTGGAGATGGCGCGCGAGGCAGCGCGAGAGCCGCACCGGATCGGCTACGGCGAGGTCGTGGTGCTGGCCGGCGAATGACGTTTTGACCAGATTGCAGCGTGACGACGTATAATTGATCCTGTTTTGGTGCCCGCACACATGTCCATGTGTGCAGTTAAACGGGAAACACGATGCCTTTACCAGGCCAACGTGTGCTGCCCCCGCAACGGTAAGCAAGTGTCACTGCAAAGTGACGAGCCTCCTCCAACGACCACTGTGCTTTTTGCATGGGAAGGTGAGATGGCCATACTTGCCAGCCCGGATACCGGCCAAAGCAGGTGGAAGTGTGCGCAACGGGGATGTTCGCGATACGGCCGGGCCTTCGCATCTGCCCGTCATCCGATCCTCATCGACGTTGCAAGCGCTTCTGTTCAATCTGGCCTACGGGATGTGGGCCGGTTGCTTGCTAACTGAAGAATCGTCATGCCCTTTCCTGTTCCACGCCGCGCGGCGCTGCCCGCGCTTGCGCTTGTCACCACCTGGTCCACGGCCGCGGCCCAGGCCACCGTCGAACCTGTCCATGCCTCGGTCCTCGTGACCGCAACACGCTCGCCGCAAACGGCCAGCGAGATCCTGAGCGACCATCTCATCGTCTCGGCCGACGACATCGCACGCTCCGGCGCCGGCTCTGTCGTCGATCTGCTGCAAAAGCAGCGCGCAATCGAAGTGGCGCGCAACGGCGGGCCGGGTACCGCATCGTCGGTGTTCATTCGCGGCGCCGACAGCAAGCAGAACGTGGTGCTGGTCGACGGCGTGCGCATCGGTTCGTCGACCACCGGCGCGGCCAACTGGTCCGCCCTTTCATTGGCCAACATCGATCGCATCGAAATCGTCTATGGCCCGCTCGCCACCACGTACGGCGCCGATGCGATCGGCGGCGTGGTCCAGCTTTTCACAAAACGGGGAACGGGCGCGCCGCGCGTGAGTGCCGCCGCAGGCGCCGGCAGCAATGCCGCGCGC
>JBAQKU010000343.1:0-6596 GCA_049301315.1 Telluria sp.
AGTGCAATCTGCGCACCCTGCTGCACGCCGCCCTCGGCTGAACCGGCGTCCCGCTCAGGCCAGCAGCGCGCCGCGCGCGCACCAGCGCTCGAGCAGATCGGCCGCGAGCACCGGCCGGCTGTAGAAATAACCCTGCGCATGCACGCATCCGTGGCGCAGCAGGAATGCGGCCTGCTCCTCGGTCTCGACACCTTCGGCGATGACCGACAGGTTCAGGCTCTTGCCAAGCTGGATGATCGCGATCGTGATGGCCTCGTCGTTGACGTCGGTCGAGATATCCTTGATGAAGCTGCGGTCGATCTTGAGCGTTTGCACCGGCATCTGCTTGAGATAGGCGAGCGAAGAGTAACCTGTGCCGAAATCGTCGATCGCCAGGCCGACCCCGATCGCATGCAGGTCATTGACGAAGCCCACCGCATCGCCGGTGTTCATGATCACCGACTCGGTCACTTCCAGCTGCAAGCGCTCGGGCGCCAGCCCGGTCTCCTGCAGGATCGCGGCCACCAGGTTGACCATGCCGCCGCGCTCGAACTGCTTGACCGACAGGTTGACCGCGATCTTCGGCACATACAGCCCGTCCTGCTGCCAGCGCATCATCTGGCGGCACGCTTCGTACAGCACCCATTTGCCGAGCTGGTTGATGAAACCGGTATCCTCGGCCAGCCCGATGAAGCGCACCGGCGGCACCAGCCCCAGCTCCGGGTTGTGCCAGCGCACCAGCGCCTCGACCCCGATCAGGCGGCCGCTGTCGATCTCGACCTGCGGCTGGTAGTTCAGGAAGATCTCGTTCTTCTCGATCGAGCGCCGCAGCAGCGCTTCCAGGCGCAGCCGTTCGACCCCTTCGCCGCTCATCGACGCCGCGTAGAACTGGTAGCAGTTGCGCCCGCGCGCCTTGGCCTGGTACATCGCCACGTCGGCATTGCGGATCAACATGTTCAGGTCGAGCGCATCCTTCGGGAACAGGCTGATGCCGACGCTGCCGGTCACGAACAGCTCGTAGTCGGAGACCAGGAAAGGCCGTTCGAACATCGACACCAGCTTTTCGGCCACGTGGCCGGCGCCGAATTCGCCGTCGACATCCTCGAGCAGGACGATGAACTCGTCGCCGCCAAGGCGCGCCAGGGTATCGCCTTCGCGCAGCTTGCCGGCCAGCGCCGCGGCGACCTGCTTGAGCAGCTCGTCGCCGACGTGGTGGCCGAGCGTGTCGTTGACGTTCTTGAAGCGGTCCAGGTCGATGAACAGGAGCGCCAGCTGCTGGTCCTCGCGCCCGGCGCGCAGCAAGGCATGCTGGAGCCGGTCGTGGAACAGCAGGCGGTTCGGCAGCGTGGTCAAGGGGTCGTGGTGCGCCATGTGATCGAGCTTGTCCTGCGCCTGCTTGACCTGGGTGATATCGCTGAACACGCTCACGTAGTGGGTGCAGGCGCCGCCGTTGTCGCGCACCGCCGACAGGGTCGCCCACTCCAGGTACAGTTCGCCGTTCTTGCGCAGCTTCCAGATCTCGCCGCGCCAGAAGCCGGTGTCGACCAGGTCCTTCCACAGCCTGCGGTAGAACGCGTCATCGTGGCGCGACGAGCGCGTCAGGCTCGAATCCTGACCGATCGCTTCGACCGCCGCATAACCGGTAATTTGCGTGAAGGCCGGATTGGTCGCCACGATGCGCCCGTCCACGTCGATCATCATCACCCCGTCGGCGATGTGTTCGAGCACGGTGGCGGCAAGGCGCAGTTTTTCCTCGGCCTGTTTGCGCTCGCTGATGTCGGCATACACCCAGATGCTGCCATCGTTGGGACAGCCCGGGTCGATTGCGCTGCCGCTCACCAGGCACCAGAACAGCGTGCCGTCGCGCTTGCGGTACTGGCGCTCCTCGGCAAAGTAAGTGCCCTGCGCCAGGATCGGATCCTGGCGCTCGCCGGCCAGCTCGAACTCTTCCCGGCTGGGGAATATGATCGAGGTCGACAGCCCGGTCATCTCGCCGTTGCGGTAGCCGAACAGCTCCTCGCAGCGCCGGTTCATCGACACCACGCAGCGGTTGCGCGAGAACATCACGCCGAACATCACGTTGTCGAGGATTGCGCCCTGCTCGGCCAGCAAGTCCTCGATGCGCATCTCGTTATGTTTGCGCTCGCTGATGTCCGAGATCATGCCGTCGACCCAGCACGCGGCGCCGCCCGCATCGAACTGGGGCTGCCCGTTCTCCTCGACCCAGCGCTCGGTGCCGGCCGCGTCGATGATGCGGTATTCGAGTTCGTACGCGCGCCCGGCGGCGATCGCCTCGCGCGTGATGCGGCGCTGGCGGCGCCGGTCTTCCGGCAGGACGATGTTGGACCAGGCCTCGGTGGTGCTGCGCATGAACAGCGCCGCCGGATAGCCCGAGATCTCCTCGATCGCGTTGCTGATGAAATCGATCGGGCCGCCCGGACGCACCCGGAACACCGCGCCCGGCACCTGGGTGACGATGGTGCGAAAGCGCTCCTCGCGCCGCCCGATGTCCTCGAACAGGTCCTTGATCGCCACCCGCATCTGCTCCATCTGGCCGGCCAGGCGCCCCAGTTCGTCGCCGCCGCCCAGTCCCAGCTCGGTTTCGAAGTCCCCGCGCGAGAGGCGGTCCGAAAAGTTCATCAGCTTGCGCAGCGGCGAGAGCAGGCGCTTGTTCAGAAACAGCACGATCAGCAGCAGCGACACCGCGATCTGCCCGGCCAGCACCAGCGCATAGTTGTACTGCTTGCTGCGCAGTTCCTGCTGGCTGCGCGCGTCGTCCATCTCGACCGAGATGCGCCCGATGCGCCCGCCCGGAATCAGGATGTCGCGCTCGGCGCGGTACACCTGGCCAAGCGTGCGCTCGGGCGAGCGCGCATGCACGAACTCGGCGTCGGCACGGCCCGTGACCTTGATTTCGTGCACGGAGTGGTCGCGCATGATCGATTCGATCAGCGAGCGGGCCGCTTCCGGGTTGTTGTCGCGCAGGGACTCGCGCATCCCGAGCGCCAGGATATCGACGTTGCGCCGCAGCGATTCGGTGAGCGCAGCCTCGGCCGCCCCGCGCTCCTGCACCCCGACCAGAAAATAACTGCCGATCACGGCCGGAATGACAAGGCCACCGACGAGCACCAGCAGCAGCGCGCCGTAGATCGATAGCCCATACAGCGCGCCAAGCCTGGCGCGCAAGCGTCGGTAAGGCGTATCTGCCATGCGAATACTTGTCAACATGCTATGCATTATCCGTGCCCGCTGAGGGCGTTCGCTGATAAGGAGACAATTAATCTTTTCTTTTGGAATTATGCACGGAAAAGGTGTTGCAAGTCATCAACAAGCGGCGGGACCGGCCCGATCGGCCACGCCTGGACGTGCTCCAAGCGCAAAGCGCCGCCTCTTGCTATCATCACAGCACTTTTTCCAAGGGGACTTCCATGACTTTTTCCATGTACGCAGCATCAGTGCCGGTATTCAAGCAAATCCTGACCAGCCTGTCGGCCATCATCGACAAGACCGAGGCCCATGCCACGGAGAAAAAGATAGAGCCGGCGGCGCTGCTGCAGGCACGCCTGTACCCGGACATGTTCGCGTTCACGCGCCAGGTCCAGGTCGCGGCCGACTTCGCCAAGGGCGCGGCGGCGCGCCTGGCAGGGGTCGAGGTGCCCAAGTTTGAAGACACGGAACAAAGCTTCGCGCAACTGAAGCAGCGCATCGCCAGGACGGTCGACTTCATCGACAGCCTGGCGCGCGAGAGCATCGAGGCGAGCGCGGAGCGCGACATCACCACCAGCAGCGGCCCCAACGCAAAGCAGTTCAAGGGGCAGGTATACCTGCTGCACTACGCGCTGCCGCACTTTTACTTCCACGCCACGACCGCGTACGACATCTTGCGCCATAACGGCGTCGAGATCGGCAAGAAGGACTTCATCGGCAGCTTCTGAGCCGCTCGGCCCGGCTATTTATTGCGGCGCGGGTAACCCTGGGACAGGATGCGCTGCCACACGCGTTCCTTTTGCTCGTCGCTCAAGGCGACCCAGTGCGCCACTTCGACGACCGTGCGCCCGCAGCCGCGGCACACCTCGTCGAAGGTGGTCGAGCACACCGCTACGCAGGGCGTATCGGGACGTTGCGGAATACTCATCGGGCCATCACCTGGCCGGACCGACATCGAGCGCATCCCAGCCCTCATGGCCCAGCTTTTCCAACGTTTCGATGTTTTTGTCGAAAATCTCCGAGGCCTCGGGGAAAGCCTCGACCGCGCGCTCGATGCTCTCCTCGCGCAGCAGGTGCAGGGTCGGGTACGGCGAGCGGTTGGTGTAATTGGCGATGTCGTTGAGGTCCGTGTCGGCGAACTGGTACTGCGGGTGGAAACTGGCGAGCTGCAATTCGCCCTCGAGCTGCATGTCCTCCAGCGCCGCGTCGGCGATGTCGAGGAACTCGTTGTAGTCCAGGAAATCATTGAGCACGAATGGATGGATCAGCAGCGTGGTGTCGACCTGTTCCGGGTCCGTGTCCGACAGGTGCTGCAATTCATCCATCAGCGTTTCGAGCAGCGCTTCCGGGGTAGTCGCGTTCGACACCACGTAGCGCACCTGCTTTTTCACGTGCACGGCCTTGGCGAACGGACACAGGTTAAGCCCGATCACCGCTTTTTCCAGCCAGTTTTGGGTTGCCGCAATGATCTGCTCATCGGTGGCGTTCAGGTTCGGGGTGCTCATGGGAATGCTTTCAGTTCTGGATGCGCAGGGCGCGACAGGCAAATTGTACGCACTCTTTGCGCACACTCATAGCGCCGCTTCCCCCGTAATGTACTTTGAAACACTGCAAAGCGAGCTCGAGTACTGGCGCCCAGCGGCGCCGCCGGGACGGGTCGATAGTGCCGCTGCGCAACGGTTTGAAAGCGGCAGCGCGCACGCCCGATCAACATGGACGGCCCGACAACAAGGGATGCGCCCGAAGCGCAGGGGCGGCCCCGGCCCTGCGCGGCGCGATCATAGGGCGCAAGCTGGCATACTCCCGGGTAGTATGCGCGTTATGTTCGTGAGGAACATAATGGCAACTTGATATTGTTGAGGCATACTCCCTCCCCCGAATGTTTTCATTATGCAAAATAGTTGTCAAAAAATTTCATCGGCGCACGGACATATTTCTTGACTCACGCGAACACAGCTCAGTACACTCCGTTCATATTCATTCGTCAGTCCGCAATTCCGGGACGCCACAATGGAACGCCATGCACCTACCTACCCGCACTACCCCCGCTCTGGCCGCGCTCGTTATCCTGCTCGCTCCCGCCCTCAGCCACGCGATCGATAGCGCGCCAGGCCCGTTCGTGGCGCCTGGCTCGCAGCCGGCCGTCAAGTCCGCCCTGCTGAACACGCTTCCCGCGCTGCGCAGCGCCGAGGAATACAAGGAAACCAACGTCTGGGGGCGCATTCGCAGCGGTTATGCGATTCCCGACATCGACAACCAGCTCGTCGGCAAGCACGTCACCTGGTACAGCACCCGCCCCGACTACATCGCGCGCACCTCGGCGCGCGCCTCGCGCTACCTGTTCCACGTGGTCCAGGAGCTCGAAAAGCGCCACATGCCGACCGAACTGGCCTTGCTGCCGATTATCGAGTCCGCATTCAATCCGCAAGCCTATTCGAGCGCGGACGCGGCCGGGATGTGGCAGTTCGTGCCCGGCACGGGGCGCGACTTCAACCTCAAGCAGAACATGTTCAAGGACGAGCGGCGCAGCGTGCTGGCCTCGACCGACGCTGCCCTGTCCTACCTGCAAAAGCTGTACGGCATGTTTGGCGACTGGCAACTTGCGCTGGCCGCATACAACTGGGGTGAAGGCAACGTGCAGCGCGCCATCAAGAAAAACCAGGCGCTGGGCAAGCCGACCGACTTCGAAAGCCTGGCCGAGCTGATGCCGGCCGAGACGCGCAACTACGTGCCGAAGCTGCAGGCGGTCAAGAACATCATCGCCAACCCGGGGCAGTACGGCCTGACGCTGCCCGTGATCGACAACGAGCCCTACTTTACCGCGGTCGACAAGACCAGCGATATCGACCTGGCCATTGCCGCGCAGCTGGCCGAGCTGTCGGTCGACGAATTCAAGGCGCTCAATCCCCAGTTCAATCGGCCCGTCATCACAGGCGACGAACAGACCAAGATTTTGCTGCCGCAGGAAAATGCCGAGAAGTTCCACCTGAACCTGGCGCAATGGGGCCGCGCGCTGTCGACCTGGACCACGCACAAGATCACCAACGCCAAGGTCAGCATCAGTACGCTCGCGTCGACATTCGGGACCACCCCGGAAGTGATCCGCCAGGCCAACAATATTCCGGCCAAGAGCCGCCTCAAGGTCGGCTCGACCATCCTGGTGCCGAAAATCTCGACCTCGGCGGACCGCGACATTGCCGAGCACGTTGTCGAGAACGCCGTGATGGCGTTCGAAGCCGAGCGCAGCGGCAAACAGGCACGTCCGGCCGCCAAGCTGAGCGGCGCGCAGAAATTCAAGGCCCGGACCGCCGCCGCGGTCGACAAGATCAAGAACGCGGCCAAGCGCGGCAGCAAGACCCTGGTTGCCGAGCCACGCAGCAAGCGCGGCGGCAAGCACGCCGGCTAAACCC
>JBAQKU010000344.1:0-1507 GCA_049301315.1 Telluria sp.
GAGAAGGGCGTGCGCACCGAAGTCGAGTATGGCGAAGCGGCCCTGTGCGCGGTTGCCGCCAGTGACGACACCGACACCGTGATGGCCGCCATCGTGGGCGCGGCCGGCCTGGCGCCGGCATTGGCGGCGGCGCGCGCCGGCAAGAAGATCCTGCTTGCCAACAAGGAGGCGCTGGTCATGTCCGGCCAGCTGTTCATGGACGCGGTGCACGACAGCGGCGCCACCTTGCTGCCGATCGACAGCGAGCACAATGCGATTTTCCAGTGCCTGCCCCCCGCCTACGCGCGCTCGCCGCAGGCGGCCGGCGTGGTCAAGGTGCTGTTGACCGCGTCGGGCGGCCCGTTCCTGACGCGTGCGGTCGACACGCTCGACGCGGTTACCCCGGACGAGGCCTGCAAGCACCCGAACTGGGTCATGGGGCGCAAGATATCGGTCGATTCCGCGACCATGATGAACAAGGGTCTCGAAGTGATCGAGGCGCACTGGCTGTTCGGCGCGGCCGCGGGCCAGATCGAGGTCGTGATCCACCCGCAAAGCGTGATTCACTCGATGGTGTCGTATGTCGACGGCTCCGTGATCGCCCAGCTGGGCAACCCCGACATGCGCACCCCGATCGCGAACGCGCTCGCGTTCCCGGAACGGATCGCATCCGGAGTCGCGCAGCTCGACCTGACCCAGATCGGCACGCTGCAGTTCGAAAAACCGGACCTGGTGCGCTTTCCCTGCCTGGCGCTGGCGTTCGAGGCGCTCGCCGCGGGCGGCACCGCGCCGGCCCTGCTCAACGCCGCCAATGAGGTGGCGGTGCAGGCCTTCCTCGACACCCGCATCGGGTTTCGCGCCATCGACCGCGTGATCGCGCGCGTGATGCACGAGAACGAGCACGGCGCGGCCGGCAGCATCGCGGCCGTGATGGCGCAGGACGCGCTGGCGCGGCGCGCCGCCGAACGCATCGTGGCGGACCTGGCGCGATGAACTTCGTGCAGACCGTGCTGGCGTTCCTGCTCGCGCTCGGGCCCTTGATCGTGTTCCATGAGCTGGGCCACTACGCGCTGGCGCGCCTGTGCGGCGTGAAAGTGCTGCGCTTTTCGGTCGGCATGGGCGCGGTGCTGTGGTCGCGCCGCTTCGGCAAGGACCAGACCGAGTGGGCCGTGTCGGCGCTGCCGCTGGGCGGCTACGTCAAGATGCTCGACCGCCGCGAGGACCCGCAACTGGCGCTCGCGCCCGGCGAGCTGGCGCGCGAGTTCACGCACCAGAGCGTGTGGCGCCGGATCGCCATCGTCGCGGCCGGCCCGCTCGCCAATTTCCTGCTTGCCGTCGTGCTGTTCGCCGGCCTGTTCATGCACGGCGTGGAGGAACCGTCCACCCGCATCCGCTTCATGCCCGACAGCACGCCTGCCTGGCAGGCCGGCCTGCGCGGGGGCGACGCGATCGTCGCGGTCAACGGCAAGCCGGTGGCGGCCTGGTCCGAGCTGCGCTGGGAGATCATGCAGGCCGCGCTCGACAAGGG
>JBAQKU010000345.1:0-6791 GCA_049301315.1 Telluria sp.
GGAATCCCCTTTCTTTAGGGAGGGGAAGACGTCAAGAACGTTAGAACCGATCTGCCCCTGCAAGTTCAGCAATTGCCATGCGCGCTTTGCTCCGAAATTCGGACTGTCGCCGTCCGAAAATCGGACGCTTCCGGTTTTCCGCTGCGTCTCGGTCGAAAATAAAAATGTCAATTATTTCAATTGCTTGCGTGTGTTTTCATGGTTGGCTGCTCTGCAAGGACGAGTCGTATCGCTGCTTTCGGGCGCGCGGCCAGACCCGGCGCGCCCCCGATGGGACCGCCCTGCACGCAGTTGGCGCCTTGAGCGATATCGACAGCCAGAAGGCGTCGGAGCAAGCGCAAAGGCAACGCGCCAGCCACCAGGCCAAGCTGGAGGACGGCTTGAAGGCGATTGCCGGCATCGTCGGCAGCATTCAGGAAATCGCCCGCCAGACCAATCTGATCGCCCTCAACGCCGCAATCGAAGCGGCGCGCGCGGGCAGCGCCGGACGCGGCTTTTCCGTCATCGCGGGCGAAGTGCGCGCGCTGTCGCTACGCATCGGCGACGCCACCACCGACGCCATTCGGATCCACCGGGAGCTGGACCGATAGGCGCTGGCGCAGCGTCCGGCGCCGGTCCTGCTAAGCTTCCTGGAATGCCTCTTCCCGTCTTGCCTTGATTGCAGGCAGCGCAACGATGACAACCAGTGCCAGCGCTGCGAGCAGCAATCCGAGCGACAGCGGCCGCGTCACGAACACGGAGAAGTCTCCGCGCGATACCAGTAGCGAGCGGCGGAAATTTTCTTCCATCATCGGGCCCAGCACAAAGCCCAGCAGCAGCGGCGCGCCTTCGCAACCGAGCTTGTAGAACACATAGCCGAGCAAGCCAAAGGCCGCAGTGATCAGGACGTCGAAGCTGCTGTTGTTGACCGTGTACACGCCGATGCAGCTAAACACCAGGATTGCCGGGTACAGGAAACGGTAAGGCACGGTCAGCAGCTTGATCCAGATGCCGATCAGCGGCAGGTTCAGCACCACCAGCATCAGGTTGCCGACCCACATCGATACGATCAGGCCCCAGAACAGCGTCGGGTTGGTCGTCATGACTTGCGGGCCAGGCTGGATGTTGTGGATTGTCATCGCACCGACCATCAGCGCCATCACCGCATTAGGTGGAATGCCAAGCGTCAGCAATGGAATGAACGAGGTCTGCGCGGCGGCGTTATTGGCCGCTTCCGGCCCGGCCACGCCTTCGATCGCGCCCTTGCCGAATTCGGAGCTGGTCTTGCTGACTTTCTTTTCCAGCGAGTAGGCCCCGAACGAGGCCAGCGAAGTGCCGCCGCCGGGCAGGATGCCCAGCACCGAGCCGAGCAGCGTCCCGCGCAAGATCGGCGCGCACATGCGCTTGAAATCGACCCTGGTCGGGAACATGCTGGTGACCTTGTTGGTGAACACTTCCCGGTGTTCTTTCTGCTCCAGGTTGGTGAGCACCTCGGCAAAGCCAAACACCCCCATCGCCACGGCGACAAAGCCGATTCCGTCCATCAATTCGGGGATGTCGAAGGTGTAGCGCGCGATGCCGGTGTTGATGTCAGTGCCGATCAGTCCGATCGACAGCCCGAGACAGATCATGGCGATGGCTTTCAGCAGCGATCCCGAGGCCAGCACGACGGCGCCGATCAAGCCGAGCACCATCAGCGAGAAGTATTCCGGAGGGCCGAATTTGAATGCGACTTTGGCCAGCGGGACGGCGAAGGCGGCGAGCAGCAAGGTGCCGACGCAACCGGCGAAAAACGACGACAGCGCGGCGGTACTGAGGGCCACGCCGGCACGCCCGCGGCGTGCCATCTGGTAGCCGTCGAGGCAGGTGACGACGGATGAGGTTTCTCCCGGCAGGTTGACCAGGATCGCGGTGGTGGAGCCGCCGTATTGCGCGCCATAGTAAATGCCAGCGAGCATGATCAAGCCGCCAAGCGGCGGCAGCGCGTAGGTGGCCGGCAGCAGCATGGCGATCGTGGCGATCGGCCCCAGCCCGGGCAGCACGCCGATCAGGGTGCCGACGACGGCGCCAAACAGGCAGTACACCAGATTCATCGGCAACGAGAACGTCATGCCGAACAGCGTCATCGGTTCGATCGCCAGGACCGCGCTGAAACCGATGCCGAGATTGCTCAATAAAGTTTCCATGTATTCCTCAGTTGCCGACGAAGGATGGCCAGAGCTGGAACCGGAGATCGAGTCCCCACACAAAAATCAGCAGGCACATCACGATGAGCACGGCTGCATTGAACAGCGCCGACTTCAGGCTGAATTCATGGCTGGCATAGCTGGACATGAGAATGAGCATGACGAGCGACAGAATCAGGCCCAGCGGTTGCAGAAGCAGGCCGAACAGGATGACCGGGCCGAGAATGAACAGCAATACACCCCATTCGAAGCGGGCGATTTTTTCGTCAGTTGCCTTGGCCGACAAACCGGTGGCGGCGATCAGGAGGCCAAACACGAGCATGATGACTCCGAGCACGGTCGGAAAATATCCGGCCCCCATATCCTCAGCGGTACCGAACTCATAGCCCATGCCGTTACCGGCAAAAAATGCGCCGAAGGCGACGAACATGACACCGGCCCAGAAATCGTTTTGATTTTTTACGCGCATGACATCGGTCTCCTTTCAGGTTGTACTTCTGTTTTCATGCACGGATCGGAAAGCGGATGGCCTTGCTGCAGCTTACAGCAGTGCCATGCGCAAACTTACTTGACGCGGTTGGTCAGCGTGCCGAGCTGGTCGACCGTGATTTTCATGACATCGCCCGACTTCAGGAATTTTGGCGGCTTGAAACCAATGCCGACACCGGCCGGCGTACCGGTCGCGATGATGTCGCCCGGTTGCAGCGTGATTCCGGCGGAGATGGTCGCGATGATGGTCGGGATATCGAAGATCAGATCGCTGGTATTGGCGTCCTGGCGCAGTTCATCGTTGATCCAGCAGCGAATTCTCAGCTTGCTTGCATCGATTTCGTCGGCGGTCACGATGTACGGGCCCATCGGGCAGAAGGTGTCCAGCGATTTGCCGAGGAACCATTGGCGGTGATTTTGCTGCATGTCGCGCGCGGTCACGTCGTTGACGATCGTGTAGCCCCACACGTGATCGAGGGCGTCTTCCTTGCTGATGCCACGACCGCCCTTGCCGATGATCACGGCCAGCTCGGCTTCATAATCGAGCTGCTCGGTCAGGTTGGAAAATGCCTCGACCGGCTGCCCGGTGCCGACCACGGTCGAAGGAGCCTTGGTAAACACGACCGGCGCCGACGGTGCGACTTCCCCCTTGGCGGCGGAGGTGTCGAAGCCGGACAGGCTGAATTCCTTCGCATGCTCATGATAGTTTTTGCCAACGCAGAAGATATTGCGTTGTGGGAGGGGAAGCGGCGCCAGCAGGCGTTTGCCGACAATCGGCTGCCAGTCGCGCAGGCGGTCGGCAAGGCCGGCGGGCGACGGCATCAGCTTGATCCAGGCGCTCATGTCGCCGTCGAAACCGGCGGCGATCTGGTCGAGCGCGCAGTAGCTTTGTCCGTCTTCGGAAACGGCGACCACGGCCTGGCGGCCGTCGATGTCCAGCGTTGCAAATCGCATGTAGCACTCCTAATGGTTTAAATTGGTTTTGAGCAAACCACTTTACCAGTTCAATTCAGCAGTGTCAATTCCACGGCAGTCGCGATCCCAAGCCGCCCGCACGCTTCCCGGGCGCTGCAAAGGCCCCGGGCGTGCCGAGGCCGCCGAGACGTTCGAGGACGTCGACGATTGGGGGGCTTGCACAAGACGGTGGCGGCCGGCGACATGGTGCAGTTCGCGCGATGCCAAAAAAAAGGGCGCCGATGCGCCCCCTTTGCCGAAGCCGGCGATTAACGCACCTTGCCGATCTTCTGGACGGCTTCCTTCATCTTCACGGCGTCGCCGTTGATGTAGGTCTGGAATTGAGGAGCGTCCAGGTACAGCACCGGGCTGCCTGCGGTTCCGATCGTCTTCACGACGGCTGGATCGTGGGCCGCTACACGGGCCGCTTCGCGTAGCCTGACGACTACCGCCTCAGGCGTGGCCGCCGGCACGAACAGGCCCGACCACTGTGCAAACTCGACCGGGTAGCCGGCTTCCTTCAAGCTTGGCACGCCAGGCAGCGCCGCGAGCGGCGCGTTGCCCCAGTGAGCCAGCGCACGCAGGCTCCCGGACTTGATATGCTGGAGCACACTGGCCGGACCGGTCGATACCGCATCAACCTGGCCGCTCAGCAATGCCAATACGGCCGGCGCCGCACCGGTGTACGGCACGTGCAGTATCTTCAGGTTGGCGTTAGATTTCAGCATTTCCATTGGCACGTGCATGGTGCCGTAGTTGCCCGAGGAGCTGAAGGTGTAGGCGCCCGGCTTGGCGCGCATGGCAGCGACGAATTCATTGACTGTTTTCCATGGGCTGTCTGCGCGCACCACCAGTACGGTCGGGTCGGCCGTGAAGCGCGCGATCGGTTTCAGTTGGGCCAGCTGGTACAGCGGCTTTTTGCCGAGCAGCTTGTCAGCTTCGGGAATGATCGAGATCGACGACAGCGCCATCAACACCGTGTAGCCGTTGGCCGGAGCATCAGCAACTTTTGCCATGCCAATTGCGCCACCTGCGCCGCCCTTGTTTTCAACGATGACATTCTGTTTGAGCGCACGCTCCAACGCGATCGCAACCGGACGCCCCACCGTGTCGGCCACGCCGCCGGGTGGAAACGGAACAACCATGGTGATCGTCTTGCTTGGCCATGCATCATCGGCATGCGCGGCCAGTGGCGCAGCCCAAATCAGCAGTCCTGCAACTGCCATTGACATTGTCTCGATGTATTTTTTCATTCGATTTCCTATATAGAAAATGATCAGATGCGGTCCACCGAGGGCGTTCGCATCCGCAATCGCATTTGGTTTGAATTGGTTCGCATACAAACCAAATTAACAGAAGAGAATGGTGGTGTCAATTATATGCGTGCGAAAAATTCTTCACGGCTGCATTTTTTGCGGCTGCGGCCAATGGCGCGCCTATTTCGATTATTATCTGCATGTTCGCCAAAACAACGTGACTCCTTGACCATCGACACCGCCCACTTGCTCAAAGAAACGCTGCTTGCCAACCTGCGCAATGGGCGCTGGCGGCCGGGCGAGCGCCTGCCTGCGGAGCGCCAGATGATGGAGTCATACCAGGTCGGGCGCTCGACCGTGCGGCGGGTGCTGACCCAGATGAAGGAAATGGGCCTGATCACGCAGGCCGTCGGCAGTGGCACCTTTGTGGCCCAGGCCGCACTCGAAAAATTGCCGCCCGCCGATTCTGCTGCGCCCGGTACCAGTCCGGCCGAACTGATGGAAGCGCGGATGGTGTTCGAGCCGGCGCTGGTCGAGCTGGTGGTGCGCAATGCCAACGCGGCCGATTTCTCCGCGATGGAAGAATGCTGCCGCAACGCCGAAGCCGCCGAGACGTTCGAGCAATTCGAATATTGGGATGGCGCCTTGCACAAGACGGTGGCGGACGCCACGCATAATAACTTCGTGATCGGCGTGGTCAAGCTCATCAACGACGTGCGCGAGCGCGCCGAATGGGGCCTGCTCAAGAAGGAAAGCCTGACCGCCGAACGGCGCCATGCCTACCAGATCGAGCACCGCGCGCTGGTGTCGGCGTTAAAGCAGCGCGATGCGGCGCGCGCCAAAAAGGCCATCGTGGACCATCTGGTGCATGTCCGGCAGAACCTGTTCAACCTGCCCGGCCGCTAGGCCGGCATCGAGCCCAGGCGGCGAGGTCACGATGAAAGCGCGTTTTTCTCTCCGGACGCCATGACCTCGCCCGCCTTATAAAGTCAGGTTCGGCACCACGCCCTGCGTGTGCGCTGCCTCTTTGGCGCAACCCCAGGGGCGCGAAACCTATCGCGATCCGTGTTGTCACAACTATGCCTGTTCACTTACTAGCGGAGGACATCATGGCACATGCAAACCCGATTCAAATCCAGAAGTTCCTGAAGGGTGTCGACTATCCGGCGTCGAAAGCGACCCTGATCGAAAACGCGAAAAAGATGGGCGCCGACGAGAACATATGTGCCTCGCTTGAGCAATTGCCCGATGAGAATTTCCAGACCCCGGCCGAGGTGAGCCAGGCATTCAAGGGCTCCTCCAGCGACCAGGTCGAGTCGCGCGTGGAGACAGGCAGCAACGAGTTCCTGGTCCAGGCGATGCAAGATTCGCTGGCGGAAATCGAACTGTGCATGCTGGCGCTGCAGAAATCATCGAACGCGGATGTCAAGGCGTTCGCCCAGACCATGATCGACGAGCATGGCCGCATGGGACAGGACCTGGAACAGTTGGCGGAAAAGAAAAAACTGACCTTGACCAAGGCGATCACCGACCAGCACGCCGCCGAGGTGAAGAAGATGTCGGGACTGCCGGCGCGCGAATTCGACCGCCGCTTCATGGAGCTGAACGTCAAGGACCATGAGAACGACCTCAAGGTGTTCAAGCACTACGCCGCGGCGGAACAGGACGACGATATCAAGGCGCTGGCCGAGAAAGGCGTGCACATGTTCACCAGGCATTTGAAAATGGCGAAGGAGCTCGAAAAGAAAGTGTGAGCGCACGCGTTCCCGCACGCGGAACTCTTCACGTAAAAATTCCTCAAACCTGAGTTGCGAGAGCTTGTGTTCTGGCGCGCTTGTCGATTTGAAAGGAACGATATGCTGAAGGAACTCAACGCACTGTCGATCGCGCGGTTTCACGACGCCATGCTGTGCGATGCGCTCTGGCC
>JBAQKU010000346.1:0-22308 GCA_049301315.1 Telluria sp.
TAGTCGGTCTTCCACTGCTGTTCCTTCAGGTAGGAGATGGCGCCGGGCGCTTCCGGCTTCTCCGGTGCCTGTGCCCTGGCAGCGGCTGCATGATCGGAATGGACCGTGACGTTGCCTACGTCGTGCACCGCGGCCAGCCCCGGGGCGTCGAGCCGCAACACCAGGCGGCGCACGCCGGCAACGCGCGGCGTGACCACCGGCCTGAAGATTCCCGGCTGGGCCGGGGCGGCGACGGCGAAGGTTTCGTCCGGCTGATTGCCGCCGCTGAGCGTCACGCTGAGCCTTCCCGCGCTCACCGGCTTGAAATCGGCCAGCCTTGTCAGGTGGCCGGCGAGCGGGGACTGCGCCCCCACCGTCAGCGGAGCGAACTCGACGAACAACTCGGTGCTGTCGCTGAAATTGGTGATCGCGACCGGCTCGAGCTTGTCGCCGGTGGCCGCGCCGCCCCCGCCGTTCGATTGTTGCTGGCAGCCTGACGCGAACATGCCGAGGCCAAGCACGAAAATGAGCGCGATGGCGCGTACCGATACTGTATTGTTCATGGTTGATTTCCTGCAATGTTGTCCAAGTCGATTGCCGCCTGCCGTGCGTTCCAGCTCATTTCCCATGCCCTGCTGTCGGCGTCCAGCGCCGCGCGGTAGGCGTCGAGCAGTTCGAGTATTCCTGTTTCCCCGCCCCGGTACGAGGCCTCGGCGATGCGCACCAGGTCGCCGCCAGCCGTCGTCGCATGCACGCGGTACTCGCGGGCGGCGACATTGAGGCGCTGCAATTGCTGCCAGAGGCCGCGCACGTCGCCTTCCAGCCGGCTGCGCAGCAAGTGCGCTTCGCCGCGCGCCGCATCGGCCCCTGCGCGTGCGCGCTGTTGCCCGGCCTGGTCGCGCTCGAACAGCGGCAACGGAAGCGACACGCTAAGCGCGGTGCCCGTCTCGCGCGTCACGCCGTTGTGCTGGCTTTTCGGGCCGAGGCCGACGGTTACATCGGGAATCCAGGCGCGCCGGGATGCCTTGAGCTCCAGCTCGAAGGCCCCTGCGCGCCTTTCCAGCGCCTGCAACTCGGGCCGCGCCGCGAGCTGCGCCAGCAGCGCCTCGAGCGGGGGCGGGTCGGCCGGAAGCAATTCGCCGGCTGGCGTCGCCGTCAGCGCGCTCTCCCCCACCAGCGCGGCAAGGCTTTGCCGGGCCTTGCCGTGGGCGGCCTGTTCGACCGTCAGCCGGGCCTGCGCAGTGGCGCGTTCGAGCGCGATCCGGCGGCGCTCATAGCCGGCCACTTCGCCGCTGGCGTGGAGCTTGTCGACGGTTGCCGCTATCGCGGACATGCGCAATTCCCACTGCGCGATCGCCTCCACCAGCTGCTGCCGGTACATCGTTTCGTAAAACCGGTGCCGCAGTTCGGCGGCGATATCGCGCCTGCGCTGCCTGGTGTCGGCCACCGTTGCGGCCAGCCGTTGCTCGGCCGCGCCGCGCCGCAGCGCGCGCTTGCCGGACAGGTCGAACTGCTGCGAGAGTTGATACGAACGTTCGACGTTACGCTGGCCGGACGAATGCATCGATTCGCGCTGAAACTGCAGTGTCGGGTTGGGCCAGCGGCCAGCCGCGCTGACATCGCCGCGCGCCGCCTCGATGGTGGCGTCGATCACGGCCGCAATGTCTGGCCGTGCGAGAGCGAGCCGGACGCTCTCCTGTTCCGTCAGGACGCCCTGCGCGCAGGCGGCGGCAGACACCGAGCACGCAGCCAGAAGCGCCAGGAAGGACCGAATATCCCTGTATTCCATAGGTAATTTCCAAAATCGATGTAGTGCGGAAGGACGGCCGGACGTGCATGGCACAGCCGGGGCCACTCAGTTTGATAAATAGGGAAATCAGGCCGGTGCGCATCGAGGCGCACCCGTCCGCCATGAAAAAAAGACGGATTTAGCCCGGGGAAAGCGAGAAGCGAGGGGGACGGAAGAGAGATTCGGAGGTGGCGGCAGGCACGAACGGCGCCCGGAACGCGTCGGATCGCGCCTCATGCAGTGCCACTTCAATATGCGCAAACGCGGCCGCGGGATAAGGATGGACGTGGTCTGCGGCGTGCAGAAGCTGGTGTTGCGACGCGCCCGAAGCATCGTCGTCGTGCCCAGGCGCGTCGTGGACGTGATCGGCGCCTTGCAGGGCGAGTGCGGGATAAGTTGTATGGTCAAGCCCGTGGTCCAATTGCGCCTGGAAATTCCAAAGCCCGAGGTTCGCCATGAAAATGACGAACATCGCAAGTGCAACTGATTTTCTAAGCGCGCTGAACATGGCCGCTATTCTAGCAGCTTCGGCAAGCTTTGGGCCGCCGATAATTTGCTAAGGATCAATCACGGCCGCGCACGCGTCAGTGGGCAAGGCAGCGGTGTGCCCTACCACCGGGACGATCTTGATGACGGCCGACGTGATGCGGCACGGAGCGGCCAGGAGGCCGCAGCCGGAGAGGATGGTTGGCAGCAGCAGAAAAAGGCCCGCCTTGCGCATTGCACTGATATTCATATTTTCCTGGTGCCTGTCTGGCAGGGTAAAGTATCTTGAAACCAGATTGTAGAGGTCCAGTGATCGTGCTCGCAAGGAATTCACGGTAACAAGACGTTGCAGCGCAACACCGGGTCAGGCTGGCCATGAGACTGGCATGGTTCATCGCTAAACCGCTGCAACCAGGGTAAAGAGTTATAATCCGCGCCATGGTCAAACGCTTTGTCTACATGCTAGCTCTCGCTTTCGTTCTCCAGATGAGCGCTGGAATCGCGAGTGCCTATTGCGTGCACGAAAGTGGGAAGGCGAGTCAGCATTTTGGACATCATCAGCACGAGCACAAGGCAGCCGATGGCGACGACGATGGTTCATCGACGATCAAGAAGTTCGGGGCGGATCCGGACTGCGCATCGTGCACCCATGGTTCGCTCGTCATGCTTTCCTGGTCTTCCGACGTTCAGTCACTTGTACTTTCTTCCCACCATCAGCTCGCTCAAGTAACTGGCTGGCCAACGCCCTATCTTGGCCTTCCCGAACGCCCCAATTGGATTCGTGCCGCCTAAGTTCGGCGACGATCCAGCCTTTCTTACCTGATTCAGGTTTCAAATACGTTCACGCGTAGGCTTGTCGACGCCGAGTTCTTCCCAATTTCATACTGGAGAATTCAATGCGATTACTACTTTTCCCTATCGGGCTGGCGTTGCTATGGGTGCAGCCGTTGTTGGCTGCGGCGCAGTCCTCAGCCCCGTTACATTCAGCAATCAATGCCGACGCTGTGCCACTTGGCACCGCACCGCTCACCTTGGACGCCGCCATCCGGCGCGCATTTCAATCCAATCCAGGTCTGCGGGCCGCCGGACGCGAGCTTGACATCGCGGCCGGCCAGCGCGCTCAGGCAGGCGCCATTCCCAATCCGGAGCTTTCCTACCTATCTGAAGGCCTGAAGCAGAATGCACGCACGACCACTGTCCAGATCAACCAGGCGATTGAACTGGGTGGCAAGCGCGGTGCCCGGATAGCATTTGCCGAGCGCGAGCGCGAAATCGCCTCGGCGGATCTGGCCAGCTACCGCAGCGCGCTGCGCGCGGATGTCGTTACCGCGTTCTTCGAGGTCCTGACTGCCCAAGAACGGTTGCTGCTCGCCCAAGCTTTGCAGGAATTGTCGCAAAAAGTGACTGTTGCGGCGTCGCGGCGCGTCATCGCCGGAAAAATCTCGCCGGTCGAGGAAACCCGTGCACGTGTCGCCGAGGCGAGTACGAACATCGAATTGAGTCAGGCTGCCAACGATCTGGCGCTCGCGAAACGCCGCCTCGCAGCCACCTGGGGGAGTGCCGAGCCGATCGAAGGCAGCGTGGAGGCCCCTGCGCTACCGGTTGGTGCTCATCCGAGCACAGCGGAATTGCTGTCACATCTTCCTTTATCGCCACAAATAGTCCGGGCGCGGAGCGAGATTGAGCGCCAGGCGGCCATGGCCGACCTTGAACGTAGTCGCCGCTTCCCTGACCTGACTCTCAGCCTCGGAAGCAAGCGCGACGAACAGATTGGCAACCGGCAGACCGTGGTCGGCCTGGCGGTTCCCTTTCCCTTGTTTGACCGAAACCAGGGCAATGTGCTTAGCGCGATGCGACGCACGGATAAGGCAAGGGACGAACTGCTGGCCGTACAAAACAAACTCTCGGTGGAATTGGCGCAAGCGTCACTGCGGCTGAACGCGGCTGTGTCTGAACTGGACATCTTGCGCAATGAAATTCTTCCAGGCGCGCAAAGCGCATATGAGGCGGGAACAAAGGGTTTTGAACTCGGGAAATTCAGCTTTCTCGACGTGCTGGACGCGCAGCGAACCCTGTTCCAGGCAAAAACACAGTACGTCCGGGCTATAGCCGAATCCCACCGCGCCGCAGCCGACATCGAACGCATCGTCGGGAACGTCGAGCAGCACGGCCGCCTGACGCCTTCCCAGCCCCAGAACAAGGAAACGCAATGAAAATCCCAAACGTAGACAAGAAGACGCGCATCGCGATTGCAACCATATTGGCCATTGGTGCGGTACTTCTCGCCATCATCCTGTTGTCGGGGAAAAAGCCGGATGCATCGGGCGGAGCCGAAGGCGCCGAGCACACTGAGGCATCCGAGCACGGTGACAGCGAACATCATGGAGATGCCCCGAAAAAGGGGCCGCACGGTGGACGCTTGTTCACCCAGGGCAGCTTGAGCGTGGAAGCGCTGCTTGCAGAGCAAGACGGCGAAGCCAGGCACCAATTGTGGGCCTACGAAAATGGCAAACCCCTTCCTCCATCCTCCTTCACTG
The DNA here is from genome assembly GCA_049301315.1 of Telluria sp. Taxonomy (GTDB): domain Bacteria; phylum Pseudomonadota; class Gammaproteobacteria; order Burkholderiales; family Burkholderiaceae_D; genus JBAQKU01. The sequence continues at coordinate 4,792 of JBAQKU010000346.1, forward strand.
CGACTGAACAAATCAAGCGTCCCCAAGGCGAAGTCCAGGACTATGCTTTTGTGGTCAAGGGTGGCAGCCTGGTTACGACGAAGGCGATCGCCGAGCCGCATGTGTTCGACGCTGCGTTTGTAGTGAACCGTGGGAAGCAGGTCGTCCAATTCAAAATCGAGAGCGAGGAAGGCAAGGTCGAGATGAGCGATGCCCAGGCCAAGGCCGCCGGCATCAAGATCGAGACCGCAGCGCCTGCGCGTATCCGTAGTGCCTTCCAGCTGGCCGGCGAGATCCGGTTCAACGAGGACCGCACCGCGCACGTCGTGCCTCGCCTGGCCGGCGTGGTCGAGAGTGTTGCTGCCAATTTGGGTCAGCAGGTCAAGAAAGGCCAAATCCTCGCTGTCATCGCCAGTACTGCAGTATCGGAGATGCGCAGTGAATTGCTTTCCGCTCAAAAGAAACAGGCGCTAGCGCAAGTAACTTACGAAAGGGAAAAAAAGCTCTGGCAGGACAAGATTACGGCCGAGCAGGACTTCCTTCAGGCGCAACAGGCCTTCAGGGAGTCCGAGATAGCCACGCAAAACGCGCGCCAGAAGCTGGCCGCGATCGGTGCATCTACGGGGACTGTGGGCGCATTGAGCCGGTACGAGCTGCGCGCGCCGTTCGACGGCGCCATCGTCGAAAAGCACATTGCCTTGGGCGAAGCGGTCAAGGAGGACTCGAACGTGTTCATGATCTCGGACCTGTCTTCCGTGTGGGCCGAAATTATCGTCCCGGCGAAGGACCTGGGCATCGTACGTGTCGGCGAACGAGCCACCGTGAAAGCCACTTCCATGGGGGCCGTCTCTACCGGTACGGTGTCGTACGTGGGATCGCTCCTTGGCGAGCAAACGCGCACAGCGACGGCGCGCGTCACGCTGGCTAATCCGAGCCTGGCTTGGCGCCCGGGCCTGTTTGTGAACGTCGAACTTACGTCGGATGAGCGTAACGCGCCGGTCGCAGTGCTTTCCGACGCGATCCAGACGGTCAATGACAGCCCGACGGTATTCGTCAAGATGGATGGCGGGTTTGTCGGCCAAGTGGTCACGACAGGCCGCAGCGACGGGAAATACACCGAGATTCTCACCGGGATCAAACCAGGCACCGCATACGCGGCCAGCGGCAGTTTCGTCGTCAAGGCGGAACAAGGCAAGGGCAGTGCCGAGCACGCACATTAAGCGGGAGAGATCACATGTTCGAACGAATCATTCGCTTTTCCATAGAACATCGATGGCTGGTCATGCTGGCCGTCGTCGCGATGACGGCTATCGGCGTCTTCAGCTACAAGAAACTGCCGATCGATGCCGTCCCTGACATCACGAACGTGCAGGTGCAGATCAATACTTCCGCGTCCGGCTATTCTCCGCTGGAGGTTGAACAGCGCGTTACGTTTCCGATCGAGACGGTGATGGCGGGCCTGCCGAATCTGGAGCAGACGCGTTCGCTGTCGCGCTACGGCCTGTCCCAGATCACCGTCGTCTTCAAGGACGGCACGGATATCTACTTCGCCCGCCAGCTGGTCAACCAGCGTATCCAGGAAGCGAAAGAGCGCCTGCCTGCCGGCGTCAGCCCCATGATGGGCCCCATCTCAACAGGCCTGGGCGAGATCTACCTATGGACAGTCGAGTCGGTCCCGGGCGCGAGAAAGGCTGACGGCACGCCCTACACGCCGACCGATTTGCGCGAGATTCAGGACTGGATCATCAAGCCACAGTTACGCAATGTCATCGGTGTGACCGAAATAAACTCCATCGGGGGATATGCAAAGGAGTACCACGTCACTCCCAACCCGACCAAACTGGCTTCCTACAACCTGACATTGCAGGATATTGTCGTGGCGCTGGACCGCAACAATAACAACGTCGGTGCCGGTTATATCGAGAAACGCGGAGAGCAGTTCCTGATCCGTATCCCGGGACAAGTTCGCACGGTCGAAGACATTCGGAACGTCATTCTAAGTAACGTGCAAAGTGTGCCGATACGCATGCGCGATGTGGCCGAAGTGGGCGTCGGGCGCGAATTGCGCACCGGCGCGGCGACCGACAACGGGCAAGAAGTGGTGCTGGGCACCGTCTTCATGCTGATCGGGCAAAACAGCCGTATCGTATCGCAGGCGGTGGACAAGAAAATGGTTGAGATCAACCGCACCCTACCTGCAGGCGTGAAGGCATACACTGTCTATGACCGCACAGTACTGGTCGATAAGGCGATCAGCACAGTCAAGAAGAATCTGCTGGAGGGCGCCGTGCTGGTCATTGCCATCCTGTTTCTCTTCCTCGGCAATATCCGGGCTGCCGTGATCACGGCGATGGTCATTCCCTTGTCGATGCTGTTCACGTTCACTGGTATGGTGACGTACAAGGTCAGTGCCAACCTGATGAGCCTTGGAGCGCTTGACTTCGGCATCATCATCGATGGCGCGGTGGTGATCGTGGAGAACTGCGTCCGGCGCCTGGCTCATGCCCAGGAACACCACAAGCGCCCTTTGACACGTGCCGAACGGTTCCATGAAGTGTTCGCAGCTGCAAAGGAGGCCAGGCGGCCCTTGTTGTTTGGTCAGCTTATCATCATGATCGTCTACATCCCGATCTTCGCGCTGACCGGCGTCGAAGGGAAGATGTTCCATCCGATGGCGTTTACGGTGGTTGCCGCCCTGGTGGGCGCGATGATTCTGTCGATGACCTTCATTCCGGCCGCGGTGGCCCTCTTTATCGGCGAGCGCGTCGCCGAAAAGGAGAACCGTCTGATGGAATTTGCCAAACGGATGTATGCGCCGATGCTCGCGACGGTCATGCGGAGCAAGGCCATCGTACTGACGACTGCCGTCGTGCTCGTTGTCTTGGCGGGCGCGCTGGCTACCAGGATGGGAAGCGAGTTCGTGCCGAGTCTGAACGAGGGTGACTTTGCAATCCAGGCCCTGCGCATTCCCGGCACCAGCCTGACGCAGTCGCTGGAACTGCAAAAGCAGCTCGAACGCGGACTGAAAGCGAAGTTTCCGGAGATCGAGCGTATCTTCGCCCGCACCGGTACTGCTGAGATCGCGTCCGATCCGATGCCCCCGAACATTTCGGACGGCTACGTGATGCTCAAGCCGCAATCGCAATGGCCATCGCCCAAGAAGACACGCGACGAACTGCTCGCGGCCGTGCAGGCAGAAGCGGCCAAGTACCCGGGTAATAACTATGAATTCTCGCAACCGATCCAACTGCGTTTTAACGAACTCATCTCGGGCGTGCGCAGCGATGTCGCCGTCAAGATTTTTGGCGACGATATGGACGTCCTTAACGACGTTGCGGCCAAGGTGGCAGCGACGCTCGGGCGGGTTCCTGGCGCGGCCGAGGTGAAGGTCGAACAGACCACCGGGCTTCCAATGCTCACCGTGAACATTGACCGGGAAAAAACCGCCAGGTACGGTCTGAACATCGGCGACGTACAGGAAACGGTCGCGATCGCGACTGGTGGCCGCACTGCCGGCACGATGTTCGAAGGCGACCGACGATTCGATATCATCGTCCGGCTGCCGGAGCAATTGCGTACCGACCTTGAGGCGCTCAAGCGCTTGCCAATCCCGCTGACCAGCCCAACGGCTCCCGGCGTAGACGGTAAGGCTGGCGCGACGAGCTACATTCCACTGGCCGAAGTGGCGACGCTCGATTTCACGCCCGGGCCGAATCAAATCAGCAGGGAAGACGGCAAGCGGCGCATCGTTGTCAGCGCCAACGTGCGCGGCCGCGACATCGGCACGTTCGTGCCGGAAGCCGAGCGAATGATTCTGAAGGAAGTGAAGATCCCGCCTGGATATTGGACTAGCTGGGGTGGGACATTCGAGCAATTGCAGTCGGCGACACAGCGCCTGCAGGTCGTGGTGCCGCTTGCGCTTTTCTTGGTGTTCACGCTGCTCTTCGTGATGTTCAATAACGTCAAGGACGGACTACTGGTCTTCACCGGTATCCCGTTCGCCCTGACCGGCGGCATCCTCGCGCTTTGGTTGCGTGGTATTCCGATGTCGATTTCTGCCGCGGTCGGTTTCATTGCCCTGTCGGGCGTGGCGGTACTGAACGGACTGGTCATGCTGTCATTCATTCGCACATTGCGCGAAGAAGGCATGGGGCTGGACGAGGCGATCAATACGGGCGCTCTCACACGGCTCCGGCCGGTCCTGATGACGGCGCTCGTCGCCTCGCTCGGATTCATTCCAATGGCGATCGCCACCGGCACCGGGGCGGAGGTTCAGCGACCGCTCGCGACGGTCGTCATTGGCGGCATCATTTCGTCGACCATATTGACTTTGCTTGTCCTGCCGCTCCTGTACCGGCTGGCGCACGGCAAAGACAGTGATGAAGTCGACTTTACCACCGAGACCAAAGACGACGTCGTCGCTTAGCGGGCCTTGAACTGAAGAGGTGTCCAAGGCCGACTTTCGGCCGCAGGCTTAACGTGGCCTGCGGCCAACGACCACGAAATCAGGGGAGAAGACTATGGGTGCAGGACATTCGCATGGTATCGGCCGCCGCTGAATTTTGCGACAAAATTCTATAAGATCAAAGACTTACCATGGAATTTGCGGAATTTTACGCGAATCCCGGCCGTCCCTTGCGCGCGGGGTATGGCAATCACGGCTGTATTTTAGCTATCACGTCACACACCGTTCGGGTAAGCTTTCCTCGGTACGGATTAAAGGCCCTTTCACTCCCGTAGGCGCGCAATGCGAACATTTTCATGACAGCAGCAACCGATGTGCCGGACATGGCAGACATGGCATCGTCATCCCACATTCTTTCCGCCGATGACGTGGCAGCTCGTCTCCAGGTCGTTGTCGCGCAAGGACTGGCCGAAGACCAGGTCAGGCAGCGCATCAGCCGCTTCGGTCCCAATCAACTGCCAGAAGGGCGCCGGCGTACGCCGTGGTCGGTTTTCCTATCGCAATTCAAAAGCGCAATGATCCTCGTGTTGATCGGTGCCGCTGTCCTGTCTGCCGTGATCGGCAACCTGAAGGATGCACTGGTTATTCTCGCTGTCGTGGTCATCAACGCGATCGTCAGCTTCTATCAGGAGTATCGCGCCGAACAAAGTCTGGCTGTCCTGCAGAATATGCTACCGGTCAAGGCCCGCGTCCGGCGTGGCGGCATGACCCACGAGATCTTTTCCCGCGAGCTGGTCCCCGGCGATATCGTCATGCTTGAAGCCGGCGATCTGGTGCCGGCCGACGGCCGTCTCACCCTTGTTGCTGGCATAGAAGCCGACGAATCGGCACTGACCGGCGAATCGGTGCCGGTCGGCAAGATCACCGATCGCTTATCCGGCGCGGCGATTGCGCTTGGAGAACGGGCGAACATGTTGTTCATGAACACGCTGCTCACGCGTGGCCGCGCCGAAATGATCGTCACTGCCACCGGTTCTCGCACCGAGATGGGGCTCCTGTCGCAAGAGCTGGCAGCGACGGTCGAGGCGCCCACGCCGCTGCAGCGTCAACTCGATCAGCTTGGCAAGCGGCTCGGTGCCATGGCGGTGACGCTGGTCGGCCTGCTGGCGTTTTTCGAATTTCTACGCGGCACGGATATTGCCGAGATCGTGCTCGATGCCATCGCCTTGTCCGTGGCCGCGATGCCGGAAGGCTTGCCGGTGGTCGTGACGGTAACGCTTGCGCTCGGCATGCGCAGCATGGCGCGCAACCGCGCCATCGTCAAGCGCCTGGCGAGCGTGGAAACACTCGGCTGCACCACCGTCATTTGCTCGGACAAGACGGGAACGCTGACGATGAACCAGATGACGGCGCGCATGTTCATCTATGGCGGACGGCGCTTCGAGGTCTCCGGCGAAGGTTACCAGGCACCGGGCTCCATCACGCCAGCAGATGCCACGGATCATCGTACCGATTTTGCGCCCTTGCTGCTGGCGATGGCCGCCTGCAACGACAGTCACGTGCGGGACGGCAAAGTCATCGGCGATCCGATGGAAGCTGCATTGCTGATCCTGGCACGGAAAGGCGGCCTGACGGCGCAGCGCGTGACGCAGGCCTTGCCGCGGATCGCTGAAATTCCGTTCGATACGGCGCACAAGTTCATGGCGACTTTCCATCGCGAAGACGATACCGTTCGCATCTTCGTCAAGGGCGCGCCAGACGTGCTGCTTGATCGTTGTTCCGCGTTCCTGGGCGAGCACGCGCCATGCGCGCTCGACGAGCCGGCTCGCCGGCGGATCGATGCCGACTACGCCGGGCTGGCAAGCGGCGGCTTGCGCGGACTGCTGATCGCGTCGCGCAGCATCCCGGCCAGCCAGTTCGAATCCCAGGGCGATCTGTTCGCGTGGATGCGTGAATTGACCCTGGTTGGCCTGGTTGGCTTGATGGATCCGCCGCGCCCGGAGGCCAAGGCCGCCATTGCGGACTGCCGGCAAGCCGGTATCGCGGTCAAGATGATTACCGGCGATCATCCGGTTACCGCTGCGGCTATCGCGACCGAACTCGGAATTCACGGCGACGTCTTGACCGGGGCCGATCTGGACAGACTGGATGCCGCACAGCTCGCTGCGGCGATCGCGGACGTCGCCGTCTTTGCGCGCGTGACGCCTACGCACAAAGTCAACATTGTTCGCGCGCTCCAGCAAAAGGGCCATGTCGTCGCCATGACCGGCGACGGCGTCAACGACGCCCCCGCCTTGAAGAGTGCGGATATCGGCGTGGCAATGGGCACGGCAGGCACGGCAGTGGCGAAGGAAGCGGCAACCATGGTGCTGACGGACGACAACTTTGCGACGCTGGTCAGTGCCGTGCGCCAAGGGCGCAAGCTCTACGACAATATCCTCAAATTCGTCCGTTTTCAGTTATCGACGACAATCGGCGCGATCCTGACCGTGTTTTTCGCACCGCTGGCCGGTTTGCCGGAACCGTTCTCCGCCATCCAGATCCTGTGGGTGGCGCTCATCATGGACGGGCCGCCCGCGGTGTCGCTGGCGCTCGACGCGGCCCGTCCCGGCATCATGCACGAGAACCCGCGAAGGCGCGACGAACCGATTCTCCCGCTGTTTCGCCTGGCACGGATCATCGCTTTTGGCGTCACGATGATGGTCGGCACGCTGGCGGTGCTTTACTACGGCTGGCATGCCGGCATGGGCGAGCGCGCAATTACCCTGGCATTCACGACCTTCGTGCTGTTTCAGGTTTTCAACGTGTTCAATGCCCGCGTCGAGCGTGGCACCGCGTTCAATCGGCACTTCTTCGATAACCCGATGCTATGGGCATCGCTCGGCGGCGTGGTGATGCTGCAGGCCATCGCCGTGCACTGGCAACCGGCGCAGGAGATCGTCGGAACGTCCTCCATGACAATGGGTGACTGGGCCATCGCGGTCGGCGTGGCAGCATCGATCCTGGTGCTGGAAGAGAGCCGAAAGTTGGCGGGACGCTTGCGCGAACGCCTGTTTCAGCGGATTTGACCTGGAGTATATATACACAGATCGAACCGTCTCGCCGCGATGGTGTCATACCCGTGTTCGGACCGCGAACAGTACAATTTCCGGTGGCATGGAGGACTCAAGGTGCCACTACACCCGAGTTTTTCTTATGCGAGATGCTTATGCGTTCCATGAAAGCCGCCGTCTTCTTTGGGCCGGGGAAAATCATTCTTGATGAAAAGCCGATTCCGTCGGTTGGCCCTGGCGACGCCCTCATCAAGATCACGACAACGACAATTTGCGGCACCGATGTCCACATTCTCAAAGGCGAATATCCGGTCGAGCCCGGCCGCATCGTAGGCCATGAGCCGGTCGGCATCATTGCCGAACTGGGGGCAGGCGTTACCGGCTACACGATCGGCCAGCGCGTCGTCGTCGGCGCGATCACGCCATGCGGCCAGTGTCACTCCTGTCTGGACGGACACCATTCGCAATGCGGCGGCCATGCCATCGGCGGCTGGCGGTTCGGCAATACGATCGACGGTTGCCAGGCCGAATACGTACGGGTTCCATTCGCGATGGCAAACCTCACACCGATACCGGACGGCCTGACCGATGAGCAGGTGCTCATGTGTCCCGACATCATGAGCACCGGTTTCGGCGGCGCGGAAGCCGGCCGGATCAAGATCGGCGATACCGTGGCGATCTTTGCGCAAGGTCCGATCGGCCTTTGCGCGACCGCCGGCGCGCGCCTGAAAGGCGCCAGCCAGATCATTGCCGTCGATTCGCTTCCCGAGCGATTGGAGGCCGCAAAGCGAATGGGCGCCGACATCGCGCTCGACTACAAGCGGGTCGATCCGGTCGCCGAGATTCTGAAGGCCACGGGCGGACGCGGTGCCGATGTGTCCATCGAGGCGCTCGGCACCCAGCACACGTTCGAAAGCTGTTTGCGCTCGCTCAAGCCGGGCGGTACGCTATCGAGCCTGGGGGTTTATTCGGGCAAGCTGGCATTGCCCGTCGATGCATTCGCCGCGGGACTGGGCGACCACAAACTGGTGACGACGCTCTGCCCGGGCGGCAAGGAGCGGATGCGCCGCCTCATGAACATCGTTGCCTCGCGCAGGGTCGACCTTGAACCTCTGGTCACGCACCGGTTCAGGCTCGACGCCATCGAGCAAGCCTATGAATTGTTCGCGAACCAACGCGATGGCGTCCTGAAAGTGGCGATTACGCCCTGATCGGCGAAGCGAGCCGGAAGACGTCCGCTCGATGGACGGGGTGGGCGTCATGGGGCAAGAGCCTCTTCGGCGGCTGCGCGTGCGTGAATGGCCGTGGTATCGAACAGCGGGACCTCTGAGTCTTGCTGACTGACAAGAAGCGAGATCTCCGTGCATCCCAAAATGATGGCCTGTGCTCCCGCCGACGCAAGACCTTCCATGATCCTTCGATACTCGCTGCGAGACTTGGCCGTAACGACCCCGAGGCACAATTCATCGTAGATAATGCGGTGAATGATCTGGCGCTCTTCCGGGCCAGGGACGATGACTCGAAGGCCGTGACGTTCGCTCAATCGGTCGCGATAGAACGCCTGTTCCATCGTGAACCGCGTACCGAGCAGGCCTACGGTTGAGTGGCCTGCCCGCTTGATTTCGGCGGCCGTTGGGTCGGCAATATGAAACAGCGGGATGTTGACGGCCCCCTCAATGCTGGAAGCGACCTTGTGCATCGTGTTTGTGCACAACACCAAGAAGACTGCGCCTGCCGCTTGAAGCGATCGAGCGGCTTCGGCCAAGATAACGCCGGCAGCTTCCCAATCACCAGCATGCTGGAGCCGTTCGATCTCGTGGAAGTCGACGCTGTACAAGACGATCTTCGCCGAATGCAGGCCGCCCAGGCGCTCCTTAATCGTCTCGTTGATTTGTCTGTAGTACGGAATCGTCGATTCCCAACTCATGCCGCCAATGAGGCCAATGATCTTCACGAACGCTCCCGAGTGAGGGCTGCCGACGCCCAAGGTAGAAGTGACTGCCGGGTTAGCCACTGCACTTGCTGGCACAAGAGAGTTTCGAGCGATGCGTTCGCGCACAGCACCCGCTTTCACAGCCAGCGCCCGGTCTACAGGTGAAGATTGCCATCAACATCATTATTCAGCCGGGAGGGAAGTCAGAAGCAAGATTGACACTTTAACAGCAATCGGCGGCGCGGCAAACATGGTAACCGTCATCGGCATGGATCTGGCCAAGAAAAAATCACTCATTTGAGCTGAGTTTCTTGAGAGGCTACGCTCAGGTAGCCGCGTTCCAGCTGTTGTTGTTGGTTCTCAAAGATGGCCATGGCCGTCCTCATGTGCAGGAAGCCAAACTTTTTATAGAACGGCTCCTTGCCTGGAACGGCATACAGAATGATCTTCTTGTGACCACGCGAGCTCTCGACGAGGTAACTAACGATCTGCTTGCCCAAGCCAGTGCCCTGGTGGCTCGGCATGACCGCGATGTCGCAGATGTATGAGCAATCTGCTCCATCAGCCAGCGCCCGACCCGCGCCGACGAGACAGGTGTTCTCGTACACAAAGCACTTGAACATGCTGTTCGAGAAAACCGTCTGTAGGTGCAATGGCTTCTTGTCGCCAAGCGGAGCCGCCCGGTAGAGCGCGGACAATTCGTCCCAGTCGACTCCGTCGGTGGAGTGTTTCCATTCGAGCGCCACGCGGTCTCTCCCTGTGAAGCCTGACGTAGAACTAACCGGCGCTGCGCGGCTTTGTCGCGCAGCGTCGTCCAAAGGACGCGAGGTTGAGCGCCGGGTTATGCATTTGCCGCCTGCATGAGTGCGCTGAAATACTCCGGCTTTCCTGTCTTGAAAAGACCGTACCACGCGTCCAATACCGGAGGACGGTAAAGATTCAGACGCCGGAAAATGTGTTGGGCGAAGTCAACCGGGGCAATCCCTGATGCTGTAATCAGGTTGCCATCGGTTACAGCAGGAGAATCGTCGTAAAGCGACACCCCTCGATACTGAGTGGCAGCCAGATACTCAAGAGCGTTACTCGTGTGTCGGTGATGATCCAGCAGCCCACCCCTGGCGAGCCCGGCAGTTGCGCCACAAATTGCGGCGACCGGCACGCCGGCATCCAAGAAAGCGCTTGCGACACCCACGGCTTCCATATTTTCGCCAGAGTCCCACGCTGAGCCACCCGGTAGTATCAACATTGCACTGTCTTTCGGCGAGATGTTATCGAGCGTCAGATCAGGCTCAATGCGAATACCTCCGATGGTCAGAACGGAAGTACGTTGCAACGAAACGGTTCGTACGCGATAGCGGCCAGGGTTAAGCTGGAACTGAGGGTTGTTTATCCCGGCAACGGCGTAACCCGTCTCCCAATCGGACAAACTATCGAAGACAAATAGATATACATCCTGCTGTTTCATTCGAATCTTCCTGATCGATGATGCACATGCCATGAATTCACAGGCCTGCGCGGCTTTTCGCGCAGGCTTGATACTATACATCCATATGGGGTATCCATTTAAAGCGCCACCGCCTTAACCCGACACCTCGCACCCCGGACTTTACGGCTCCACGATTTCTTCAACGCTCTCCTCGAGCGATGCGACGCGGGTCCGCTCATGCGGCGGCGCGCGCATGGCCGGGCGCGTGCGCCCGCCGCCCTTCAGGAAATACAGCGGGCGCTGCTTGCTTTCGTCGAACATGCGCGCGAGATACTCGCCGATGATGCCGATACTCAGTAATTGCATGCCGCCCAGGAAGAGGATGGCGACCACCAGCGAGGGGTAGCCCGGCACCGGATTGCCGTAGATTATGGTACGCATCATCATGTAGGAGCCGTAGGCGAACGCCCCGAAGGCGCTGGCCAGCCCGACGTAGGTGGCGATCTTGAGCGGGAGGCAGGTAAACGAGGTAATTCCTTCCAACGCGAAATTCCACAGTTTCCAATAGTTCCATTTGGTGTTGCCCGCGAAACGGGGCGCGCGCCGGTAGATCACGGCCTTTTGCGGGTAACCGATCCATGCGAACAGCCCCTTCATGAAGCGGTGCTGTTCGCGCAACTGGCCGAGCGCGTCGACCGCGCGCCGGCTCAGCAGGCGATAGTCGCCGGTGTCTTCGGGAATCCTGACCCGGCTCAATTTCTGGATGATCCGGTAAAACAGGAATGCGGTGGCCTTCTTGATGACGCCTTCGCCCTCCCGAAAGCTGCGCTTGGCGTACACCACATCGTAGCCGGCCTGCCATTGCGCGATCAGTTCGGGGATCAGTTCGGGCGGATCCTGCAGGTCGGCGTCGATCACGACCACGGCGTCGCTGTCGGCGTGGTCAAGGCCGGCGGTAAGCGCGATCTCCTTGCCGAAATTGCGGCTCAGGTCAACCAGCATCACGCGCGGGTCGCGCGCGCGCAGCCTGTCGATGACGTCGAGCGTGGCGTCGGTGCTGCCGTCGTTGACGTAAATGAGCTCGCTCTTCATGTCCAGCGTGTCGAGCACGGCGCACAAGCGGCGGTGGAATTCGGTCAGCACTTCCTGTTCGTTATAGACCGGCACCACCACGCCCAGCGATCTCCTGCCCGGCTTGTGTTTTTCCATTTTATCGAGTGCCATCATCCGGTCCTCCTGGTGAGAAAGCGTGGCGCACGCCACGCAGCGCGGCGGCCGTCAGGCGCGTGCGCGGGCGATGTAGTATTGGGTCCATAACAGTCCGCCTGCCGCGCCGCCGCGGCATTTTTGCTCGAGCCACTGTTCCAGCCTCAGGCCGGCCGCGCCGCCGAATTCGGCGATCAAGGGCAGGTACAGGCCGGACCGGTGACGTTCCTCCACGTCGAAACCGGCGTTGGCAAGCTGGCGCTGCACCGTGCGCGCGCTCATCAGGTTGATATGGCCGGTCTTGAGGATCGGCTCGCCGTAGATGCGCCGCACCAAGCCGATGACGCCCGGAAGAAAAGCGATCCTGGCGGCCAGTTCGAGCGGACTGTAACGCTGCGGCGTCGACAGCACCAGGATGCCTCCCGGTTTCAGCAGGCGCCGCATGCCGCGCAGCGCGGCAGCCGAGTCTTCAATATGCTCAAGCACTTCGGTGCACAAGATGAGCGAAAAACTGTGTGGCGGCATGCACGAGGCACAGATGTCGTCGAGCGCCAGGTGCAGCTTGGGCAGGCGCTGGCGCAGCGGCGCAGCGTGCGCCAGGAAAGCGGTCTCGATGTCGGTGGCGAACACCTCGTCGAACAGGCTCGCCAGCACGGGCAGGTAGACGCCCGCCCCCGGCCCTACCTCCATCGCGCGCGCCGGGGACGGGGGCGCGCAGCGGCGCAGCGCGTCGACGATCCAGTCGCGCCGGGTGCAGTGCAGCCAGCGCCGGGTCGGGTTGCTCGACCTGTACAACGTTTCCTGCAGCGCCACCAGTTCGGTTTTGGAAGCCATGGCATCTCCTAGTTGGCGGGCGTGCCGGGCAGGCGCTGCGGGGCATCGCGCAGCAATACGGAATGATGCGGGTCCAGGTAGACCTCCTTGAAACTGGCCTCGGCCAGCAGCAGTTGCCGGATCGGCGCGTCCTTGCCGACAATGGCGAAGTCGATCGACAGCTTGTCGAACTTGCCCTTCCAGCCGGCCCTGCCCTCGTAAATATCGAGGAAATCCCCGATGAACCTGTCCCCGTACACGTCGGCGCGCCCGTCGATGAATACTTTGCGCTGCGGCGACAAGCGATAAATCAGATAGCCGCCGTAGTTGTAGCTGTTGAACATATTGCCGCTGATGCCAGTGGCAGCGACGAAAGCGGCGGCATCGACCGGCAAGGCGGCGAGCGTGGTCTCCTTTTCCCTGGCGCGAAAGCCCGGTTCGCCGAGCGCCAGGCTGATGACGATCATCCCAAGCACCAGCCAGTTCAGGACATATTCGGCTTGGCCCAGCTGCTTGCTGCCGGCGGTGTCTTGTTTGTAGCGTTTGGCGAGAGCCGAGCGCTGCCACAGGGCCGACAAGGCCGCCAGGGCGCCTCTGGAAAACGCCAGGGCGGTAAACGGGATGAGAACCAGGACGGCGAGGGGAATATGGCGCAGCGCGATGAAGCCGTTCACCAGGAAAAACAAGGGAATCAGGATTTCCGTGAAATCCGGCTTGCGCGCGGCGTAAGTGCAGGAAAGCAGGAACAGCAGGACCAGCATCAGATAGGCGCGTGGCCCGAACTCGTGGAAGTTGGCGCTTTTCCATTCCTGTATGCGTTCGTTGGCCTGCATCCCCAGCACCTGGAACGGGTACAGCCAATGCTCCAGGAAGCCCGGGTTGGCCAGGCTTGCCAGCACAGTGGCGCAGGCCACCTGCGTCAGGCGCACCAGGCGCTGCTTGCGCACAGGATCGCGCCCCGGCCCCATCCAGTAGACAATCCATTCGCATGCCGTAAACAGCCCGGCGAGCGCGATGCCGATCACGTAGCCGCCGTGGGCGTTTACCCAAACGAGCATCAGCAGCGGCAGCGCGACCAGCGACAGCCTTGCACGATGGTACTTGTAGCTTAGCAATATATACAGGTAGGCCGCGAACAGGAGGTAAGTGACCAGCTGGGGGCGCGCCGAGATGCCCGAGGAAAAAGGAATCAGCGCGAGCACCGTCAGGATAAATGCGAGCGCCGGCGACTGCCCCAGCCGGCGCGCGAGGGCAAACACGATGCCGAGGGCGGACATGGCCAGGGTGACTGTCAAGAGCTTGACGCCCGGCGCGCCCAGCCAGTCGAACATTGCGTACAGGACAACTTCGAACAGCCATTCGTGCAGCACCCATGCCTGCCCGAAGCGGGTCGATGAAAAGATATCGCCGGCCGGCAGCGCCCGCTGCGAGACGATGTATTCGCCCGTCTTCAGGTGCCAGAAGTAGTCCGGATCGACAAGGGGCAGGACCAACAGCAACAGCAGGAAGAAAGCAATGAATGCCAGCCGTGTCTTGTTGAGCAGCGCGACGATGGTCATGAACACGATGGGCAGGCCCTTATAGGCAGGTAGCGAAGGCGGATGCGTCCAATAGTTTATTCACGGAATAATTTCTATTGTGCATCGTCCGGCTCGCGCCACCATGACCTACATTAAGCCAGGGTGCTGCCTGTTACCAGCAATTGAGCAGGCGGTTCTGTACGTTGCCGAGCTGGTGGATCGCGACCAGCTCCCTCGCCCGCCCCCCCTGCCCGTTGCGGCAGGCGGTAAAGAGCAAGGGAACCAGGGCGCGTGGATCGCCGCCTGCGAGGGCGGTTTCGAAGTATGCCGCGGCGCGCGCGCTGTCGCGCCCGGCCAGTGCATCGACGCCGAGCGCGTAGGCCGCTTCCGGCCCGCCGCCCGGGGCCGCCTGGCGCGCAATCGCCGCTTCGCGCGCGCTCGATTCGAGCAGCCAGAAAACGGGGGTTTTCAGGTCGGACTTGTCGAGCGTCTCGGCCAGCATTTGCAGGCGATAGCCCAGGCGCGCCACCTCGTGCGGCTCGTTCAGCCCCGGGTGCAGGACGAAGTAAGGGGCGCTGTCGTGGCGCAAGGCGGCAGGCCAGTGGCGCTGCACCCAGCGCGAGCCCTGGAAGCGGGCTGCCGTCTGGCGCACGTCCATGATCGATGAATAGAATCGATAATCGGCCTCGCTCGGGAACTGCTGCGAGTAACGCTTGGGGAAATTATCGGTGAGCGGCAATGCCCCGTCGAGGATGTCCTTCAGTTGTTCCGCGTCGGCGATGAATGTCGTGCCAAGCAGCTCTGGACGTTCAAGTCCGAGCTCGGCAAGCGTGGGGGCGAGCGCCTGGTCGCGCCACAGGCTGGTGAAATGCGCAAGCGACGGGGCGCCGCTGGCCTGGCGGCTGCCGGTCAGCATCCAGTTCAGCCCGGAGCCTCCCCACAAGCCGCAGTCGTCGAAGGCCTTGCAAAAGCCCGCGATGATGGCCTTCGCGTCCGCCGCGCTCATGTTGTGCACGGGCAGCCAGTAGGTGGCCAGGCCGCCCTCGTTGAGCCGGTCGCGGATCAGGCTGAAGTATTCCTGGGTGTACAGGCTGACGACACCGGGCGCGCGCGGCGGCGGTGGTTCCGATGTGATCAGGTCGAAGCGTTGCCGGCTCGCCTGCAGGTAATAGCGCCCGTCGTCGATATGCACCTGCACCCGCGGGTCGCGCAAGGGGTTGGCGTCGTCGGGATACGGAACCTGCGCCAGTGCGATGATATCGCGCGAAATGTCGACGATATGGATGTGCTCCAGCGAAGCAATCTGGGTCAGGCTCTTGGCGGTATTGCCGACGCCGTAACTGACCAGCAGCGCCGTGCGCAGCTGCGGGTGCACGGCCGCGGCCCACCAGGCATACAGTCCCATGTAGCGGCGGCTGGCGGGCAGCGTGTCCGACATCGAGAAGCCGTTGGTCATCAGGCGGTGGAACAGCGGTTGCCCGAGCCAGTCGCGGCGCAGGTACTGGATGGTCTCGGTCAGGCCCTCATGCACCGCGACCACCTTCGACGACTCGGCGACAAGGAATTTCTCGGCCGCGGTGTCGAGGTGGGTTTTCATCCTGCCGAAGGGGAACAGCGCGAGCGCTGCCAGCATGAGCGCCATGACGCCGCCTTGCGCCGCGCGCAGCAAGCGCCCTTTCGGAAAGCCCTGGCCCAGCGCCAGGCAGGCCGTGGCGATGAAATACACCGCGGCGATGGCCCACAGCCCCTTCTCGATCCCGGCCTGCGGCAGCAGCACGAACGCGGCGCCCAGCGCGCCGAGCATGGCGCCGAGGGTGTTGGCGGTGGTGAGCGCCGCCGCGCTCTCGATATCCTTGCGCGTGAGGTGGTGAATGGCCTGGCCCAGCAGGGTAAACAGCACGCCGGAAGCGAGCGCGGCCGGGAACATCAGTGCCATCGCCAGCGTCGTGATCGGCGCGCTGTCGATGTACCAGGCAGCGCCGGCCAGCCGCACATTGAACAGGCTGTAGGAGGCGACGAAAACGATGCCGCAGACGCCGGCGGCAGTGGCCGCCAGGTCATGGCGCTGGGGCCAGCGGCCAAGCAGTTTTCCAGCGGCCAGGCCGCCGCTCGCGATGCCCGCCAGGATCACGGCGAGCATGGCGACAAAGGTGGCATCGGTGTCGAGGAAGAAAAGCCGCAGGAAGCGAAACCAGATCACCTCCGCGCCCAGCAGCGCGGCGCCCGCCAGGCAGCTTGCGAGCAGCATCAGCCTGACGCGCCATGGAAATGGTTCAGCGCCCGCGCGCCCCGCCTCCGCCACTGGGGCGGGAGTGGCCGGCGCGACCAGCGTGAACGCGAGCACGGCGGCGCACACATTGAGCAGTGCCGCGCCAATGCCGGTGCCAAGCAAGCCCAGATGCTCGACCAGGAACAATTCCCCGGCGAGCGCGCCGGCCAGGGCGCCCAGCGTATTGAAGCCGTACAGGTGCCCGAGCGCCCTGCCGAAACCGGTATTGGCCAGGCACAGCGCTTTCACCAGCAGCGGCAGCGTTGCGCCCATCGCCGTGGTGGGAATCATCAGCAGTGCGAACACGAGGGCCAGGTGGAGTGGCGTGGCGAACCAGGCGCCGTCGTGCGCCAGCGCCGGCAGGGGCGCCAGCAACGCGGCCAGCGCGGGCAGCAATGGCACCAGCAGCACGCCGGAGGCTGCGATCAGCAGTTCGATCAGCGCGTAGGCGCGCACCGGTTGGCGGACGTGCTTGCCGAAGCGTCCGGCGAGCACGTTGCCCAGGCCCAGCCCGCCCATGTAGGCGGCCAGCGTGATCGAGCTTGCCCACACGCTGTTGCCGAACGCCAGCCCTGCGCCGCGCAGCCATAGGGTTTCAAACAGCAGCCCTGCCGCGCCTGAAAGGAAAAAGATGATGCCGAGAGTCCACATGAGCATAAGGTTGGCTCGCTAAAATGCCCGGGGAGGTCGACGTGAGCCGAAGCAATCCGTGTTGCGCCGCCGCACGCTTACGAATTTGGCAATTCTAGTGGCTATTGCAGGGGGATATTATTGGAGCGGGCCCAACGGCGATGTTTTTTTCAAAATGGCTGACTCGGGTCAAGCGCCGCTTCCACCAGCGCGCGTTCGGGCGCCCCCTCACCGCGCGCGGCGCGCGCGTTCCACACCAGCGTCAGGTTGCGCAGCGTGGTGG
>JBAQKU010000347.1:0-11592 GCA_049301315.1 Telluria sp.
ATTCTTTTACGGCCTTGGAAAAATCGGGGTCTGTCCCCGATTCTTTTACGGCCTTGGAAAAATCGGGGTCTGTCCCCGATTTTTTATTGCAATGCCCTCTTGGGCAGCAGCACCCAGATCTGGCCGCGCTGTTTCATGCGTCCGGCGTTGTCGGCCGCTTCGCGGCCAAAGCCGAAGAAAAAGTCGGCCCGCACTTCGCCGCGGATCGCGCCGCCCGTGTCTTGCGCCATCACCAGGCGCTGCAGCGGCACCTCGCCGTTGGGCAGCGTCGTTGCGAGGTAGATCGGGGCGCCAAGCGGCAGGAATTTCGGGTCGATCGCGACCGAACGGGTGGGCGTCAGGGGCACGCCAAGCGCGCCCTTGGGGCCGATGCGCGGATCGGGCAGGCGTTCTTCCCGGAAGAAGATGTAGCTCGGGTTGGCATTGAACAACTCCTGGCGGCGGGTCGGGTTGGCCGTTATCCAGGCTTTGATGCTCTGCGCGGACACCTGGGCGGGCGTCAGCTCGCCCTGCTCGACCAGCCAGCGGCCGATCGCCTTGTACGGATGCCCGTTCTGGTCGGCGTACGCCACCCGCACGGTTTCGCCGGAATCGTCCAGCTGCACCCGGCCCGAGCCCTGCACTTCGAGGAAAAACGCCTCCACCGGGTCGTCGACCCACAGCAGTTCCTTGCC
Source organism: Telluria sp. (assembly GCA_049301315.1). Lineage (GTDB taxonomy): Bacteria > Pseudomonadota > Gammaproteobacteria > Burkholderiales > Burkholderiaceae_D > JBAQKU01. Next base: position 675 of record JBAQKU010000347.1, read on the forward strand.
GCTCACGTCGGCGCGCTCGATCTCGGCCCGGGTGCCGTAGGGAACGACCTTCTTGCCATTCAGGCGCCCGCGCAAGCGCATCCCCTTCAGGCTGGGGTAGACGCCGGCCAGGTCGATGGTGAGCAAGTCGTCCGGCACCCGGTACAGCGGGGTCTGGAACGGGCCGCCCCGTTTGCGCGCGCCGCGCAGCATGGGCTCGTAGTAACCGGTGATCAGGCCGCTGTCGGCGCCATCGGCCGCGCGCACCTGGTTCGGCACGAAGAATGTCTCGAAGAACTGGCGAAGCGCGCTGCCGTCGGCCGCGTCGACCGTGTGCGCGGCAGTGCATGGCCGCTTCCAGTCGTCCTTCCTGACCAGCACGGCGCAAGATGCCATGAAGGCCGGCCAGGCCTGGCGCAGGTCGTCGCTTTCCCACCCGGGCAGCGCGGCGAAGCTGGCCGGCGTCATGAGCGGTGCGGGCTCAGGCTTGGGCGGCACGATGTCGGCTGCCGGTGCCGGCACGGGCACCGGCTTGACCGGCGGCGGCATGACGATCGGCGGTACGACTTTGCGTTCTGGCGTGGTGCAGGCGGCCAGCGAAAGTACGATTCCGAGTGAAGCGAGTAAACTGCGGCGTGTATGTGACATAAGGACTGATATGTGGCTATTGATGGTTGAGGCGGGTGCCGCCCTGTTCCTGCTGGTGTTTATCGTGTGGTGGACGATGTATTCGGGTCAGAAGCCGACCCGCAACGAGCAGGAGGAACACAGTGCGCCGGAAAACAAGGATCCCGGCGACGCGCCACCACGCTGATCAGTGAAGGGTGCGGGGCAGGGACAGGACAAATTCGGGGATCTTGGCTTCGAACTGGTGGCCGTCTTCGGCCACGCAGAAAAATTCGCCGACCATGGAGCCTTGCGGCGTGGTGAGCTGGGTGCCGCTCGTGTATTCGAATTGCTCACCCGGCTGCAGCAGGGGCTGATGGCCCACAACGCCCAGGCCGCGCACTTCTTCCACATGGTTGTTGGCGTTGGTGATGACCCAATGGCGCGAAATGAGTTGCGCGGCGACCGTGCCCGTGTTCTTGATCGTGACCGAGTAGGTGAACACATAATTGGTGCGGTCCGGGTCGGACTGCTCCGGCAGGTACTGGGTTCTGACGGAGACAGTGAATTCGTAAGAGGCCATCGGTAATCCTCGCAGGAGCTATTAATGTTGTTGTGCGGAATCTGCAGGTCCGCCATGCGGGCCCGGACGTCATCATACATTGCACCTTAAAATAAGGTGTGACGCAAGGCCTTGTCGGCGGACAGCGTAAAATAGCGGTTCTTTAACCGCACGACCTTTGCCATGACCACATACCGCATCGCTCCCAGCATCCTGTCCGCCGACTTCGCCCGCCTGGGCGAGGAAGTGCGCAATGTCGTTGCCGCCGGCGCGGACATTATCCATTTCGACGTCATGGACAATCATTATGTCCCGAACCTGACGATCGGACCGCTGGTGTGCCAGGCGATTCGCCCGCACGTGCAGGTGCCGATCGACGTGCACCTGATGGTCAAGCCGGTCGACCGCCTCATCCCCGACTTCGCCAAGGCCGGCGCCAACATCATCACGTTTCATCCGGAAGGCTCGGAGCACATCGACCGTTCGCTGCAACTGATCCGCGATAACGGCTGCAAAGCGGGCCTGGTGTTCAATCCGGGCACCCCGCTGCACTACCTCGACCATGTGATGGACAAGATCGACATGATCCTGATCATGTCGGTCAACCCGGGTTTTGGCGGCCAGTCGTTCATCCCCGAAGCGCTCAAGAAGATCGCGCTGGCGCGCCGCATGATCGACGAGTCGGGCCGCGACATCATGCTCGAAGTCGATGGCGGCATCAAGGCCGACAACATCGCGGCCGCGGCGGCGGCCGGCGCCGATACCTTCGTCGCCGGTTCGGCGATCTTCGGCCAGTCCGATTACAAGGCGGTGATCGACGCAATGCGCGCCGAACTGGCCAAAGTGGGCACGCATGAAGGCAGGTAATCCACCGATCCGCGCCGCGATTATCGACCTGGACGGCACGATGCTCGACACCGTGCCGGACTTTCACGTGGCGATCAACCGCATGCGCGCCGATTTCGACCTGGCGCCGATCAGCGCCGAACAGATCAAGGCGATGGTCGGCAAGGGCTCGGAACACCTGGTGCGCTCGGTGCTGGCGCTCGACGTCGGCGCGGCCGGCGTGGACCGCATGTTCGGCGCCGCGATGGCTTCCTACCAGCGCCACTACCTGGACATCAACGGCAAGCACTGCGCCCTGTATCCGGATGTGCTGGCCGGCCTGGGCGCGCTCAAGGCTGCCGGACTGCGCCTTGCCTGCGTGACCAACAAACCGCTCGAATTCGCCGCGCCGCTGCTGGCCCAGCAAGGGCTGGCGCCGTATTTCGAGGTGGTCTACGGCGGCGAATGCCTGCCGAGGAAAAAGCCCGACCCGATGCCCCTGCTGCAGGTATGCAGCGACTTCGGCCTCGCACCGCAGCAGGTGGTGGCCATCGGCGACTCGTCGAACGACGCCGAGGCGGCGCGTGCGGCGGGCTGCTTCGTGCTCACCGTCCCGTATGGTTACAACCACGGCCGGGCTATACACAATATCGATTCAGATGGTATAGTTAGCTCGCTGCTAGAAGCGGCAACCTTGATAAGTTCGCACAACAAAACCGCAGGCTGAACCGCAAAACCATGTTTTTCACCAAAAAACACAATGTCACACAAACAGGCGCGATTGAGGCCTGGCTTTGGCGACGCTGGCAATCCTGGGCTAAGTAACCCTATTGATTGCTGTCGGCGGCCCACGCGCGTCGACAGGTTTTTTGAACCCCACCGCCCCTCTCCCATAGTGGCGGGCTGGAGAAAAGCATGACCGAACTCGAATTCAAATCGCTGGCCACGCAAGGCTACAACCGCATTCCCCTGATCGCGGAAGCCTTCGCCGATCTCGAAACGCCCCTCACGCTGTACCTGAAACTGGCGCAGACCCAGCACGCCGGCAAGAACACGTTCCTGCTCGAGTCTGTCGTCGGCGGCGAGCGTTTCGGACGTTATTCGTTCATCGGCCTGCCCGCCACGACCGTGCTGCGCACCTTCGGCCAGCGCACCGAGATCGTCCGGAACGACAACGTGGTCGAAACCCACGAAGGCAATCCGCTCGACTTCATCGAACAATACCAGGCGCGCTTCAAGGTGGCGCTGCGTCCCGGCCTGCCGCGCTTTTGCGGCGGCCTGGCCGGGTACTTCGGCTACGACACCGTGCGCCACATCGAAAAGAAGCTGGCCGACACGATGCCCAAGGACGACCTGGGCCTGCCCGACATCCAACTGATGGTGACCGAGGAACTGGCCGTCATCGACAACCTTTCGGGCAAGCTGTACCTGATCGTGTACGCCGACACTGCCCAGCCGGAAGCGTATGCCAGGGCGCGCCAGCGCCTCAAGGACCTGCGCATGATGCTGCGCCGCGGCGTCGACGCTCCCGTGACATCGAGCTCGGTGCGTACCGAAGCGGTCCGCGAGTTCAGCAAGGAAGACTACCTGAAGGCGGTCGCCAGGGCGCATGAATACGTGATGGCGGGCGACCTGATGCAGGTGCAGATCGGCCAGCGCATCCGCAAGCCGTATGTCGATTCGCCGCTGACGCTGTACCGCGCGCTGCGCTCGCTCAATCCGTCGCCGTACATGTATTACTACAATTTCGGCGACATGCAGATTGTCGGCGCCTCTCCCGAGATCCTGGTGCGCAACGAGAGCGCGCCGGACGGCACCAAGAAAGTCACCTTGCGCCCGATCGCGGGCACCCGCCCGCGCGGCGCGACGCCCGAACGCGACGCCGAACTGGCGAAGGAACTGCTGGCCGATCCGAAGGAAATCGCCGAACACGTGATGCTGATCGACCTTGCCCGCAACGACCTCGGACGCATTTCCGAGACCGGCAGCGTGAACGTGACCGACCGCCTCGTGATCGAAAAATACTCGCACGTCCAGCACATCGTCTCGAATGTCGAAGGCAGGCTGAAACAAGGCATGTCGAACCTGGACGTACTGCGCGCGACCTTCCCCGCCGGCACCCTGACGGGTGCGCCCAAAGTGCGCGCGATGGAAGTGATCGACGAACTCGAGCTGACCAAGCGCGGCATCTACGGCGGCGCCTGCGGCTACCTCTCGTTCGGCGGCGAGATGGATGTCGCGATTGCGATCCGCACCGGCGTGATCAAGGACGGCATGCTGTACGTGCAGGCCGCAGCCGGCATCGTGGCCGATTCGATTCCCGAGATGGAATGGCAGGAAACCGAAAACAAGGCGCGCGCGGTGCTGCGCGCGGCCGAACAAGTGCAAGACGGCCTGGATGGGGAGCTCTGACATGTTACTGATGATCGACAACTACGACTCGTTCACCTACAACATCGTCCAGTATTTCGGCGAACTGGGCGAGCAGGTGCGCACCGTGCGCAACGACGAAATCACCATTGCCGAAATCGCGGCGCTCAAACCGGACCGCATCTGCATTTCGCCCGGCCCGAAAACGCCGGCCGAAGCGGGCATTTCGGTTCAGGTGCTGCAGGAATTCAAGGGCAAGCTGCCGATCCTGGGCGTATGCCTGGGCCATCAGGCCATCGGCGCCGCCTTCGGCGGAAAAGTCATCCGCGCCAAGCAGGTCATGCATGGCAAGACCTCGCTGATTGCGCATACCGGCGTGGGCGTTTTCAAGGACCTTCCCAGCCCGTTTACGGTGATCCGTTATCACTCGCTGGCCATTGAGCGCGCTTCGCTGCCGGCCTGCCTGGAAGTGACGGCATGGACCGATGACGGCGAAATCATGGGCGTGCGGCACAAGGAGTTCGATATCGAGGGCGTGCAGTTCCACCCCGAGTCGATCCTGTCCGAACACGGACATGCTCTGCTGAAGAATTTTCTGGAGCGCTAAAGCGCGTGCCGTACCCGATTGAACCGCCCGTTTGAGGAAGCATCATGCCGATTACCCCACAAGAAGCCCTGCTGCGCTGCATCGACCACCGCGAGATTTTTCACGACGAGATGCTGCACCTGTTCCGCCAGATCATGTCCGGCGAAATGTCGCCCGTGATGATCGCAGCGCTCACGCTCGGCCTGCGCGTGAAGAAGGAAACCATTGGCGAGATCGCCGCGGCCGCCCAGGTGATGCGCGAGTTTTCGATCAAGGTGCCGATGGCCGACACCACCAACCTGCTCGACATCGTCGGCACCGGCGGCGACGGCGCGAACACCTTCAACATTTCGACGACATCGATGTTCGTGGCCGCAGCCGCGGGCGCGCGGGTGGCCAAGCATGGCGGGCGCAGCGTGTCCTCGTCCTCGGGCAGCGCCGACGTGCTCGAATCGCTGGGCGTTAATATCAACCTCAAGCCCGAGCAGATCGCACAGTCGATCGCGCAGACCAACATCGGCTTCATGTTCGCCCCCAACCACCACGCGGCCATGAAGCATGCCGCACCGGTACGGCGCGAACTGGGCGTGCGCACGATCTTCAACATTCTCGGCCCGCTGACCAATCCGGCCGGCGCGCCCAACATCCTGATGGGCGTGTTCCATCCCGACCTGGTCGGCATCCAGGTGCGGGTGCTGCAGCGCTTGGGCGCGCAGCACGCTGTCGTGGTGTGGGGGCGCGACAACATGGACGAAGTGTCGCTCGGCGCCTCCACCATGATCGGTGAACTGGTCAACGGCGAAATCCGCGAATACGAGATCCATCCGGAAGACTTCGGGCTGCAGATGATCGCCAGCCGCAACCTGAAAGTATCCGACTCGGTCGAGTCGAAGACGCGAATGATGGAAGCGCTGAACGGCGAGCCGGGACCGGCCTACGACATCGTCGCCCTCAATGCGGGCACGGCGCTGTATGCGGCCGGCATTGCCGGCTCGATCGAAGACGGCCTGGCGAAAGCGCGCGCCGCCATCACCTCCGGTGCTGCACGCGCCAAGCTCGAACAGTTCGTGCAGGTCACGCAGCAACTGGGCGCAAGCTAAGGCGCTGGCCCTCTCACCACATCACCAAGCTCCCGACCATGTCTGACATCCTGAACAAAATTCTTTCGGTCAAGGCCGACGAAGTCGCCGCCGCGAAAAAACATCGTGACCTCGCAAGCCTGCGCCGCGACGTCGAAGCCGACAGCGAAGCACGCAAGGGCCTGCGCGGTTTTGAAGCGAGCCTGCGCAAGAATATCGGCGCAGGGCGCGCCGGCGTCATCGCCGAGGTAAAAAAGGCATCGCCATCGAAAGGTGTGTTGCGCGCCGATTTTCGCCCCGCCGAGATTGCGGCCAGCTATGCGGCGCATGGGGCGGCCTGCCTGTCGGTCCTGACGGACCTGCAGTTTTTCCAGGGTGCGGCCGAGTACCTGCAGCAGGCGCGCGCCGCCTGCGCCCTGCCGGTGTTGCGCAAGGATTTCATGGTCGACATGTACCAGGTGTACGAGGCGCGCGCGATGGGCGCCGATGCGATCCTGCTGATCGTGGCGGCGCTCGATCATGGCCTGATGGCGGAAATGGAAGCGTGCGCGCACGAACTGGGCATGGACGTACTGGTGGAGGTGCACGACGGCGACGAACTGACGGCGGCCCTGAAGCTCGATACAGCGCTGATGGGCATCAACAACCGCAACCTGCGCACCTTCGAGACCTCGTTGCAGGCCACGATCGACCTGCTGCCGCGCATTCCGCCGGACCGGCTGGTGGTGACGGAATCGGGCATCATGGTGGCCGACGACGTGAAGCGGATGCGCGACGCGAACGTGCACGCGTTCCTGGTCGGCGAAGCATTCATGCGTGCGCCGGAGCCCGGGGTCGAGCTGCAGCGACTGTTCGGCTAACCGCCAGCCGCGGCTCAGGCGCTGGGCCGCGCCAAGCCCTTCGGCTTTTTATCCGTGCTCACCAGCGCCAGCGAAATGGCCGGCACGCGATCGCCCTGCAGCTTCACGTTAAACGTCATCAGCTCATCGCGCCTGAACGCGTGCACGCTGACCGACTCGCCCACCCGGTAGCGCGCCAGTAATCCATCGAGGTTGGAAGGATTGCCCGCCACCCGCAAGCCATCGATGGCAACCAGAACGTCGCCGGCCGACAGGCCAGCCAAGTGCGCCGCACCGCCCTCATGCACCTGGGTCAGCTTGCAGTCCGTGCCCTCGCGGCCGGTGCCGACGTCGAACGACGCCTTCGCGCTCTTGCGCTCGTCAGTCACTTTCACGCCAAACGGCGCAAACAGTTTCGCCAGCGGCAGGTCCTCGGTGCCGCGCACGTAGCGCTCGAACATCTGCTTGAGTTTGAGCCCGCTGACTTCATCGAACAGCGCCTCGACTTCCGCCTCGGTCACGCCGCGCAAGTTGGCAGGATAGAAGTCGCGTCCAAAGCCATGCCACAGCGCCAGCATCACGTCGTCGAGCGTTTTCTTGCCGCCGGTCTTGGCGCGGATGGTGAGATCGAATGCGAGCGCGATCAGCGAGCCCTTGGTGTAGTAACTGGTGATCGCGTTCGGCGCATTCTCATCCTGGCGATAGTATTTCCCCCAGGCGTCGAAGCTTGAATCGGCCACGCTCTGCTTGGTGCGCCCGATGCCGCGCAAGACGCTGCCAGCGGTCTTGGCGACCAGCTTGAGGTAGGTCTCCTCGCCGATGATGCCGCTGCGGACCAGCATCAGATCGTCGTAGTAGCTGGTGAAGCCTTCGAACAGCCAAAGCAGCGGCGTGTACGCTTCGGCCTGCAGGTCATACGGCGCGAACACGGCCGGCTTGATCCGCTTCACGTTCCAGGTATGGAAATACTCGTGGCTGCAAAGACCGAGAAACTTCAGATAGCCCTCGCCGGGTTCGGACGACTTGGGCGCTGCGGTGCTGGGCAAGTCGGCGCGCGCGCAAATGAGCGCGGTCGATGCGCGGTGCTCAAGGCCGCCATAGCCGTCGCCCACCGCCATCGTCAGGAACAGGTAGCGCTCCATCGGTGCGCGCTTGGCTTGCGGCTCGAAGAACGCAATCTGGGTTTCGCAGATCGCCTTCAGGTCCGCTTGCAGGCGCGCCATGTCGAGATTTGGCACGCGCCCGGAAATGACGATGTCATGCACGATGCCATGCGCCTTGAAGCTGGCGAGCTCGAAGTCGCCCATTTCAACAGGATGATCGATCAACTCATCGTAGTTGGGCGCGATGTAGGTACCGAAGCCATAGCGCTTCGCGCCCAGTTCCGGCAGCGCGGTTGCCACGCGCCACGCCTTGGCGGCCTCGCCGGCGGGACGCACGATATCGACCTGGTGCGGCGTTTCTTCCTGCCCGAGTACGCGCAGGTAGACGCTGGTGCCGTTGAAAAAGCCGTGGTTCTGGTCCAGGTGGGCCGCACGCACCGACAAGTCCCACGCATAGACTTCGTAGCGCACGGTGAGCGCGCCATCGGCGGGCGCGGCCTGCCACGTATGCTTGTCGAGTTTGGCCAGCGCCACGCTCTTGCCGTTCGACTCGGCGCGAATCTGGACGATATTGCGCGAAAACTCGCGAATCATGTAGCTGCCCGGGATCCATGCCGGCAGCGCGAGCACCTGGCCTTCCGGGGCCGGGGCCGCGACGTTGAGCGTCACCTCGAACATATGGCCGGCCAGGTCCTTGGGAACGATCGTGTACTGGATCGCGGCCTGCTTCGTTTGCGCTTTTTTCATGTCGGTTCCTGTGGGGAATCACAGTCTCGCACCGGACAGGTCCGATGGGGTGTCGATGTCCTGGAAGATGCCGGAATCGTCCACCTGGACTTCCGTCACCTCGTTTGTCTTGAGGATGCCGCGCGCGCCCTGGTCGCCGGACAGCGCCAGCAGCGCGCTCAGATGCAAGGCGCCGAAAGCGATCGGATTGCCGCGCCGCCCGCCGTTGACGGGCGCGGCGATGGCGGCGCCGCCCGCGACCGCCTCGCATAGCGCGCGCATGGTCGATGCCTGGACGTGCGGCATGTCGGCCAGCGCAATCAGCCAGGCCTTTGCATCGGGCAGCGAATGCCTGATCGCGTGCGACAGCGATGCCGCCATGCCGCTATCGGCATCGGCGCAAACGGTGACCTCGCAGCCGATGGCACGCAAGGCGTCGGCCACGCCGCCATCGGCAGGACGCACGACCGCGATCACTCTCGGGACCACGGAAAGAAGGTTGCGGGCGCTGGCGACGGCGACCGGAATGCCGCCGGTTAGCGGCTGCAGCAGTTTGTTGTGCGCGCCGGTGGGGTCGAAACGACGCCCCCGGCCGGCAGCGAGAAAAATGCCGACCGGCGCCGGCGCGGTGGCGGTGCTCATGCGGTCTTCGTCACATTGAATGCAAGCATTCCTGGCTCCTGGTTCGCAGCGTGCTACGCCTTACTTAACGGTCGAGAATTTTGCCTCGAGCGTCTTGATGTCGATAGCGCCAGGAACCCGGCTGCCGTCGGCAAAGAAGATCGCAGGGGTGCCCTCGACGCGCAGCTTTTGGCCGAGCGCGAGCACCTTGTCGTTCGGGGTTGGGCAATTCGCAGGGGCGGCCGGCGCGGCCTTACCCGAGATCATCCAGTCGTCCCAGGCCTTGTTGCGGTCCGGTGCGCACCAGATATTCTTCGACTTCACGAACGAATCGTCGGAAAGGATGTTGTACATGAAGGTGTAGACGGTGACGTTGTCGACTTCCTTGAGCGTGGTCTGGCGGAAGCGCTTGCAGTAGCCGCAGTTAGGATCCTCGAAGATCGCCATCACGCGCTTGCCGTCGCCCTTGACCGTTTTCATGGCCAGCTCGAACGGCAGGTCGGTGAACTTGATCTTGTTGATTTCGTCGATACGCAGCTTGGTCAGGTCCTGCGCGGTCTTCGCGTTGTAGACATGGCCGATGAACAGGTACTCGCCCTTCTTGTCGGTGTAGAGGATGTCGCCGCCGGCGCGGACCTCATAGAGCCCGCCGTAGGGGGTTTCCTTGACCGAATCGATCTTCACGCCGTTGCCCAGGCGCGGTTCGACCGCCTTCTTGATGTTCGCTTCCAGCGGCGTTTCGGCGCCCGCGCAGGCGGCGATCAGCCCCGTCAACAGCAACAGGGCGATTTTACTTTTTTGCATGACTTCTCCAGTTATTTCTTAAAAATGCAGTGTTTCGCCCCTGAGCCCGAAGCAATCACTTCCCCATCGCGTGGGCCATCAGGCGACGCTTTACCGCCGGCAACTTATTCAGCAAGTTTAATCCGAAATTGCGCATCACGCGTATCGGTTCGAGCTCGGCGCCGAACAGGCGCGCCAGGCCATCGGTTGCGACCTGCATCAGCAGCACGTCTTCCTTGCGCGCCCGGGCGTAGCGGGCCAGCACACGGGCGTCGCCGATGCTGCGCCGCTCCTCGCGCGCGGCAAGCGTCTTGAGCAGCTCGGCCACGTCGGCAAAGCCGAGGTTCATGCCGTGGCCGGCGAGCGGATGCACCACGTGCGCCGCGTCGCCCACCAGCGCCACGCGCGGCGCGACGATCGCGTGCGGACGGATCAGCGCCAGCGGCACGTCCTTGACCGCCTCCGGCAGCAGCGGACGCAGCGCGCCCAGCTTGTCCTCGCACAGCACCGCCAGGCGCACCGCCAGCTCGCTCAAGGTCTCCTGCATGAGCGTATCGGCCAGGGCATCGGGCGCGGACCACACCAGCGAGACCCGGTTGCCGGGCAGCGGCAGCAGCGCCACGATGCCCTCGGCGCCGGTGAACCACTGCCAGGCCACGCCGTGGTGCGGCTTCTCGCAGGAGAAATTGGTGACGACCGCGCGCTGGTGGTACGGACGGTAATCGAGATCGATGTCGCTCTGCCCGCGCACCCACGACTGGCCGCCGTCGGCGCCGACCACGAGCGCACTGGCGATGGCCGCGCCGCCCTCCAGATGCACGGTCGCGCCGGCCTCGTCG
>JBAQKU010000348.1:0-12121 GCA_049301315.1 Telluria sp.
AGTTCGGCCACCAGGTTGCGCTCGTCCGCCTGCAGGCCGTCGTCCTGGCGGTTGCTGCCCTTGAGGGCCAGCTTGCCCGGCTTGGTCGGCGCCGGCACCTTGCTGCGCGCTTCCTTGCCGGCCTCGCCCACGATCGGCTCTTCGGCGGCCGGCGCACGCGCCGCCGCCAGCAGCCGCCCTTCGCGCAGCTTGGCGCGCGCATCCTGGGCATCGCGCTCCTTGCGGCGCACGGTTTCGTTCAGCGAGATCGCGTTTTCCTTGCGCAGCTTGCGCACTTCGGCGATGTCCTCTTGCAGGTACTGGAAGTCCTTGTCCTTGGCGATGCGCGCTTCATGGCGTTTCTGCAGCGGCGCCACCAGTTCCTTCAGGTCGCCGGAAGGAACGAACACGGCCGGCTTGATGGAGACCCATGGCAAGGCGTTGTCGAAGCTCGATTCACCGAAGCTGTCGATGTCGGAGGTCACCGGCATCTTGATGTCGGGCGTGACCCCACGCAACTGCGTGGTGCCGCCGTTGATACGGAAAAATTGCGCAATCGTCATCTTGAGCTCGCCGTAGCGCACCTTTTCGCCGGGCGCGAAACGGTCGAGATTGATCAGCGTTTGCACCGTACCCTTGCCGAAGCTCGGTTCGCCGATGATCAGCCCGCGCCCGTAGTCCTGGATCGCGGCGGCGAAAATTTCGGAGGCCGAGGCCGAGCCACGGTTGATCAGCACACCGACCGGGCCGTCCCATGCAAGCCCGGCGTTGGTGTCGCTTTCGATATCGACCTTGCCTTCGGTGCTGCGCTGCTGCACCACCGGGCCCTTGTCGATGAACAGGCCAGTCAGTTCGACCGCCTCGATCAGCGAGCCGCCGCCGTTGTTGCGCAGGTCGATCAGGACGTTATCGACCTTCTCTTTTTTCAGTTCGCCCAGGATGCGGGCCACGTCGCGCGTGGCGCTCTTGAAGTCCTTGTCGCCGCGGCGGCGCGCTTCGAAATCCTGGTAGAAGGTCGGCAGCGAGATCACGCCCACGCGGCGCTTGACGCCCGCCTCGGTGATGTCGATGACCGATTTCTTGGCCGCCTGTTCTTCCATGCTGATTTTCTTGCGCACCATCGAGACGGTCACGTGCTTGCCGTCGGTGCCGGCGTCGGCCGGCAGGACATCGAGACGCACCACCGAATCCTTGGCGCCGCGCACCAGCGTGACGACGTCGTCGATGCGCCAGCCCAGCACGTCGGTGAAGGCGCCCTCGGCCTGGGCCACGCCCACGATGCGGTCGCCCACTTTCAGCTTGCCCGACAGTGAAGCCGGGCTGCCCGGCACGATCTCGCGGATGACGGTGTATTCGTCGCGCGTTTGCAGCACCGCGCCGATGCCTTCGAGCGAGAGGCGCATCGCGATGTCGAAGTTGTCGGCCGAGCGCGGTCCGAGGTAGTTGGTGTGCGGTTCGATCGCGGTCGCGTACGCGTTCATGAACATCTGGAACACGTCCTCGTTGTTCAGTTTGCGCATCCGGCTCTGGTAATTGTCGTAACGCTTGTCGAGCGTGTCGCGGATCGCCTTGGCGTCCTTGCCGGCCAGCTTCAGGCGCAGCCAGTCGTTCTTGACCCGCTTGCGCCACAGGTCGCGCGCCTCGTCCTCGCTCTTGGGCCATTGCGCCTTTTCGCGGTCGAGCTGGAACGTCTCGTCGGCGGTGAAGTCGAATTTGGTCTTGAGCAGTTCGCGTGCGTACGCAATGCGCTCGCCGAAGCGCTGCTGGTAAAGCGCATAGATGGCAAACGGCAGCGACAGGTTTTCATTGATGATGGCGTCGTCGAACTTGGTGCGCGCAATGTCGAACTGCGCGATATCGCTGTCGAGGAAGAACAGCTTCTCGCCGTCGAGCGCCTTGAAATAGCGATCGAATATCTTTTCGGACATGGCGTCGTCGAGCGGCGTGGCCTTGTAGTGATAGCGTCCGAGCACGCGCGAGGCCAGCAGGGCCGCCTGGGTCTGGGACACGATCGGCTTGAGCGGAGTGACGGCCGCTTTTTCAGGCTGTGCAATCGCCACGTCGACCGATAAGGCAAGCGCCATTGCGGCGAACAGGATGTGCTTCTTCATTCGATGTTTCTCCGGGCTAATGCTGGTGTATCTATGGGCGCTTCAGTGTGCTGCAAGAGCGGCGCCGGGGATAATTCCACGCTGTAAGCGATTCTAACAGGATCATAGCGCCCCGCAGCGCCATGCAGAGCCAGCCTGGGGGTATTTTGTGGTCCAGCTTACGGCCGGAATCGCACGCACGTTCAGCTTTTTACAAATTGAAACAGGCTGGGCTGGTAGCGCCAGGCCAGCGCCCCGGCCGCGCCGATGACGATCAGATAAGGCCAGGAGCGCATTGCGATGCGCCAGTCCACCGGCGAGGGCCAGAAACTGAGGAACTGGGGCGCCAGCGCGAAGGCGAGCGCCAGGTCGGCCGGCTGGAAGCTCCAGCCGGGCCGGGTGCGCCACCAGGCCACCGCGAACGGCAGTGCGATGATCAGGAACGGCGCCAGCGCCGCCGGCGCCGCGTTGTACCAGCGCACCCGGGTCAGGGTGACCGAACCGAGCTCCCAATGGCCGCCCACGCGGCGCGGGATCACGCACAGCGCCGTGGGGCGCGCGCCGGTCAACAGGCCCACGCAAAAGTGCGCCAGCTCGTGGCAGATGGTGCCGGCCACGGTAAACAGGAAGAAAACAGGATGGGTGCCGGCCAGCACGCGGATCAGCAGGGCCAGTGCGGCTGAGGGAAGCAGGTAGACCAGCAGGTCGGCATGCTGGCAAGCGAGCGCCGGCGCGAGAGCCCGGCAGCTGGCGGCGAAGGACATGGCTAGGAGGCCTTATCCCGCATAAAAACAGCGCCCGCAAGCCTGGCGGTAGCGCTCGTTGCCACCGATGCTGACCTGTTCGCCCTCCCGCACCCGCTTGCCCTGCTCGTCCACGCGGATGTTCATGGTGGCCTTCTTGCCGCAGGTACAGATATTCTTGAGCTCTTCGATGTCGTCGGCCAGTGCCAGCAGGTAGGCCGATCCCGGAAACGGCTCGCCGCGGAAATCGGTGCGCAGGCCGTAGCAGATCACGGGCACGCCCCTGGCCTGGGCCAGCTGGTGCAATTGCTGGACCTGGGTGGTCGACAGGAACTGGGCCTCGTCGACCAGCACGCAGGCAACCTGCGGCACCAGCGCGAGAAAATCGCTGTTGCAGTCGAAGATGTCGACCTGGCGCTGCGGGCCCAGGCGCGAAGTGACCTGTCCCACGCCATAGCGGCTGTCGATTGCGGCCGTGTACAGCTTGACCTTCTGGCCCTGCTCTTCGTAGTTGTGCGCCACTTGCAGCAGGGCGGTCGACTTGCCGGCGTTCATCGCCGAATACCTGAAATAGAGTTTTGCCACAAACCTGCCCCGTGCCATCGAAGAGAGCGCGATTATAGCAAGCACGCCAGCGCCGGCGCCAGCGGGAAAGCACGCCCGCCGATCAGTCGTCGCGCCGCTTGACGATCGAGCCCATCATCAGCAGCCCGGCCAGCAGCATGCTGTAGGCGCCCGGCTCCGGAACGGCCGCCAGGATCACGTTGTTTGCGGTGGGCCAGTAGTAGCCGCCGCCGGTGCCGAGCTGCACAAAGGCCAGCGGGTTGCTGGAAACGAAGCCGAGGAAGGTGTTCGGGGTGGTCGAGCCGAGGGTGAGCGTGCGCGTGGTGCTGCCGTCGCTTGCGCTCAGCACGACGCTCGCGTTCGGGAAGAAGGCGCCGTTGACGTCGGAAGCGAAGAAATTGCCGCCCATGGCGTGCACGCCGGCAGAGAAATTCGAGAACGTGATGGTGTCGAATGCGTTGTTAGTGGAAACCCAGACGTCGCCGCCGGCCTTGCCAGCCGTATAAAAGCTCGAACTCGGGCCGGTGCCGGCCGAGTAGCTGTAGCTGCCGGCCATGCGATACAGGGATGTGCCGAAGGAAGCGACGGCCAGCTCGTTGTAAGTGTCGGTGCCGGTGCCGGCGACGGCGGCCAGGAAGCTGGCACGGGTGGTGAAGACGTCGATATCGGCCCGGGCGGCGGTCGCGGCGCACAGCAGGACAGCGAGCGACAGGGATTTGAGGGAAAACAGGTTTGCGTTCACGATTGCACTCCTGGGTGACACTACGATGGAAGGTTCAAGCTACACTCCAGTAGAGATCGAAACCACAAGAATTACAAATAAAATAATCTTTATTTAAGTGCACGTTGCGAAAAATAAAACGAACGCTGCGCACCGGGCGAGAAAACCACAGCCCGTGCCAGATGCGCAGGCTTGCTTCTACTGCCCGGGATGGTACTTGCGCTCGAGCTGCTTCTCGATGTCCGCCTTGTAGAACAGCACATCCTTGAACTGGCCCTTGCTGTACATCTCGGCCTGGTCGCTGAAGTGCGGCGAGGCCGGGTTGGCACTCTGGCCCCCGGCCAGGATGCTCTTGGCGCGGATGCGCGGGCCGAATTCAACCACCGCCACGAAGCTGTTGCCGCGGTCGCCGTAGATGCGCTTGGTCTTTTGCGGCGCCGACATGCCGAACGAGGCCAGCGAACCCCACACCGCCGAGGGGAAAGCCACCGGCAAGCTCGGTTTGCTGTCGTCGTACTGCTGGTGCACATCGCCGCTGGCGCGCTGGAAGCGATTGATCTCGCCCCACGGCGTCTGCCATTTGCCGAAGTCCGCTTCCAGCTTGGCCGACGCGCGCGCCAACGCATCCAGCCGCTCCTGCGCGCCCAGGCTGGTGGTGATGTAATCGAGTACCGGCACGCCCTTGGCGCGCGCCGCCGCCGACGAACGCTTGACCATGTCCTGCGCCCAGTAGATCGCCAGCGAGGTCGGCACCGACTCAACCGAGTAGCGCAGATCCCAGCCGCGCAAGGCGGCCACCTGCGCCTGCAACTGCGCCTTGAGCGGATTGTCCGCGGCGCTCTCGTCGTACGCTTTGAGCAGGGTCGGGATCAGCGCTTCGAAGCCGGTCAGGTAGTTGTCGTAGGCGGTCGCGATCAGGCTGTCGAGCGTGAAGCCCTTGTGGTTGGTCAGCACCTTGAGCGCGTGCAGGCCGCGCGCGTTTTCAGGCAAGGTCCACATATATTGAGGATAGTCCTTCACGCGCGGACTGCTGTCGCCGGCTGCCCTGAACGGCCAGTTGTTGGTGTTCTGGATCCAGCCGCTGGCCGGGTTGAACAGCGTGATCGTCTCCTTGACACCGTGCAGTCCCTTCCACTCGGTGGCCGGGTTGCTGCCGTCGACCGGCAGCGTCCAGTCGAAACGCACATCGCGCCTGGGCACGAAGTTTCCGTGGAAGTAGGCGATGTTGCCGTCGCCGTCGGCATACACCGTGTTGTTCGACGAGTTGGTGCGCAGCTCCATCGACTTGTAGAACGCCGCATAGCTTTTTGCCTTGGTGCGCGTGTACGACTGCATCAGCGCCTTGAGCGGCTCCTCCATCAGCTTGACGGAGATCCACTTGCCATCGGCCTTGCGCACCACCGGACCATGATGGGTGAAATAGGCGGTGACGGTCTTGCTGTCCATGCCGGCGGCGCTCTTGTACGGCAGCGTGATCGGCACCGCCTTCATGGCGCGCAGTTCGGTGCCGAACTTGTAGAAGAACTTGCCGTTTTTTTCGACCACCGTTTCGAGGTATTCGTCGATCACGTCGCCGCCGCCCGAGGTGTGCATCCACCCTGCCCGTTCGTTAAAGCCCTGGTAGACGAAGAACTGGCCCCAGGTCACGGCGCCGTAGGCGTTCAGCCCTTCCTCGCTGACCATGTGCACTTCCGGGCGGAAGTAGAACGAGGTGTGCGGATTAATCAGCAGCAGCGCGCGCCCCGAAGCGCTCAGCTTGGGCGAAATCGCAAAGCCGTTCGAGCCGCGCGGCTCCGGCTCGAAACCGCTGCCGGCGTCGAGCCGCGCAAGCTGGGCCGGCTTGCCGTACATCTGCTCGAGCTCTTTGAGGTCGATCGACTCGATGTCGCCGCCGATGCTGCCTTCGCTGAAGGCGAGTGCCATCCACGGCTCGAAGTGCGTGATCAGCTTGGGCTTCACCTCCGGATGGGTATGCAGGTAAAAATTAAGGCCATCGGCGAAGCCCACCATCAGTTTCTTCAGCCACGCGGGACTGGCCGCGTACTTCGCCTTCATGTCGGCCGGCGTGATGAACATCTTCATGCGCAGGTCGCGCCAGATTTCGGCTTCGCCCTCCACCTCGGCCAGCCGTCCCATCGCGTTGATGTAATTGAGTTCGACCCGGTTGAAGTCATCCTCGGCCTGCGCATACAGCAGGCCGAACACCGCATCGGCGTCGGTTTTTCCGAATACGTGAGGAATGCCCCATTTGTCGCGCATGATGGTCACGCGGCTCGCGCTCCTGTGCCAGCGCGCGCTCTCGCCCGACGCCTGCGCCTTGGCATTCGCCCCCGCCGCAGCCGGTGCAGCGTGCACGGGAATGAAGGCGCCGAGGGCGCAGCCGAGAACAGTCGTGACAAAGAGGCGCTTGCTTGACATCGGAAGTCTCCTGTTGGGGTGGTTATTTTGCTTGCTACAGAATCACGCGCTGGGGCCGCCCAGTGCGGCAAGCTGGTCCTTGAGCGCCGCGTTTTCAGACGTCAGCGCCGCCACTTTTTGTTTAAGCGCGTCCACTTCGGCGCGCAATCCATCAGCATCATCGGCGGCAGGCTCCTTCGGCGGGCGGCTTGCCATCTTCTGCTCGCGCACCTGCTTGGCGGCCTGCCGCAACTCCTTGCGTCCGCCCGCGACGGCGGCGATCTGCACCGCGTCCGGCAGCGAGGCCACGTTGGCCGCCGCGTTGATCGAAATCGTACCGGAGCGAACCGCCTCGACCAGCTGCGGGGTTGCCGCCTTCTGGATGCGTTCGATCTGGCTGATGGTATTGCTCGATACGCGGGCCGCCTTCGCGACGTCTTCACGCGTGTTCCACGGCGGCGATTCAGGCACCGCCGGCGCGCTCGCGGCAGGCGCGCTTTCCGGCGCGCTGGCACGCTGCGCCACGCGGGCCGCGACGATGTCCTTCTTGCGCAGCGCAAGCACGCCACGCTGAAAGTCCGACACGCTGCGCCGCGCCAGGTGGTTATCGATCATCCACAGCATGACATCGTCGAGCGAGCCGAAGCTCGTGTTTTGCACCGTCTTGAATTCAATGCCGTGTTGCTGGCAGATGGCGTAGCGGTTATGGCCATCGATCAGCACCTCGCCCCACAGCACCAGGGCGTCGCGGCAGCCCTCGGCAAGCAGGCTGCGCTCGAGCGCAGCATGTTCGTTGGCCGTAAGCGGATCGATAAAGGAACGCAGTTCCTCGTTGATAGTAATGTTCAATTCTCTTCCCAGGGTTTTTGCGAAGGCGCCGGCATACACATGACAGCCTGGGCCGGCGCCGCCACGAATGCTACACCAACTCGGGCGTGAGCCAAAGCAAGTTAATTGACATTATGCACAGGGCGTGGCGGAGCAAAACCGGGCGGCCCAAGCTGCGCGTGTGCTAGAATCTCGCGCGCTGCCCGGATGGTGAAACTGGTAGACACCCGAGACTTAAAATCTCGTGCTCGAAAGGGCGTGCCGGTTCGATTCCGGCTCCGGGCACCAACAGAAACAATAACTTACCGCTAGTTTTGGATGCTGGCGATTTCCGCAAAGACGAACGTTTTCCGCAAAATCCAGCTACTCGCGGCGAAACCAGCGCCCAATTAACCCACCTCATGCGCCCGCCTCACCCGCCCGGCATCATATTGCATGACCCGCCCCGACACTCAAACAGCCCGTACCGTCGCGGACGGTATCGCCCTATCGCGCTGCTGTGCGCTCGACGGTGCGCTTGTCGCGCTGCCCAAGGCGTTGTCGCGGCCGGCGCCCATATTCTGCTGCCGTCGTCCGCGCGTCCCGCCGGGATCGATTTCGGCGGCATGCCGAGCATCTTGCCTTTCACCCGTCCGCGTTGGATCCTGGCATGGATGGCGGGCGCTGTTGTGAATTGACGCGAAAACCGATCAAGCCGACTCCCGCTTCCGTGGCTGGATTTCCTTGATGATCGTTGACAAGACTTCTTTTTCTGCCATTTTGAGATCGTAGGCTTGTTGCAGGTTCAGCCAAGACTGCGCATCGCCGCCGAAATAACGCGCCAAACGCAAAGCGGTATCAGGTGTGATACCGCGCCGCCCCAGAACGATGTCGTTAACACGCGCCGGTGGCACATGCAGGGCTTTGGATAAGGCATGTGGCGTCATGCCGATCTCCGCCAAGTAGTCTTCGCGCAGGATTTCGCCGGGGTGTATCGGCCGCATTCCATTCTTAATCATTTCGCACTCCATTGCGTTAGTGATAATCAACAATCTCCACTCGTTCTGGGCCTTTTTCGGTCCAGATGAAACATGCGCGCCACTGATCGTTGATCCTGATGCTGTGCTGGCCGACGCGGTCGCCTGCCAGTGCTTCGAGCCGGTTGCCTGGTGGTGATCGCAGAAAGTCCAGCGTCGCGGCGCTGTCGAGCTGCTGGAGCTTTCGTTCTGCCACTGATGTGATATTTGCGAACCGGGCAACTCGCCGACCTTCAAAAAGTGTCTGTGTGTATTTGCAATTGAAGGTCTGTATGCTCATGGTTTAATTACATGCCGTTTATCGATAATCGATATGACAATTATCGCAGACCTTTCGATGTGGTGCAACCATCGACCACAGGCTGCCTGCGGCCAGCACCAGACGACGGTCGCACCAGCAGCGCGACGCACGCACGGGTTGGCCTGCGCTCTCGCGCGTTGCGCGTAAGGTGCTTACTCGCGCGCGTACCGCTCGCGCCCCCTAACTCCGCGACGCCCCCCCCGGTCCACAAACCAAGGAGCTGAGCATGACGACTTTTGCATACGGGCGGGTCAGCACCCGCGCCAACTCCGCATGGAAGACTAAGAGCTCGCTGGCGGCCAAGTACAAGAGCCTGAAAGAAACTAGAGGACACCCACTTATCGACGAAGCCAAAGAAACTAGAGGACACCCACTTATCGACGAAGCCCAGCCAAAGAAACTAGAGGACACCCACTTATCGACGAAGCCCAAAGCACGCTTGAGCCTGCCTAAAAGTTAGGCATCGATAAGTGGGTGTCCCGTAGTTTCGCTGTAGTTTCGTAGTTTCGCTGCCCGGCAACAAACTGGGGCGCATGCTCGAAAAGCTGGAGCATCTGAAGGCCAGCGTGCGGGCGAAAGTTGAACATCCGTTCCATGTCATCAAGAACCTGTTCCGTCATCGCAAGACGCGCTATCGCGGCTTGGCCAAGAACACCGCGCAGCTGTTCACGCTGTTCGCACTCGCCAATCTGGTGCTGGCCGGCAGGCGCTTTACCGTCACTGAAGCCCGAAGAGCGTCTTGATCGCCGAAAGGCGCGAGACACGGCCTCAAATCGGCAGAAACGCCTTAATTAAGCCCCAAGAATCGACCAGCATCGCCGGTGTCTGCGTTCGTTCGCGCCGTTGCCGATTCTTGACTAAGAAAGCGAATTGATCAGCGGCTCCCTAGCTATGACAGCCACCACCACCGCCGCAGCCGCCGCCGCAACCTCCGACTTTTTTATCCGCCTGCTTGACTGATTCAACGCTAAAGTCGACATTTTCGAGGATTGCCTGCAATTTCTGGACCGAAGTAAGTTTTTCGTCGAATTGCACGGTCGCACTCTGGGCACCAAGCGATACGGTGGTGACGCCATCGACCATGATCAATATGTCACTTACCCTATCGGCGCAGCCTTCATTAAGGCCTATTATCTTCAAGATTTCTGTTTGCATCGTATTTCTTTCTGGAATTATTTAGCCGCGAACGGACGCCGTTTTTCTTCGTGGCGGCGGCCAGCTGCATGTAGCCGATCTGCCATAAAATGGACTCAAAGCTGAGCGTGCGGCGACGAGCACATGGGACACGCCATGGACAACGCCACGAAACCTGCTCTTGCCAACAAATCCGTAGATAGAGATAGTCTTTACCACCACCACCACCACCACCACCACCACCACCACCACCAAGCCGGACGGCTTCGCCCAATGTTGCCGGGGCCGCCTCGAGGGGCCGAACTTGCGGTCAAGGTTGGAATATTCAGGCGAAAAAATCTGCCCCGCCCGCCATCAAATTATTGAAGTGTCAAGCGTCTCGCATTGTACATTACCGGGGAGCGGACCCTTCAGCCGGCCCGCAATCAATAAGACCGCTTGCCCCTCCGACTTCAATCGCATATACAAGGCCGCCTTGTGAATACGCTTCATGATTTTTATGTGCTCAGGAATTTTTAAATCCAAATCACGACGAGACTGGAAAACGCGCGTGACTGCCCGATTTTGGCCGGGTTCCGTCCATCACGTTCCGATGCCGAACGTCCGGTAACAGTCTTGGCTTGACCTGACATAGAGCGTGGGCGGCAAACGTCTCTTGATGCCCGGCACCAGTCGCAACCCGTGTATTTTGTGGCGTCAATGGGCCATCATGCAACCACCGCCGAGGATAAAGCCTGTCCTAATGCCCGTGAGTTCGCTTGTTGTGGGGCTCTGCGATAGCTGGTTTGGGCTCTGCGGGTGGGTGGCGAACCACGACAACTGATTCGTCCGGCTCGAACCAGAATTCACCGTGGGGGCCTTCGAGATGGCCCGTAATCAGCTGAATCAGTCCATCCACCGAATTGACTTGGGTGATAGCTTCCCAGGCGTAGGTTGGGTGTTTGCCAGTGCCAAGGCCGTTGTAGATAATATCGCCGATCCTGGCGTTGCCAGCGGCTACAGTGATCCTGGTTGTCATGCCCAATTCACTCCTAAACCGTCCGCAGCCCGATTGCGGCCCTTACTTAGATCATGCACCACTCCGATCATTCCCGCTACGGTATTTCGACCCTGTCCCCGCTAAGTTGACGCCCCCACGCAAACAGCACCCTGCTTTTAGCAAGGTCGAGTGCAGAAGTTCGCCAGGACTTTTGAACGTCGGCACCCTGAAGCGTTGCTGACGGTGAGTTGACAGACGTCAGATATCACCGAATGACCGCACCTGGCCGATTGCAGACTCAAGTGAACAGTATATTGCTAGGATGCGCACCTAACGGTTCTCCGTCGGAGCCGATCCAGTGCCGTCTGTTCGGCGACAATTTGGCAAAGGCTTAGGCCAGGGCGGTCCGCATGCCGGCTTCGCGTCGTACGCCAGCCAGCAGCAGACCGGCGAACACAGCCTCGATCACCGCACCGGCGAACGCGCCCAGCGCGACCGGCGCATTCAACTCGACTAGGCCGTAGCCGGCCAGTGCCAGCACGGCGCCGAAAATCCAGTACAGGCGGCTTCCGTAGAGCGTCTGGAAGCAGAGGTAGCGTCCGCCGATAACGAACAGCATCGCGGGGAAGAACAGGTCGACGCGCAGCAATGAAACGCCATATGCCAGGGGTAGCATCATGATCATCCAGAAGGTCGTGGCCATTGCCAGAGCGCCGAGCGGATTGCCGTGGGCATGCCGCCCCGTGCGCCCGAGCAACCGCACGAGCAGCACGGCGACCGGATGGATGAACACGCCGCCGACGAACAGCGCCCATACGGCACGCTCCGGCGACATCCACGTCGCGACGCAGCCGGCCACTGCCCAGACCAGGCCAGAGACCAGCATACCAGGTGCGCCGCCCATATAGGCCGAGCGCATATCGCGCTGCGCAGCCGCGAGTGTGGTCAGGTCTAGCGATGATGCGGGCGGAGTATTGCGGTCGGTCTGTGCGGGGTCCATGGCAATCCACCGGTTGAGTTGACGTTCATTCTGCCATGCGTATTTTGTTAATACAACGCGCCCTTCAGGCCGGCGCGCAGAAACCCGTCGGATGCAGCGATGGCATTGGCTGATACATCAGCGACGGCTCGCCTCCCACATAGACAGCCAACCCTGATCAGAGTGCGTTGACGGGAATCTTGAGGTAGGTGACTCGATTACTCTCCGCGGCCGGCATGGCGCCCGCGCGGATGTTCACCTGAATCGCAGGCAGGATCAGCACCGGCTTTTCCAGCCCCGCATCGCGCTTCTGGCGCATCGCTACGAAGTCCTGCTCGCCAATGCCGTCGTGAACGTGCACGTTGTGGGCGCGTTGCTCCGCGACCGTGG
>JBAQKU010000349.1:0-3099 GCA_049301315.1 Telluria sp.
CGGCAAGACCACGCTGCAACCGGTCGCCAGCGGCGCCGATACGCAAGCGCTCAGCGACGGCAAGACCACGCTGCAGCCGCTCGCCTGTGGCGTGGCCACGCAAGCGTCCAGCGACGGCAAGACCGCGCTGCAGCCGCTCGCCAGCGGCGACGCCACGCACGTGTTCAGCGATGGCAAGACCACGCCGCAACCGGCAGCCGTCGGACTCGCCACGCAGGTGGCCAGCGACGGCAGTACCACCGCGCAGCCGGTAGCGCTCGGGTCAGTGGTACAGGTCGCAAGCGTAGGCAGTACGGCAGTGCAACTGGCTCCGGTCGGGTTGGAGAGACAGTCGGTCAAGGCCTGCGCCAGGATCTCGGTGCAACCCGATGCCGATGGCGTGGCCAGGCACGCGGCCACGGTCGGCGGTGGCGGTGGCACGACCACCACCGGTGGAGGCGTATCCTGGGATGGCGCCAGGGTGATCGTGCCGCCGGTCGTGACGGTGCCGTCCGGCGCCGTGATGGTCGAGCCCGCCTTGAGGGAAATCGCGCCCGTGCTCGAGTGCACCAGTGCCGGACTGACGATCGTCAAGTCGCCGCTGCCGCCCGCTTCGAGCGCGATGTCGCCGCTGGTGGTCGTGACGTTGCCGGCGATCGTCAACGGGCTGTGGGTAGCGAGCTTGATTCTGCCCCCGTTCGCACTGACCGGTCCGCCGACGGTCATGCCGCCGTAATTGTCGATGATGATGGCGCCGTTGTTGCTGCTGTCGGACTGCGTGACGGCCCCGAGTACCATGCTGCGCGGTACGGCGAAATTGTTTCGAATATGGATGGGAGCGCTGCCGTTGGCATGATTGTTACTGGCCGACAAAGCTGCGGTCTGGGTATCGACAGGCGTGTCGGCGCTACCGATACCGAAGTAGGAATTGAGCGACACCGAGCCGCCCTTGATGACGCCGCTGCCGGCAATGCCGCCGTGACCATGCAGCGTCAGGCTGCCGGCTGCCTCGACCGATGCGTCAAGCGCCATCGCAAGGCCCGAGCTCAGCACCAGCGCGCCCGGCAGCTTCATGGGAGCGCCGACACTAAAGCCGGAACCGGAGGAGATCGTGGTCGATGCCAGGTGCGGCGACGCGCTCAGGTCGAGCGCGCCGACCACCCTGACCGTGCCTGCCACGCCTTCTCCATGATTGGACACGGACAAGGAGTAGCTATCGATGGTACGCAGCTCGGCCTGGCTCAAGCCGAGCACCGTGGACGCATCGGTGGCGCCGGTTCCCAGTTCGATGTCGCGCCCCGCGCTGCGCGGCATCAGTGAGACCTGGCCGGCGGGCGTACTCAGATGGGCTGCGCTGTCGAATTTCATCTGGTCGGCCTCGATATCGATGGCCGTGGCGGCGCTGACGGTTGCGCCGCTCGCCATCGATACTGCGCCGCTCCAGCCAGCCAGCCGTACCGAGGCAGCGCTGACATCGGCTTCCAGGCTGATGCCCGTGACCGACGTCAGTTCGACCTCGCCGCTGGCCGTGATGCCGGAACCGGGTGTGAGCGATTGCACGCTCACCACATTGAGCGAGTGGTACCTGAAGTCGCCCGCGCTTGCCTGGCCGGCCACCACGCCCACGGGATTGTTACCCGTCAAATCGACCGAGCTACCCTTCGCATACAACGAGGTTGCGCCAACCGTGCCGCCGCTGGCAGTGACGGCACCGCCTTCCGAGACAAGCGAGACCGGGCCGGGGGCCGACAGCGCAGCCAAAAGCGTGATGCCGCCCGAACCGGACTTGAGCGTGAGCGAGCGCCCGCTACCGGCTGGCATGGCAAGCGCGCCGCCCACAGTGACGGCGCCGGTCTGGCCGGTGCCGCCGATGGTCACGTCGGTCGCCGTGATCTTGCTCATTTCATCCTGGTCCAGCCCGAGCTGGGTGCTGCTGTCGGTGGCGCCGACGCCAAGCATGATCGCGCCGGCCGTGCTGTTCGGGCTGAGCGTCACGCTGTTGGCGACGATGCCGGCGCCAGCGCCGAGCGCCATCTGGTCGCCGCGCAGCACCACGCTGGCGGCCTTGAGCGCGCTGCTCACCGTGATTTGCCCGGCACCGGATACGCCGGCCAGCAAGTAGCTGTTCGCATTGTTGGTCGACAGGTCGATTGCGCTACCGATTGAGATATTGCCGCTGGTCTCGAGAATGAGGGAATTCGCTTTTCCGGCGCCGGCGGTAAAGGGCGCCGACACGTTCAGCGCGCCGGTCGTGCTGCTGTCGCCGATATTGATCTGGTGGGCGCTGATGTTGGCCAGGTCGCCCGGGGTCACGGTCAGCGAGGCGTCCACCGTGCCGGCGGCGATGTTGATGGCCCGGTTCGCCGTATAGGGCTTCATGACCACGATCGAGGTGCCGCTGGCCCCGCCGGCGTTGATGGCGCCGGCGAGCGTGAGGGAGTCGGCGATCAGCTCGAGCTTGCCGGTGCCCGTCAGGCTGGTGCCGCTGGCCAGGCTGACGCTGCCGCCGGCCGTATTGGCGCGCACGACCATGCCGGCGCCGCCTGTGTTGACGGCGCTGCCCGCGTTAGCGAAGGTGACGCTGGTGCCGCTGATGTCGATCTTGCCGCCGCCGGCGTTAAGCGCGGCGTTGACGAATACCGCGCCGCCGGTCGCGCTGCCGGACGCGCTGTCGTTGGCCTTGAACACCAGGTTGCCGCCGTTCGAATTGAGCGCCTGGTTCACGCTGATGCTGTTACCGGCCTGTACCGTCAGGCCGACGCCCGAGGTTGCGATAGTCACCGGAGCGCCGAACACCACGTCGCGCTTGGCCTGCAGCACCATATTGGTGCTGGCGTTGACGAGCACCTCCGGGTCCATCGACTTGGGCTCGGTCGGCGTCTTCTCGAACCCGTCGACCTCGCTGATGGCCGCGATGCCGGCCGGGGCGATGTTGATATCCAAAGGATCGAGCAGCCAGCTGCCGATGGCGCCGTGCGCCGCGCCGGCATCGACCGCGATTCCGTTCACGTCCAGGATATTGCCCGAGGTTTCGACCAGGCCGCCGTTGCCGGAGGCGGCGCCGCCGCGCGCCGAGATGCGCCCGAAGGCGCGCGTGCTGGCGTCGGACCAGAGCACCAC
>JBAQKU010000350.1:0-2840 GCA_049301315.1 Telluria sp.
GGTCTGTCCCCGATTTTTAATGAGGGACCGTTCGCGGCGCGGGGCGCGTGCCGCTACCCGCTCGTCGTTTTGCTATTTGCCGAGGATCGATAGGAGGTTGTCGGTGCCGGGCGCGCCGAAGGCTTGCTGCTTGAGCACGTGCAACTGGTCGCGCACCTGCGCCGCCTTCTCGAACTCGAGGTTCCTGGCGTGATCGACCATGAGCTTTTCGAGCCGCTTGATCTCCTTGCCGATCTGCTTCTCGCTCATCGCCTCGACCTTGGCGCTTTCTTTCTCCGTTTCCATGTGTTCGCGCGCTTGCTGCGGGCTGTACACGCCGTCGATCATGTCGCGGATGCTTTTCTTGATGCCGACCGGCGTGATGCCGTTGGCGCTGTTGAAGGCGATCTGCTTGGCGCGCCGGCGCTCGGTCTCGTCGATCGCGCGCCGCATCGAATCGGTGATCCTGTCGCCATACAGGATCGCGACGCCATTCAGGTTGCGCGCGGCGCGCCCGATGGTCTGGATCAGGCTGCGCTCGGAACGCAGGAAGCCTTCCTTGTCGGCGTCCAGGATCGCCACCAGCGACACCTCGGGCAGGTCGAGGCCCTCGCGCAGCAGGTTGATCCCGACCAGCACGTCGAAGGTGCCAAGGCGCAGGTCGCGCAGGATCTCGACCCGCTCGACCGTCTCGATGTCGCTGTGCAGGTAGCGCACCTTGATCCCGTGGTCGCTCAGGTATTCGGTCAGCTGTTCGGCCATGCGTTTGGTCAGGGTCGTCACCAGAACGCGCTCGTCCTTGGCGACCCGGTCCACGATTTCGGACATCAGGTCGTCGACCTGGCTGTGCGCCGGCTTCACGATGATCTGCGGGTCGACCAGCCCGGTCGGGCGCACCACTTGTTCGACCACGTTGTCGGCGTGCGTATTCTCGTAGTCGGCCGGCGTGGCCGATACGAAAACGGTCTGGCGCAGCTTGCCCTCGAATTCCTGGAACTTGAGCGGCCGGTTGTCGAGCGCCGACGGCAGCCGGAAGCCGTAGTCGACCAGGTTGGTCTTGCGCGAGCGGTCGCCGTTGTACATCGCGTTGAGCTGCCCGACCAGCACGTGCGACTCGTCGAGGAACATGATGGCGTCCTTGGGCAGGTAGTCCACCAGCGTCGGCGGCGGCTCGCCCGGCAGCGCGCCGGACAGGTGGCGCGAGTAGTTCTCGATGCCTTTGGTAAAACCGATCTCGGCCATCATCTCGAGGTCGAAGCGGGTGCGCTGCTCGAGGCGCTGTTCTTCGATCAGCTTGTTCTCCTTGCGGAAAAACTCGAGCCGTTCGCGCAGTTCGACCTTGATGGTCTCGATCGCGCGCAGCACGGTCGAACGCGGCGTCACATAGTGCGAACCGGGATAGACGGTAAAGCGCGGAATCTTCTGGCGCACGCGCCCGGTCAGCGGGTCGAACAGCTGCAGCGATTCGATCTCGTCGTCGAACATCTCGACCCGGATCGCCAGCTCGGCATGCTCGGCCGGGAAGATGTCGATGGTGTCGCCGCGCACGCGGAAGGTGCCGCGCCCGAAGTCGATCTCGTTGCGCGTGTACTGCATCTGGATCAGGCGCGCGATCACGTCGCGCTGCGCGACCTTGTCCTTGGCGCGCAGCGTCAGGATCATCTGGTGGTATTCGCTCGGGTTGCCGATACCGTAGATGGCCGAGACGGTCGCCACGATGATCACGTCGCGCCGCTCCATGAGCGACTTGGTGCACGACAGGCGCATCTGTTCGATGTGCTCGTTGACCGAGGAGTCCTTCTCGATGAACAGGTCGCGCTGCGGCACGTAGGCTTCCGGCTGGTAGTAATCGTAGTAGCTGACGAAGTACTCGACCGCGTTGTGCGGGAAGAACTCGCGAAATTCCGAATACAGCTGGGCGGCCAGCGTCTTGTTGGGGGCGAACACGATCGCGGGCCGGCCGGCGCGCGCGATCACGTTGGCCATGGTGTAGGTCTTGCCCGAACCGGTCACGCCGAGCAGGGTCTGGAACGAGAGGCCGTCGTTGATGCCTTCGACCAGACCCTCGATGGCGCTTGGCTGGTCGCCGGCGGGCGCGAACGGCTGGTGCAGCTTGAAGGGGGAGTCGGGGAAGGTGACCACGGTTGGCGCCGTGTCATGTGCAACGGATAATTCAGCCATACGACCAGACCTTTGTTAAAATGGGAGCTCGTCTGCGCTCCAGTGAATAGTAGGGGGCGCTGTCTATACAACCCAGCCGACACCCAAGTTTACCAGATGACATCACCCGCTTCCGCCAGCATTTTCAGCGCCATTGACATGGCCCCACGTGACCCTATCCTGGGCATCACCGAGGCGTTCAACGCCGACACCAATCCCGCCAAGATCAATCTCGGCGTAGGCGTCTATTATGACGACAACGGGAAGGTTCCGCTGCTCGCGTGCGTACGCAAGGCCGAAGCGATCCTGATGGAACAGCCCACACCGCGCACCTACCTGCCGATCGAGGGCCTGGCGGCGTACGACAAGGCCGTGCAAGAGTTGGTATTTGGCGCCGACAGCCCGATTATTCAAGACAAGCGCGCGGTCACGGTGCAAGCCATCGGCGGCACCGGCGCACTCAAGATCGGCGCCGATTTCCTGCAGCGTTTTGCGCCGGGCGCCCAAGTCTACATCAGCGATCCGAGCTGGGAGAACCACCGCGCGCTGTTCGAAAGCGCCGGCTTCGTGGTCAACAACTACAGCTACTACGACGCTGCCACCCACGGGGTTAATTTCTCGGGCATGCTCGCAGCGCTCAAGGCCATGCCGCGCGGCTCGATCGTGGTGCTGCATGCATGCTGCCACAACCCAACCGGCGC
>JBAQKU010000351.1:0-2385 GCA_049301315.1 Telluria sp.
CGCTGCAGCAGCGCGCCGATCTTGAGGCTGGCCGCGCCCACCATGCCGACGATGGCCACCAGGATGATCAGGACAAGGTAGGTGAAGCCGGCCTGTTGCGCGCGCGCGGACATGGCTCACCAGTCGAGGTAGGGTTTGCCGCCGCGGTCGTTGCCGGGCGCGCCGCTCTTGATGCCGTAGACAGCGCCACGGGTCTCGTCCTCGGGCGCGATCACGACCCAGGTCGCGGCGCTCCCGGTGACCGGATCGACCGGCACGCTGCGCAGGTATTTTTTTTCGACCAGTTGCTCGAGCGAGTCCGGATAGCGCCCGGTGTCGGCGTAATACTGGTCGATCACGGCGCGGGTATTGCGCAGGTTGTCGGCCAGGACGGTTTCCCTGGCGCTCTCGAGACTCGGAAAAAAGCGCGGCATCGCCAGGCTCAGCAGCAAGGCGACGATCGCCAGCACCACCAGCAGCTCGATCAGCGTGAAGCCGGTGCGCGCGCGCTGGCCACACTGTTGCGCAGTGTGCCTCATGCTCACCACTTACTGTAAGGAACGCCGTTCAGCCCGATTCCGGGCGAACGCGAATAGACATCGTACACATCGTCGCCTTCCTGCGGATCGGCCGCCTCGCTGGCGTAGCTGCGCTTGCCCCACGACTGCGCCTCGCTCAACTGCGTGTCGGGATTGAAGGGGTCGCGCGCCAGCCGGCGCAGGAAGAACATCTTGCTGCGTTTCGCACTGCGCAGGTCGGGCACGCCGTCGACCAGCAGATCGAGTTTTTTCGGATACCCGCTCGCGCCCACACCGGGCGCGATGCGGCCCTCGTCATAGGCCTGTTTGTAGGCGTCGATCGCGTGCCGGATTTCGCGCAGGGCGCGCCGCAGATCCTGTTCCTGGCTGCGCTGCAGCGTCAGTTGCGCGACCGGCAGCACCAGGGTGCCGAGCAGGGCCAGCAGCGCCAGCGTCACCAGCAATTCGATCAGCGTAAAGGCGCGCGTGGAAGCGGGAATCATGGCGTGCGCTCCGGGGCCGCGAGCGGCAATGGCGCTGCGACCGGCAGCGTGGCCGGCGCCTTGGGCGTGGCGTCGGGACGGCGCCGGAAGCTCGTTTCGGTACCGGCGCTAAATTCGGAGGCGCCGGCCGCCGGGCGCTCGATGTTGCGCACCAGGTGAGGCGTGATCGACAACACGATTTCGCTTTTCTCGCTGCCGTCGCGCACGCTGCCGAACAGGCGCCCCAGCAATGGCAGGCTGCCCAGGCCCGGCACCTTGCTGCCGCTGCTGCGCTCTTCGTTGCTGATCAGGCCCGCCAGCACCTGGTTCTCGCCGTCCTTCAGCTGCAGCATGGTGCTGGCCTGGCGGCTGCCGATCTGGTAGGCGGTGGTGCCGGACTTGGTGGTCATCGAACTGACCAGGTTGCTCACCTCGAGCGAAATCCGGATCGCCACCTCGTTGTTCAGGTAGATGGTCGGCTCCACGTTCAGGGTCAGGCCGACGTCGACGTAGTTGACCGATTCGGTCGCGAAGCCGCCCGCGCCCGGCGAAATGGTGGTCGTGATGACCGGCACCTTGTCGCCGATGACGACCTTGGCCTTTTCCTTGTTGCGCACCCGGATGCGCGGATTGGCCAGGGTGTTGGTGTCGCCGTCGGTCTGGTCGGCCTTGATGGTGGCCGACACGCCCGCGATGCCGATGCGCGAGCCGTTCAGGTTGCGCAGTTCGTCGAGCGTGAGCGGGCCGGCCAGCGTCGCCAACGGCGCCAGCGACACGCTGGCCGGCCAGGCGATGCCAAGGTCGAGCAGGCGGCTGCGCTTGATCTCCAGGATCTCCACTTCCAGCATCACCTCCGGTTCGGCCACGTCCTGCAGCGCGACCAGCCGGGTGGCCAGCTTGATCGCCTCCGGGTTGTCGCGCATGATCACGAGGTTGAGTTTTTCGTCGATCACCACGTCGCGCGACTTGAGGATGATCTTGAGCGTGTTGGCGACGTTCTTGGCGTCGGCATTGGCCAGGAAGAAGGTCTTGACCGTCATCTCCTCGTATTCCTTGCGCTTGGCCGCGATGTTCGGATAGACCAGGATGGTGTTGGCGTCCATCACCTGCTGCTCGAGCTGGTTGGTCACCAGCAGGAAATACACCGCCGCCTCGACCGTGCTGTTCTTGAGGAAGATCGAGCTCTTCTGGTCGGTCTTGACATCCTTGTCGAACAGGAAGTTCAAGCCGGAGCGGCGCGCGAGCACTTCGAACACCTGCTTGAGCGGCGCGTCGCGAAATTCGATGCTGATCGGCTGGCGGAAGGCCTGGGCCAGCGCGCTCTCGGCCGGCGGCTGCGCCAGTTTCTCGCTCGCCTGCGCGAGCAGCAGGCGGGCCGGCTGGTGCGACGGGCGCTCGGTCAGGAT
>JBAQKU010000352.1:0-26804 GCA_049301315.1 Telluria sp.
AAGGGGGCCGCCATCGGCCGGAAACGACGAGATTAAGTCTCGGGTTGAAGGTTATTCGAACGGCCCTTTGGCGGCGTGCGTGTTGACAATGTCAAAGGTCTTATTCGGGACAGCAATGCGCTTGCGCGGGAACGACGTGCAAATGTCAACGTTCTTATTCCGGACAGCAATGCGCGGAGGCGGGAACCCAATTTTAACCGCTGTGACGCGGCGTAATTGGATTCCCGCCTGCGCGGGAAGTCGGTTTCGCCAATGGCGGAAACGACGGGGGGCGCGGAAACGGGATGACGGCTATTTTTTGCGGAAGATGCAGACCACGATATCGCTGGGAAAAATGCGCAGCACGGGAATCGCGCACAGGATCGCGCCATACTGCAAATACAAACCGAGCTTGTTGACGTTGCCGACACACCGAAGCCGCTCCAGCAATCCGACCGCGCGCAGCGAAGGAAGCCGCGCCGTCTTGAGCAATTCGAAACCCTGTTTGCCGACGAGCACAGCCAAATTATCGCAGTGAAAATAGTGAACGTGCGGGGACGGCAAATCCTTTTGCCACAAACGCTCGAACGGGGCGTACCACCCGAGCCGGGCAAAGATCTTGGACAACCTGAAGAAAAATCCCCGGCTGCTGGGAAGGTTCAATATCAGGACGCCGTCCTTGTTCAGCCTGTCCTTGCAGGCAGACACCGCACTCTGGATATCCGGAATATGTTCGATGACGTCGTTAAATACAATCACGTCGAAGCGTTCATTGTCTTTCAATGCGTCAGGGAAATACCCCTGGCGTACTGGCAGGCCCCTGCTCGCTGCGGCTGCGCCAACCGCAGCGTCCGGCTCTATGCCCAGGACCTTGAACCGTGCCCGGGCAGCTTCGAGAAACCAGCCGTGTGCGCTCCCGACGTCGAGCAAGGCGGTGGCGGCCGGCGACGCATAATATGCGGCATACTCCGCAATGGTTTTGAAGTTTTCCGACCGCAGCGCTTTCAGCCCCGCCTCACGGTCATGCTCGTTGAGCATGGCGTGCACGGACGTTTCATTGATTGTCGGCTGGAGACCGGCACTTTCATAGCGGCACGATGGACAAGTGGCATGCCACGATGACAGGCCTGCGGATGTTGCGCTGCCGCAGACGATGCATTCCATGCCGCTTCTCCAGTGGGGAAATTTTAAGGTTCAATAAATAATGACGATAGACTACCCTTGTCATTTTTTGAACATCTTCCCCGGATTACGCGCCCTGTAGTTTATGCAATATCAGACCATGCAGACTTAAGCTGCAGAAGTCGCCGTGACCGGATAGCCCGCCTCGGCAATTGCCGCTGCGAGCTCGTCCAGTTCCGCCTTGCTGTCGACCCGCACCTTCCCGCTTGGCAGATCGATCTCCACTTTCGCGTCCTGGTCGACGCTGTGGACCGATTTGGTCACCCGGCCCACGCAGTGGCCGCAAGTCATTCCTTCAACCGTGAGTTCATACATTGCTTCTTTCTCCTTGGTGATGGGACTGACCGCGGCCCCTGCCGCGATGGGAAGGCCGGTCCCGTTTTTAAAAATGATTGCGCCGGACGCCGCCGGCTCCGATTGCGATGCCGATGCCGGTGCCGGCTTCCAGCGCCGCAACAACAGCGCGTTGCTCACAACGCTGACCGAACTCAGTGCCATGGCAGCACCGGCAATGACGGGATTGAGCAGCCCGAACGCCGCCAGCGGAATGCCGACGATGTTATACACGAAGGCCCAGCCCAGGTTTTGCCTGATCTTCCGGTAAGTGCGGTTTGAAATATCGATCGCATCGGCCACCAGAGCCGGGTCGCCGCGCATCAGGGTGATTCCGGCCGTATGCATCGCAACGTCGGTGCCGCTTGCCATTGCAATGCCGACGTTGGCTGCGGCCAGGGCTGGCGCGTCATTGATGCCGTCGCCGATCATGGCCACCGTCTTGCCCTGGTTCATGCGCTCGGTCACCACCTTCGCCTTGTCCGCCGGCAGCACTTCAGCGACAAACTCCGTGATCCCCACCGCCTGCGCCACCGCGCGAGCACTGCCGGCGTTGTCGCCGGTGAGCATCAGCGAGCCCACTCCCATCCCCGCAAGGCGCGCAACCGCCGCCGCGGCAGACGGCTTGACGGTGTCGCCAAAGGCGATCAGGCCCGCCAGTTCAAGTCCGCTTGGCGCCTGCGCCGCCAGCCAGGACACGGTCTTGCCGTCCTGCTCGTGTGCATACGCGCTGGCCTGCATCGATTCGGTTGGCACGCCCAATTCGCGCATCAGGCGAGCGTTGCCGAGATAGACAGCGCGCCCGCCCACGTCGGCCTTCACGCCGCGTCCCGGCAACGCCTGCGCGCCTCCGGCAGGCAGCAAGGCGAGCTGCTGCTGCGTGGCCGCCGCCGCCACCGCCTTCGACAGGGGATGGTCGCTGTACTGCTGCACTGCCCACGCCAGTTCGAGCACCTTGAGCGGCGCCTGCGCCGCACCTTCGACCGCGACCACCCGCGGCTTGCCTTGCGTGAGCGTGCCGGTCTTGTCGAACACCACAAGGTCGACCGCATGTGCCGTTTCCAGCGCTTCCGCGTCCTTGATCAGAATCCCGCACCTGGCGGCGGCGCCGGTGCCAACCATGATCGAGGTCGGCGTGGCCAGGCCCAGCGCACAGGGACAGGCGATCACTTGCACCGCCACCGCGTTGAGCAAGGCTTGCTGCCAGTCGCCGATCGCGATGCCCCAGCCAAGCAACGTGACCAAGGAGATCAGCAGCACCACCGGCACAAATACGGCGCTCACCTTGTCGACCGTGCGCTGTATCGGCGCCTTGACCGCCTGCGCATCCTCGACCAGCTTGATGATCTGGGACAGCATGGTGGCGCCGCCGACCGCGGTCGCTTCGATGACCAGCAGGCCATCGGCGTTGACCGCGCCGCCGGTGACGCTGTCACCCTCTTGTTTCGCGACCGGCAGGCTCTCGCCGGTCAACAGCGATTCGTCCAGGTGGCTGCTCCCTTCGACGATCCTGCCGTCGACCGGAACCCGGTCGCCCGGGCGCACCACGACCAGGTCCCCGGTCGCGACATCGGCCACGGGAACGACCGCATCCTTGCCATTCCTGCGCACGATCGCCTCGGTGGAGCGCAGCGATTCGAGCGCGCCGATGGCCGCCACGGTCTGCCGTTTGGCGCGCGTTTCCAGCCATTTTCCGAGTAAGACCAGCGTGATGACGACCGCGGACGATTCGAAGTAAAGGTGGGTCATGCCGTGCCCGCGATGCATGAGCAGAAGATAGAGCGACAAGCCGTAGGCGGCGCTGGTGCCGATCGCCACCAGCAAATCCATGTTGCCGCTCAGCGCGCGCGCGGCCTTCCAGCCGGCGCGGTAAAAGCGCGCCCCAAGCCAGAACTGCACCGGGGTCGCCAGCGCCAGTTGCCACCAGCCGGGCAGCATCAGGTCGATGCCGAGTGGCTGCAGCAGCATCGGAACGATCAACGGCAGGCTCAGGACAGTTGCGGCAGCGACCGGCCACCATGCGGGCATCGCAGGGCTGGGCCGGGGCGCCGCAGGCGCGGACCCGGCATGTAGCTCGGACGCCTCGTAGCCGGCTTTGCCGACAGCCGCAATCAATGCTGCGGCAACGGGGCCGGCGCTGGTGACGCTCGCTTTTTCGGTGGCCAGGTTGACGCTCGCGTCGATCACGCCGGGAACGCCCCTGAGGGCTTTTTCCACCCGCGCCACGCACGAGGCGCAGGTCATGCCGCCAATCTTGAAGCTCGCTTGCGTGACGGCGTGGTTCTGGGTGACTACCGTATCCATTGGGCCTCCTGTCTCAATGGCTACACGATAAACCCTCCCACCATGGCAAGGTCAAGCTCTTTCTGCCGAGATGCTTATTTCCTCTTCCCGGGCGCAAGATCGCCTGGCTGCTGGTTGGCGCCCGTTTCCGGCGCCCCCAGTCCCGGCCCGGGCAAGCCCGCTTGCTCGCTGCGTGTGTCTTGCGGCCCTCGTACAGGCGCCGTCATGGCGCTGGCCGACTCTTCGGCAGCGTGCTCGCTGCCGGCATCCGGCGCGCTCTGGCTGCCGGTAAGCTCGCTGCCACCGCTGCCGCCGGAATCGCGCTGCGAGCCATCGTAGTCTGGCGAGTTGCCCTGACAATTGCCGGGCGCGCCAGTACCGACCGCAACGGCATGCTCGTCCTGTGCCGACGGCGCCGGGCTTGCTTTGCCGGCGCTACCCGATTGATCACTGCCTTTCCCTGGGCCATGCGTGCTCATGTCGTTTCCTTTCGTGATGAAAGCGCCTACTGCGAAGCCGGCAGCGCGCGCGCCGGGCCTGCCAGTGGCTGGGCCGGCGTTGGCGCAGTGTTCGCGCGCTGGTTCAAGAACCCCGCAGGCTCCCTGAGGACTGTGCCCCGGACCGGGGCTGCCGGCGGCGGAGTCTGGCGCAGTGCCCCGGCCACTCTTGATGGCTGGGTGCGCGCGGGGGTAGCCCCAACTTCGATGGCGGGCGACAAGCCGGTCGCGACGACCGTAATGCGCATGGCGTCGCCGAGCGTCTCGTCGTACACCGCGCCAAACTTGATGATGGCGTCCTCGCTCGTTTGCGAACAGATCAGGTTCATCACCAGTTTTGTCTCGCGCAATTTCAGCGTTTCCTGGGATGCTGCGATATTGACCAGCAGCCCGCGCGCGAGATGCAGGTTCGTGCCATCGAGCAATGGGCAAGCAATCGCCTCCTGGGCCGCATTGATGGCGCGGTCGTCGCCCGAGTGCATCGCGGTGCCCATCACCGCCGTTCCCATCGAACGCATGACGGTGCGCACGTCCTCGAAGTCGACGTTGATCATGCCGGGGACGTTGATGATTTCGGATATGCCGGAAACAGCCTTGCTCAACACGTCATCGGCCGCGCTGAAGGCCTCCTTTTGCGTGATGTCGTCACCCATTACCTCTTCCAGACGGCTGTTGAGCACGATGATGAGCGAATCGACCGACTTGCTCAGGATCGCAATGCCCTCGTCGGCCACGCGCATGCGGCGCGCGCCTTCGAACTCGAACGGCTTGGACACCACGCCGACGGTCAGGATGCCCATTTCCTTGGCCACTTCCGCGACCACCGGTGCGGCCCCGGTCCCGGTGCCGCCGCCCATGCCTGCCGTGATGAAAACCATGTGCGCGCCCTCGAGCGCTTCGGCGATGCGCGCGCGCTCGCGCAGCGCGGTCTCGCGGCCGACCACGGGGTCGCTCCCCGCGCCCAGGCCGGTTATGCCAAGTTGAATCTTTTCCGCGCCAGCGGTATTGGCGAGGGCCTGCGCATCGGTGTTTGCGCAGATAAATTCAACGTCGAGCAAACCTGAAGACGCCATGTGGTTGACAGCGTTGCCGCCTGCGCCACCAACGCCAATGACTTTAATTACGGTTGTGGACTGCGCGTTTTTCAGGTCAAACAAGGAAACTCTCCTTCGGATTAGTCGTATAAATTTCTAGACAGCAAGATGCCGGGCAGTAGGACTGCAATTGCGTAAAGAATAGTCCTGTTGGAGCCGCGTTCGATTGCGCGTTTGAAAAAATTCGTAACCCGACTTGACTTCAGTAACGCCCGCCGGCGCCGAAACCCGGCGCTCGGATTGTCCGCGTTGTATCATTGTTTCCATTAACTTTCCCACCGGCCAAGCACCGACCACATGAAGCAACATTCCTACGACGCGATCGTGGTCGGCAGCGGGCCCGGCGGCGCCACCGTCGCGCGCGAACTGGCGCGCGGCGGCGTACGCGTGCTCCTGCTCGAACAAGGCAGTGCGAAGCCGGTTGCCGGCACGGTCGGCCAGATGGCCAGCATCGGCGCGGTACCCGGCAAAGGCGCATTCCTCCACCGCGACGCCTCCCTGCTGGTGCAAGGCGTCAGCGTGGGCGGCAGCAGCACCATCAACTTCGCCACCGCCAGCGCGCCACCGCTGCCCATGTTTGCGGCGCACGGCATCGACCTGGCGCCAGCGCTGCAAGCATTGCGCGCCGAACTGCCGATGGCCCCGCTGCCCGACAGCCTGATCGGGCCGATGGCACGGCGCATCATGCAAGGCGCACGCAGCGCCGGACTGGACTGGCACAAGCTCGACAAGCTGATACGCCCCCTGATCTGCCGCAGCGGCTGCTGGCGCTGCGCCTACGGCTGCCCGTACGGCGCAAAATGGACCGCGCGCGACTTCGTCGACGAAGCCATCGCGCACGGCGCCACCTTGATCGACGGCGCAAAGGTCGAGCGCGTGCTGGTGCAAGACGGGCAAGCGGCAGGCGTTCAATTCGTTTGCCGGGGCCAGCGCAAGCTGGCGCATGCCGGCATCGTCGTGCTGGCGGGAGGCGGCATAGGCAGCCCGCGCCTGCTGCACCGCTCAGGGCTGCATCCGGCCGGCAGCTCCTACTTCTGCGACCCGGTGGTGGCGGTGATGGGCACGGTGGACGACATCGATGGCGGCGCCGAGGTGCCGATGGCGGCCGGCATGCACCTGCGGTCCGAGGGCATCACTTTGGCGGACATGACCCTGCCCAGACCGATGTATCAGGGCTTCACGGCCCAGGTGGGGCGCTTCGACCGGCTGTTCGCCCATCGCCGCACGCTCAGCATCATGGTCAAGATCAGGGATGAAATCGGGGGACGCGTCGGGCCGTATTGGCTAAACAAGCCACTGCAGCGAAGCGATCGCCAGAAACTGGCGAGCGGCATTGGACTCGCGCGCGACATCCTGGCCGCGAGCGGCGCCAGGCACATCTTCAAGAGCTGGCACTTTGCCGCGCATCCGGGGGGCAGCGTACGCATTGGCGAAGGTGTCGACAGCGACTTGCAGACGCCGACCAAGAACCTGTTCGTGTGCGACGCTTCGGTGCTGCCGCAAGCATGGGGCCTGCCTCCGACACTGACGCTGCTGTGCCTGGGCAAGCGGCTTGGGCAACGATTGGGCTAAGCGTCTATTCGTAGTGCGACCACATGCGCAGCACCTTGACCACTTTGGCGTCTTGTAAGACCTCGTACACAAGGCGATGCTGGATATTGATTCGACGCGAGTATGCCCCTGCCAGGTCGCCGACGAGCTTTTCGTACGGTGGCGGGTTCTGGAAAGGGTTTTCCTTGACGATTGCCAGTAGCTCTTGCGCTTTGGCCTTCAGTCCACTCGCTGCGAGTTTTTGCGCATCCTTTTGGGCATGTTTGGCAAAGACCACCTGCCAGCTCACCAGTCGAGCTCCTTGGCACATTCCTCTGCCGCCTCTGCCATCCCCTCTTTGATTGACTCGCGCATGCCCGGAACCGCAAGCAGGTGCAGGGTCTCCTGAATAGCCTGCCAGTCCTCGGCCGAAACCAGCACGGCGTCGTGCCGCTTACCTTTGATGGTGATGGGCTGGTGCGATTCAGCAGCCTCTTCCATGAGGCGGTAGAGACTGGCGCGCGCTTCGCTTGCTGTTAGTGTGGTCATGATTGACTCCTGTTGTGTCTAGCGTACGCCATCGACTACAAGTAGGCAAGGATAACCGATTGTCCGGGTCTCGCCCCAGTCGAACGCCCTGCGCAACAGCAAGCGGAAATAGAAAAAAGGGCCACGTCTTGCAACGTGGCCCTTCGTATTCTGGCTCCCCGACCTGGACTCGAACCAGGGACCTGCGGATTAACAGCCAAGTTAAGTAGCTGTTTTTATTAATTTTTTATTGATTTTGTGCCCGCCCTCACTCGTCAAGCACCGCCAATATTTACCAAAATTGTCACGTTCTTTTTTAACGATCAGCTCGGAGGTACGGGGTATTACCCTGCTCATTAGCAGTTCCTAATGTTAGGAAATTCGCACTTGACCATCCAGATGAGGTTCGCAAGCCACGTTCGCCTTGGCTTGGGTGCGTCTCCCTGCCTGCTGACAGCACAATAACCTAAAAATAACACAACCGAAAAACCTAAAAAGCGCCAGACCCTCTACCGTCCTTAAGCGCGACTGCTTGGGAAATCCCAACTTTCTCGTAGGTGAAATACGCTAAAGTTAGAATTCGCTTGCGCTCCACTCCTAAAAAATGCTAACTTTCTCGTAGATGAAACACGCGAAAGTTATAAAATGGCTCTGTATCTTGTAGGCGAAAACATTGACAAAGCGCGCAGCCACTATCAGGCAGAGACGGGAAAGCTTGTCCAACTCATGCGCGGCATCTACATAGACGCGGACGACGGCGTAGATGCAACGGTGCTCAGGTATGCGGTCCGAATCGCGAGGTACCTATATCCCAATGCTTATTTGTCCGCAGCGAGTGCCGTTCTCATGGGGCCAACGCGGGACGGCAGGCTTTTCTTGAGCGGCCGCCGCAGCCAGCGGACCCGCATTCGCGCGCTGGAGATCATTCAGAACGAAGCTCCAAAACAGCCCTCGATTGGCTCCGCTGTCGTGGACGACGGCATGGGGGAATTCCGGGTCGATGTGTCATCAATCCGCCAACGCTTTCTTGAAGCCTTCCGTTTGCGCAGTGAACACGCAGCCTCGATTGATGAGACGACGCGCGACTCCATCGCCGCACGTTTGATCGAAGAATACGGGGACGCGAAGGCCGCAGCCGATGCCGTTTGGGCCTTGGCGCGTGAAAACGAATGGTACCGGGAAGGTGAGCAATCCGAGCGCTTCCTTCTGCGCCGTCCGGCAACAGCGCCGGTGCGCAATGCAGCAGCGCTCAAGCTGATCGTCGCCTGGCACGGCGCACCCATCGGCAACCTGATTCACGACGGATTTGAATGGCGATGGCTTCCGATTGAGGGTGGTGGACCGGCACTGGTGCGCCAGACCACGCCCGGAAAGCTGCCCCCGTTCATCATCTCCCTGCTGCCAGAAGGCTGGCTTGAAGCGGTTCTGCATGATCGCGACGAGCGGGCGATGCTAAGGTCGGGCAAACGATATATGTCGAACATCACCATTGTCGAGCAGCAGAGCGAACTTGCTGCACTGCCGCCGGATGTGCTGCTGACGCGCCTCGACCGGTATACCGCAGACGGTGCATTCACTGGCACCTATGCCGGGCCAGGCCGTAGCGTCATCGAGGAAAGCTTCGAGCGCAATCTGGCGCAGATTTACGAGCACGCTGACACGCCGCGCTTGTCGGGCATCCAGATCAAGGCACCGATGTACCTTGATGCCAACGGAGTGCTATCGCCAAGCACCGGCACGCCGTTCACCCATATCCTCAAGCCTGCTGGTACGGGCGGGTTCGAGGCCTTGCCGGTGATCGAATGGATGGCTCTTGCTCTTGGCCGGGCAGTCGGATTTGTGGTTCCGGCAACGGCGTTGATCGCGATGCCGGATGGTATGCCCCCGGCCTTGCTGGTCGAGCGCTTCGACATCCGCGAAAGCGTCAAAGACAAGCGCATGTTTGCATTGGAAGACCTTTGTTCCGTGCTCGATCTGCCGACCGAAGCAAAATACGATGGGACGATAGAACGTGTCGCCCGTGCTGTCCGGTCATTATCAACCGCACCGGAGGAGGATCTTCTCATCATCCTCCGGCGCGCGCTCTTTGCCTGGCTGATCGCGGACGGCGACATGCATCTCAAGAACATGGCGCTCCTGAAAACTGTCGAACCGGGAGACAAGCAGTTCAGCACCGTGCGCATGGCACCACTTTACGACGCGGTGACGACGCGCGTCTTTCCCCGGCTGGAACGGGACCGAATGGCGCTCAAGCTGAACGGCAAGGATGACCGGCTGCACCGGGCGGACTTTCGGACGGTGGCCAGCACGGCGGGGTTACGAGCAGCCGATGCCGATGTAGCAATCGACGACATGATCGCGCGTATGAAGCAGGCCGCCGACGTAGTTGCGTTGCCGATGCTGCCGAACTATGGCGCGGAAGGCGAAGCGATGGCATCCAGGATGCTAGATATTTGTCGGATACGAATAGAATCGTTTGCATGAGCGCGTCAAGGGGTCGCTTGAGCATCCCACTAGATTCTGCTGAGAATTGTTGAATTCGCACCCAAAATACTAAAGAGAAACCGTATGCATATTTCCAAGCTGAGCCTCATTAACTACAGAAACTTCGCAAATACCAAACTCATGTTCAAGAAGGGCATCAACACCATCATTGGTGAGAATGGTTCCGGTAAGACCAATCTATTCCGGGCCATCAGGTTGATGCTTGATGACAACATGCTGCGCTCCGCCTACAAGTTGGATGAGAAGGATTTTCATAGAGGCTTAGGCAAATGGCAAGGCCATTGGATTATCATCAGTCTGGAGTTTGAGGAGATTTCGCAGGATGAGGCTATCCAGTCCTTATTCCTACATGGCGCAGGAAACATTGTGAATGATGCCATCGAAAAAGCGACCTACAATCTTATCTTTAGACCAAAGACTGAAATACGGCTTCGCCTATCACAGTTGGATGAAGGTGACAAAGCTGGCCTCGATACCATCCTGAAGTCGATCACAATTGATGACTACGAGACGCTTTTCACCGGCAAGAGTGTGGCAAATTTCAACGACGAGATATTTTACAAAGAAATCGTCGGCGACTTCGAGCATGTCAAGTTCAGTAAAGAGCTTGAGTTTCCCTCCATTGGCAGCAAGGTTCCCGGTATTCTTTCTGTCGCTAAGGAAGTCTCCTTTACCTTCATCCAAGCTTTGAGAGATGTGGTTGCGGATTTCCAAAATAATAGAACGAA
Organism: Telluria sp.; assembly: GCA_049301315.1. Classification (GTDB taxonomy): domain Bacteria; phylum Pseudomonadota; class Gammaproteobacteria; order Burkholderiales; family Burkholderiaceae_D; genus JBAQKU01. Next base: position 10,660 of record JBAQKU010000352.1, read on the forward strand.
CCCGCTTTTGACCCTTTTAAAAAGCAAAAGTGGTCAAATCGACCCGATTCTATTCAAGCCAATAGCTGACTTGGTAAAAGGCCTGAATGATTCAATCGAACAGCTTCCTGATGTTCAAATTGTGACGACTGACATCACAGAGACTATCAAGGACGCGGCGGGTGAAACGTACTCGCCGTCTTCCCTGTCGATCAAGTCGGATCTATCGGATGAGGCTGACAAGCTATTTCAATCCCTCAAACTATTCGTCGGCGAATCGGAAGAAAAATATGAAGGTGCAATTCACGAATTAAGTTTGGGCGGCGCGAATTTGATTTATTTAACCCTGAAACTTCTTGAGTTCAAATATCAAAAAATAAAGCAATCTTTCGCTAATTTCCTGGTGATCGAAGAACCTGAAGCCCATATCCATACTCATATTCAGAAAACTTTATTTGACAAGCTCAACTATCCCGATACCCAGATTATCTACTCAACCCATTCTTCCCATATTTCTGAGGTCAGCAATGTCGAGAATATCAATATTCTTGGCCGACATGCCGGGAGATGCGAAGCCTATCAACCATCGACGGGGTTAACTGAACCGGAAATTGGGAATATCCAGCGTTATCTGGATGCCGTGCGGAGCAATCTACTCTTCGCCAAGAGCGTGCTTCTTGTCGAAGGCGACGCAGAAGAAATATTGATCCCTATTCTCGTGAAGCAGGTTCTGGGGGTGAGTCTGGATGAGTTGGGCATCAGCTTGATCAACATCAGGAGCACCGGATTTCAGAACGTCGCCATCCTGTTCCACGACACCCGAATCAGAAAGAAGTGCAGCATCGTCACTGACCTCGATGTTTCCATTATTGACACAACACCTAATGCGGATGACTCTGAAGCGACGATCAAATTCAAGGCGAAGTGCAAGGGCTCTCAAGAAGTTGGGATCGCTAGGAAGGCCATTCTAGAGGAATTCATAAAGGGAAATGCCTGGGTGAACGTCTTCTTCGCCCCCAATACCTTTGAAGTGGACTTGGTGACAGCCGGGAATGCTGAAGCGGTGGTAAGCGTCCTTGGCGAAGTGTACAAAGATCCCAAAACAATTTCTGAATCAAAAATCGAACTGGAATCGAAAGACATTGCGCAGTATGGGCGCAGAGTGCTGACCATGGCTGCCAATCAGGGCAAGGGATGGTTCGCCCTCATGTTAGGGAAGAAGGTTGATCACCAAACCGTCATTCCCGGCTACATACTTGCAGCCATCTTCTTTGCGTACCCGAATATCACTACCGAAGTATGGTTCAATATCCTTAGCTATCGGGTTCGCTGCATCGAACAGAGCAAGCAGTTCACCGCTGAAGTGATTACGGATTTCAGAAGCAAACTTCATGGTTTCCGACGTGGGGATATTGATTTCGCAGTCATACGAAATGAGATGCTTGCGACCTTCACAGTGGATCAGATCAATGACATTCTAAAGGGCTTCTAGCGTATGTTTGTTTGGCATGAAGGGGACCTGAATCCCGAACAGGAAGCTGCGATAAGGGAAGATGGGAATGTCTTTCTGGTTGCTTGTCCTGGCAGCGGAAAGACACGCACGCTGACTTACAAAGCCGCTTATGAACTTTCCAGACTGGAATCGAGAAAACAGCGTGTAGTCGCGATCACGTATACGCACCGGGCCGCAGATGAAATCCATGAACGCATTGAAAACCTCGGTGTTGATACCACCCAGTTGTGGATTGGTACGATTCATTCGTTCTGCCTAGAATGGATACTGAAACCGTACGCCATTTACAACGGTGCGTTAAGCCATGGATTCCGAGTCATCAATTCACATGACTCCGAAATAATCCTCAGCAAACTGTGTGAGCCGTATAAAGGGCAAAAAATCACGTATTGGGATTGCGGGTACTATTTTACGAAGGACGGTTATGTCCTGTCCTGCCCCCAAGCATTCAAGCATACCTGCTTACATAAAATTCTGGAGCAGTACTTCACGATTCTTTCTCATAAGCGGCAGATTGATTTCGAGCTAATTTTGTACTACGCCCAAGACTTGATCGCCAACCATCCGTCGATCAGCATCTTGCTAGCGAATCTTTTTTCCTTCGTGTTAATCGATGAATATCAGGATACAAAAGAGATTCAGTACTCCATCATTGCTTCTATTCTGAAGGCCGGGAAAGGACGTACCAAGACGTTCATCGTTGGCGATCCCAATCAGGCGATCTATGGGTCGCTCGGAGGCTACCCGGTCACGGCTGCGGAATTCAAGATAATGGCCGCGATTGAGCTTGAAGAACTTGAACTATCTCAGAACTACCGGTCGTCGGAGCGGATCGTCGGATACTTCGGCAACTACAATGTCTACAACACAAGCATTGAGTCCACTTCCAAGAATAAGGATTTTCCAAGCTTGATATCCTTTGATAATTCCATTACCAAAGATTTGCTGGAGGATGAGCTGGTTAGGCTCATCAGATACAACATTGAGGTCATCGGCATTCCACCGAATGAGGTATGCGTTCTGGCACCACAATGGACTCATCTTGCAAGCATGACGCGCAAATTGGTGGCAGCCATGCCCGAATACCATTTCGATGGCCCAGGAATGGTTCCATTTTCAAGAGATTTGGACAATTTTTGGTACAAACTTTCCAAGATTGTCCTCACTGAAGCATCGCCACGCATGTACGTGCGACGGCTGCGATGGGCAGGTGAAATTTTGTCAGACTTGGAAGGTGCTGGCGTAAGTATTTCCCATCTTACAAAAAAATCTCTGCTGCGCGACTGCAATTCCATAGATATTTCAGAAACGGATGGATTGCTTTATCTATCAACATTTTTTGATACTCTGTTTGCCAAAATTGGCGTCGAGTTCACGCTTGTTCCTTTTCTTAAGGAGCATCACAAAGCTTTCTTTGAAAGTTCCCAAGCACGTATAGACCGACTTAAGAAAGATGGAGCAAGATTCATCAGCGACATAAGCACTTTCAAAAAAGTATTCGGAAATCGCAGTGGTATCACGGTGTCAACTATCCATGGCGTCAAGGGTGCTGAGTACGACACCGTCATTGCCTATGCATTGCTGGAGGATATGGTTCCCCATTTTAATGATCCGGACGGCGCGAGCAGTGCGATGAAACTACTCTATGTCATATGCTCCAGAGCGAGAAAAAATCTGCATCTCATATCCGAGCGGGGGCGTCTCAACGGCATCAGGAAGGAATATCAGCCGACGGTGAAACTTATGTCGTGTGATTTCATATACAACAGCGTGCCTTGAAAGCGTCTACTATCGGCTACGTGCTGGCGACAGGTCCTAAATGTAACTTTTAGAATATATGCAGATTAGTTTTGGTCGCCACGTTATCCCGTCAATCGAAGATGTCGTGCTTCCATGCAAAAGCGGATATCGGGTATCGTAAAAATATGATTGTCTTGCTACTCACGTCCTCGGTCACGATCTTTGCCGCGCCTTTCGTGAGATCCTACATCGGGCGGCCTGACATTTTCCAAGCTGGCCCCTGAACCGTCTTCTTCTTTATTGTCATCGCGCTCCTTTGCTGCTCGCCCGAATGCCGCCATGAGATCGGGAGCATCATCTTGGCTGGGCTGTTTTGCTTTTTCAAAGGCCCCAAGCAAGTCGGGCGCTGCATTTTCTCTCTTCTTGTCATCGATCCCGGCAAGTTGAACCAGCGACGGCATTGCCCCCTCGTCGCCTCTGGCGCGAACGCGCTCATCCCGCTTGTTGTCACGCTCCAGCGCGGCCAGCTCGCGTTTGTCGATTTTTTCGAGGGCTTGGACTCTCCGTTCAATATTCTGCACCTGCACCCGCAGACGAAAATCCAGTCCCTTCTGCTCCTGAATCTGTTTTGCCTTTAGCTGATCCCGCTGCTCAAGATGATCCCGGACTTTTCGGGCATCTTGATACTGATGTATTTTTTTCTGAAGAAAGGTAATCCCGCTCACCCTACCAAGAAACGCGGCAAGCCCGGTTGGCCGGTTTTTATATCGCGCCAGCTTGACTGCTTTCATAGCCGCGACATGGGTTGCGCGCAGATGGTCTCGCTCCGTTCGATGAATCGACTGCTGGGAAAGTCGCATGACCTTCTGTTTGTCTTTAAGAGCATTCCGCTCCTGCTCCACCGTGCGCCGCCGCTCCTGCTGGCTGTGTTTCAGTTCCGCTAGGTGATCTGCGTAAAGATCATCTTTGACTGCCTTCTCAATCCCTTTCCTGTGCGTCGCCACCAACTGCTGAGCCTCCTCAACGCTCGGCAGCGATTCAGGCGGAAATTCCTTTTCAAGGAAATCGCGGATGTCTTTTGTACGAACCGATTTATCGTCGATCAGCTTCGAGAGTGCATTTTTGCCGCCGTACAGATCGACAAGAACGTAGGGCCGCTTCCCGGTCGCCAGAATATAGCCGCGCTCAGCCAACGCCTGGACAAAGGACCTGGCATCGTCGCTGTGTCGCCAAGCCTCAGTGACCTGTTGCATATGATCTGTTTTCGATAAACCCGTCTGCCTCAATTGCTCCTGCTCGTAGAGCGACGCCTGCCCGGCTTTCCGTGATTTGTCGTACCCGGCTGGAAGGTCAAGCCCATGGTCGCGGGCGAACGCGCGCGTCACGCGCATCAGTTTGTCCCGGTCGAAGGCGATGTGAACGGCACGCTGCTGGTCCGCATCGATCCGGGACCAGACAACATGACAATGTTCCCGGCCATGTTTGATGTGAAATACAACGGCGCGGGGTTGCCCTGCCAATCCCAGCGCTTCTTCCGTGCGCCCAATATAGTCCAGGTATTGGTCGCGGGTAAGAGGCCCCTGCTCCGGGTCAGGATTGATGGACATGCTGTAGAGATATTTGCGGCACCGCGTCAGCGTATCGGCCTGTACTTCCCATTCCTTGAATGCGCCATGCAAATCTCGGGCGATGGCACCTCTGACAAACGCCACCTCGGTCATATCGTTGTCGTAATCGTTCAGGAGATGGGTGGCAAGGTCCTGGCCTCCGCCGCGCTGCGATGCAAAAGGGATCATGGCGTTCTCCCCAAAGCGAGCATCAGGCAGCTTCTGATCTCGGCCAGCTCAGCGCGGCATTCTTGAAGGCTCAACGCATCATCTGCGCCAGAGGGTCGCTGCGCGCCGACTTCCAAGCGGTCGCTGATCCGAGCCGCCTGGAAGAGCAGCGTCGCCACCATTTTTTGATCCAACGGGGGAGCGCGCGGCGAGCGCGGCGCGGCTTGGCCAAAAACGGCAGCGGTGATGTAGGCATTAACGGAAAGGCCGGAGTTTTGCACGCGCGCCCGGAATTCTTCCCTCATCCCCTCGGGCGGGCGAAAAGAAATGGGCGCAGTACGCTTTTTTTTCCGTCTCTCAGTCATGCATCACACGATATAGCTGCGCGACTTACCGGCTCCCCGCTTTTTCCTCGCGGGTCCAGGAACGCGCTTTCCTGGGCGATGGAATTCCAAAAGGAGAGCGGCAGTCTCCTTTTGGTCGGCCCCGGTGCCGAAACCCCGGTCGTGGTCCAGGGTGCGAAAACCCTGGTCGTGGTCCAAGGGCGCGAAAGCCCTGGTCGAGGGATGCAAGGGGCTACGAAGTGCCCTTTGCGCGATGGTGTCCAGAGGAGAGCCGCAGTCTCTTCTGGTCGCCGATGCAACGGCGAAACGTTGCAACTTCCAAAGGCGGCATCATCCTAAGATGATGCTGATCTGGAAGTTCCGAGGGGGGTCCGCGGGGGACTGGAAGTCCCCCCGCAAGGTGGGCGTGGTAATACCACGCACACCTTGTGCTCGCTTCGCTCGCATTTTCCCTACCTAAAGTTTAGCTGTAAGGAATTTAAAGATTTATTAACACGATGCAAGAAATCAAAGCGCTTTTATCTGTTGATCGCGTGATTTGTCTTCAGGCATTAGCACAGTTTTCAGTGAGGATGATAGAAAAATCAGATGATCCAAGCGGTGTCGCTGGCGAGGATTGGGGGTGGAAAGCACATTCCGGGTAATGCCAAAATAAGGCCATCGAACTTTTCAGGAGTCACCGCAATGAACGATTTTTCAAAACGATTCATGCAAGACGTACCACGCGGCGACAGTACCCGCTTCCTGAGACAGCAAAAGGTACCGCAGGCGCGTTGGATGAAACTCGACGATATTCTAGCGAGCAAAACTCTTAACTATGATCCAGACAATCCGGGCAAGAAGGTTCTCATCGGTGCACTCGGCTCTGATCTGATCGGCATTGAGGATGACCGGCATATTCTCACCGTCGCCGGATCGCGGTCTGGAAAATCCGTGGGGTTGATCAGTAATTTATTGTTCTATCCGGGCAGTATTCTCGCGACCGATCCGAAGGGGGAGCTCGCTGAGATTACGGCACAGCGTCGGGCGGAGATGGGGCAGAAAATATACGTCCTCGATCCATTTTTGAACGGGTCGGAAAAGGTATCCAAATACCGTTCTTCCTACAATCCCATGAGCGTACTGTCACAAGACAGCCAGAGCTTTTTGGAAGATGCTGCACTGATCGCGGAATCCATCGTTGTTCAGTCCGCCGACCAAAAAGATCCCCATTGGGATGAAAGCGCCAAAAATTTTATCGAAGGCGTCATTGTCCATGTGGCGACCGCGCCGCAGCACAAATCCAGGCGAAACCTTATTACGGTGAGGGCGCTCATCAAAAAAGCACTCTGGCTGCCGCCTGCTGAGGACGACGAACCCGGCAGCAAAAAGCAAAAGAAAAGCACGAAGCCCCTTCTCTATGAAGAGATGATGCACAATGCCGCTCGCCTCGAAGTCGATCCTGAAACGGAGGACATCGGCAGTTCGATCATGGCCGCCGCGCTTGATTTTTACGGCAAGAGCGAGGGTGAGATTTCTGGCGTCCACTCAACGGTGAACCGTCATACCAAGTTTTTGGACTACACAGCCTTTCGGAATGTTCTGCAAGAGAATGACTTTGATCTCGCAGAACTGAAAAGCAATCCTGCCGGAGTCAGTATTTATCTCTGCTTTCCGGCAACCCGCATCGATATATCGAAGCGGTGGATGCGGATTTTTGTGAATCAGTTACTCGACGCAATGGAACGGGAAAAAACAAAACCCGCCGCCCCCGTACTGGTCTGTCTGGATGAGTTTCCGGTTTTGGGGTACATGAAACAACTGGAGACAGCCTCCGGCCTCATCGCCTCTTTCGGCGTCAAGCTCTGGGTCATCCTTCAGGACTGGAGCCAAGGCAAAGCCCTCTATGGCGAGCGCTGGGAAACCTTTGCTGGCAATGCGGGAATCATGCAGTTTTTTGGCAATAATGACCTGACTACTACGGAGTATATTTCCAAGCGCCTTGGAAAAACGCAGGTGGAAGTCGCACGTATTGGCGAGGTCGCGCAAGATCAACAGGACAAGGGCTTATCGGGACGATCACAGACGATTGAACTGTACGACCTGCTCACCCCCGATGAAATTACGCGCCAGTGTGCGCGCAGTGACCGGCTGCAACGGCAACTTATTCTGTGGGCCGGGCATCACCCGATGATGTTACAGCGCGTCATTTATCATGATCCCAGCAGCCCGCTGGCACCCTACATTTAATTCGATAAAGGCGATTTTTCCTGGAATCAACCTGTCAGGTCTTTGGAAAAAATTGCCTCGGAAGCATCGTCATTTGATGTTAGGCATAAAACAGCGCGTAGTTGTTTTTTTGACACTCATCAATATGTGTTAGTCATTTTACTTTATGCTGAGTGGCCTTAAGCGCTAAGAAAACTCCAAGCTGCAAACAACGACGGGAGGTGACGCTGTGTACATTCCGATCTATCGAATTGCCGCAGGCGTTGTCGTTCTCTTGGTATGCGTTGCAGAGCCATTACAAGCTGCAAGTTTTGATTGCGCCCAGGCAAGCAAGAAAATAGAAAAAACGGTCTGTTCCTCGTCAGAACTATCGTCGCTGGACAAAGAGCTGGGCGATGCGTATCAATCAGCGCTTGCCCAAAGCAGTAATGCCAACCAATTAAAAGCGGGACAGCGTATATGGCTGCGCGAGGTACGAAATCAGTGCCAGACGACAGCCTGCCTAGTGGGAGTCTATAAACAGCGCATTGCGACCCTGGCACCATTGGCTCCGCCACCACAAGTTCAGGCCCCGGCATCACAGCCTTCCGCCTCGACCGGTAAAACGCCAAACCTCGCACAGGAATGCGACGCGCTGGCTGCCCATCCAGACGACCCTGAAGCTTTCACTGCTGGCATCTCCGACGAAAAGCTCAATGCCCCAACAGCAATCCTTGCCTGCGAGGCGGCGGTCAAAGCAGAACCGCAAACGCCGCGTCTGCATTTCCAGCTGGCGCGCGGGTACTTAAAGGCGAACAACATTGAGTCCGCCATTGAACAATTGATCGCGGCTGGCGAACAAGGACACGGCGCAGCGCTGGCCTTCCTCGCCGACCTGCATGTCGAAGGTGCTCCGGGCATTGATGCAGATCCTGCGCTCGCACGGTCCTTATACGAGCGAGCTGTTGCATCCGGTTTCCAACCGGCCAAAAAAATATTGGCCGAATTCGAGGATAAAACTGACGAATACGCAAAGACCGAAGCAGAAGAAAACGTAGCAGTGAAGACCACTGGCGCGACAAATTCGGCGATTCTCAAACCATACGTCGTTCCTGGAATTGTTGACAACATCTATAACAGAAAGTTTGACGATATTGAATACCGAGAAGGTTGGGTCAAGGAATACCTTTTTAATATTGCCGACAATATTCGAGCAATATGTGAAAGTAATTTCACACAGCGGGAAGTGGACAATCTGAAGGCAGCGGCTGGGGCCGATCATTACAGGGTCGGGGAGGCGGCAGTCGGTGCGGCGATCATGGGGGGCATGGCGGTGCTGGCTGATCTGTTCAAGAATCCGGGTGCATATATGCAGGAGGCTGCCAGTAGTGGTTCGGCGAGCGAAGACCCGTTTGACCTCGCAATGAAGGACACGGAGGCGCTCTTTCAGAGACATATGTGCAAGACACCGGGTCTTGCCCAGTTCTCGAAGAATTTGAAGGCCTTTGTTGAGAATGATGAAGCTCCGCTCCCTGCGCCTGATGCAATCATGAACGCATGTCTCAGTAACCCGCCACCGAGCAAATACAATCCCACGGATTTTTGCCTTTGTTTTGTGGGTGGGTTGGATAAAGCACGTGTATCCCAGGTCCACCGAAAGAATCTCGTCAAGAATTTTAGGGAAGCCGCGATCGCCATAATGACTATTGACAGAAATGTCTCCCAGTTCAGGGGCTGTCGATCTGGTTTCTGACCGCTCACGGCATGTCAACTTGAGAGGAGTGTAAATGAATACCTCTTTGCGACGAACGATGTTTGCGCTCTGCATCGGTGCATTCGCCTGCATCGTTATTCCCTCGGGCCCCCTGCTCGCGCAGTCAAACTGGCAGCAACAGCAGCAGCGTCAACAAGATATGCAGCGTCAGCAGCAGGACCAGCAGCGCCAGCAGCAGCAAGCGCAGCAACGGCAGCAGATGCAGGACCAGCAGCGCCAACAGATGCAGGCGCAACAACGCCAGCAAATGCAGGAACAACAGCGGCAGCAAATGCAGGCGCAGCAACGCCAGCAAATTCAGCAGCAACAGCAGACGCAACAGCGCCAGCAGATGCAGACACAGCAGCAAAACCAGCAGCGGCAGACCCAACAACAGCAACAACAGCAAGCACAGCAGCGCCAACAGCAGCAGACGGCGGAACAGCAGCGCCGACAGATGCAGCAACAGGGAAAGCTAGGGACGATACAAGGCGGAAAACCAACCGGAATGGTTATTTCCAGCGGCATTCCGAAAATGGCTCGACCGTTGACGGCAGGAGAGATTCAGCGAGGCTTCACCGGTCGGGTCACAACCGACGGGCGTGCACTAATCAAGTTTCAGGGCCGGATCTTTACGGTGCCTGCATCCCGTGTGTCAGGCTTGAGCGCCAAGCTCGCCAGCCAGAGGCAGCAGCAGGCCACCCGCTGGACGGCGCAGCAGAAAATCGTCGTCAACCAGCGACTCAAGGCGCTCACGGCGGCAAACTCCAACATATCCCAGAGGCCATCGGGGTCGGGTGGGAGTGGCGGTGGTGGTTCAGGCTGTACGCCGCCCGATAGTCCCAAATGCCAATTCAATCAAGCAGCACAAGTTCCACCTGCTCTTCAAGCTCGGATTGATTCCGCAAAAAAATTAGCGCGACAACAACAAGGTGCGGTCTCACACAATCCAAGCGATATAGCCAAAAAAACAACAGAAGTTTCCAAGGAGAAGGAACAGGTTGGAACACTGAACCTTCCACATGCGGCCTCCGCTGCGGCTATCGCCACCAGAGGAAATAGTGGCCTGAGTGGAGGCGGAGGTAATCGCGAAAGCAGTTTTGGAGGTGGACAAGATGAAAAAAATAGGATAAAGAATGAATTTAATAAGGCAAGCAAATACCAAAGGCAACCTTTAGGACGTGGTTCCACAGCAAATAAAAATGATGGAACTTCGCTTCCCAGGAACATTCGAGAACAAGAAGCAATAAAACAAGTCTTATCGAATCCGCGAACAGGCGAAACTATCCCAATTACGATGAATGATTCCCGATGGCCTCATTCAGAAGGTTGGGTGAAAATGACACAGACGGTAGCGGGAATAGGTGAGCCGATAATTGTGCATTATGTAAGGAATACGCGAACAGAGGAAGTTGATGATTTTAAAATAGTTCTGTTAGGACCAAGACCAGATAAAGAGAAGTGACCATGAAGGCAAAGTTTTTACAAAGAAAAGTTTTAGAAAAGTTGAAAAGGCTTGGCTATAGCGAGCACAGTCAAATTCGCCTAACTGTTGATCGTGAGTATAAAATTTATTGCGTTGTAATATGGTCGGATGTCACGTTCTTCTGCGTAATTAACGATCTTGAATTGCCCGCATGGATACCTAGTTCTTATTTTTCTATGGTTGATAAGCACCCTGCATCTGATTGGATATTCAACGAAATAGACGATGAAGTTCTACTCATATTAGGTCCGGATTTCATTGCGAAAGATAAAGGCTCATATGCGTCTCTTGTAGAACACAAACCAGAAGCAATTAAGATGTTTTGGGAATATGTAGATAGTCATCTTTGAATTATCAGTGCGTCGGAACGCGATGATATTCCAGACAGGGGGCAATGGCGCCGCAATGCGCCGCTGCTAGAGCGAGCGCATTCGTGGTTGGCCATCTGCAGCGCGATTTCGAGTTTGATGCCGGTTGCACGAAATATATAGCGGCCAATTTTCGTGTGAATGTTCGCATACCATCACGCACTGCTTGCCAGCCTATGTCCATATAATGTTCGGTCAGACCAGTGATACTTGGTCGTTGCGCTGGTCATAAAGTCTACATATCTTAATTCTTCACATATGCGGGAACGCCTGCTATGAAAGCCTGCCTGACCTGATGTTTGGTCAGCAGACGACCAACGGCATAATCCTGGGCCCATTCGATGGCCAGATCGGAAGCATAGCGACCCTCGTTATTTCTGATGAGATAGTCACATTTTCCGCACTCAACCAGTACGCGAATACAACCACGCGCGTCATTGGCGGCGGCATGATGCAATGCCGTCATTCCGACCTTATCCCGCGTGTTGACATCGGCTCCATGTGAAATGAGCATGGCTGCCAAATATGCATTTCCTGATCGAGCCTGCGCAATCAATCGGAAGCCATAAACCTTGGCAGGATCGTCGCCCGGCGCAATGCTGAGAAGTGCTGTCTCCACTGCATCGTGGGGGAGAATTGCTGTATTAAAAATCTTTGAAACCAAGACAACCTGCCTTTCTGAGTTCTAGGAAGTTGCCTTGTCATGCACTATTTTATGAAAACCTGTCAAGTTTTTATTTCTAAGGAGCTGCCAATTCTTTAATTTTTGCTTTGGACCAAGCTGGAACACCCTGTTCGTATGCTTGCCTCACTTGATGCTTTGTCAGCAGCCGCCCGACGGCATAATCCCTGGCCCATTCGATGGCGAGATCGGATGCGTAGCGGCCAAGATTATCTTGCAGTAAATAATCGCATTTCCCGCTGTTGACCAGTAGCCGGATGCAGGGTCGCGCGCCCAGCGCGGCAGCATGGTGTAACGGGGTCATTCCTTCTTCGTCTTGAAAGTTTATATCAGTACCATCCTGTAGAACGGAATTGATAAAAGTTGCACCATTAGACAGCATTGTCTCGAACAGATTATTTCTCAAATACACAGGTAAGCTCTTCGGTTCAGAATCCGATGTAGCCATGACAGCGTCAGGATCTCGCTTGTCGATCATAGGTGCCTCCTGTTTCCTAAGTAAAATCAGCTGCCTGTAGGTGAGTCGTCATGCACCTGTCCCGTAGCGGGCAGAAATCGATAGGTATTGCAGTTGTGCAGCGCTGCTTCCGCATCATTTGTATCCATATAGCTGTGCGGATATTCCCCTGCCCTTAGGAGATAAACATCGCTCGTATATCGAGTACCCAACGGGAAGAGCTCAATATAGTGAATTCTGTCGGCGGCAGCGGCACCACGCAAAAATATATGAAGAACATTAAGACGTGTCGCTGCAAACCCATATCCTCTACGGATAGCCGTTGTCCTGATATAGCCATCCTTTTTTTCTGCATATTTGATAAATGCTTTTTCAGCATTCTCCTGGAAGTGCTCCTCGACGCGAAACAGAGTTCCCCACCGTTCCGTCAGGATATTCAATTCGATTTTTTCTAAAATCTGACCAGCTGTGCGTGTAACAACGTAACTGTCGGCCATCTCGGATAAGAGTTCCTTTGCTTCCTCTGTCTCGCTTGCGAGATAACCGTGAATTGCCAGCGCCTCCTTGAGGTTATCTGCATCATCGCTCAGTTCGTCTTCCATGAGGATTCCGGCATGGATCAGGAATGTTTTAAGGTCATCCAACTTACCCAGCTGCAAAAAACTTTTGCCGTTGGCAAAACGTCTCAAAGCCTCTTCTTTAAATTCCTGATCATCATCTCCTCTCAAAGGAGAATGCCGGATCGCCGGACATCGCAATATGCGATTCATCACCGTCTTCCACGGTAAGGTTTGACCGTTGCGCGCCTCGGTGGCGCGATAGTTGTTCAGAGCCCGTCTGATTTTGTCGATTTGCCAATCCGTAAAATTCATTTCTCCTCCTGGCGAAGCAGCACGAGGTTTTCACGCGGTTTCCTAGGCAACAGGAATCGTACGATGACCTCCACGCACACACACATGGAGATCGTTATGCATACGCGATTCAAAAATCCGCTTTCCGGCAAACCTTATACGGTCAAATCGAGAGACCGGAAGGATTTCCCAAAATTCACGATCAAACCGCATGAACTAACGCCGCTGCGCGCAAAATTTGTCGATTCCGTTAACGCGGTGCTGGAGATTGCACTGACGATTGGCTGCATCGCTTCACAAATATACCACCCCAATCCGGATTGGGAGAGCATCGTTGGCGCCGTTTTGATCTCTGTCATTACTTACTATGTTATAGGAGGTTTAGTCAGATGGATTCTTCGTCGCAGCACGAAGATTGTCATGACCACAGACGAAATACGTGTCCGCCGCTGGTTTGGGTGGCAGCACTTTGACCGTAATCTGGAACATCGTTTTTCGCTGCTTGTTCATGACTTGGCTAAAGTCGAACAGCAACGCCATGAGTTTGAAACCCGGCAAGCATCCGCACAAGGCCGCGTCATCGGGAAAACGGTGTACTACGGCGAGTCATTCCATATCGTGCTGATATATGCGGGGCACCGGGAGGATATGCTGAGTGTATACGGACAAAAGGAATCCGCCGCGATCATTTCCCGCTTGCAATATTGTGATCGTTGTCTGAATGAAGCCGTCAGCATGGGCGGTGGTATCAACAATCATCCAGAAGACGAGTGGAATCAGGCTCCAGGAGGGCTAAATGATGCCTGAAACCCTCTACAAGATATTGATGATGATGCTAATGTTCGGCGCACTCCTTTTCGTCGCCGCCATCACTTATGTATTTCTGGCCTGGGCGGCGGGCGCACTCTGGACTTTGGCGCTGTGCCTTATCGACGAAATAAGTCGTTTTCTGATTATCTCCACCATCCGCATTTGCAAGCTGCTTAAAGAAATTTCTTTCTTATTGCTCAAGATTTTGTGGGAGGCATTGAAGACGTATTTTCTGTGGATCGTGGTTCCACCTGCATCCTGGCTTTCCGCATCCATAACGTCCTTCCGGGAATACCTGGAGCTGCGCCGCCTTTACCTGAAACATGGGCGCAAAGACTTTGATAATTTTGCAGATTTCAAGCGAAAGATGATGGGCGATGACGAGAAGGAGAAAAAAACGGGGCCACAACGAAGTGATTATGAACACGCGCTGGACGTGCTTGGGTTCTCCATCAACGAAAGTTTCACGTTAGCAGATTTGAAGCAAAGGTATCGACAGCTTCTAAACGCCGTTCACCCTGACAAAGGCTTTCAAAATCGCGTGTTCGCGCAACAGATTAACGATGCTGTTATCACAATCAAACGTGAGAGGAAATGGTCATGAAAAAACCTATTCAAACGAACAGCCCGTCGCTGGCAATTGCAAAAAAAGAATTCGAGGATTTCAAAGACAAGCAGAAATCGCGCTCAGTGGTGAATCCCCTGGAGTATTTCCGGCCTAAGGAGGATCACAATCAGTCGGAACAATTTCTTTACTGCTCGAAAAAAGTGGGGGAGCGGTCACGGCTAAAAACAACTTTGACATCGACGCAGATGGAAATCATGGGTGCGGTCATCGTGGGGCGCGATCCAAACTCAGCAAGCAAGGCACAGCCAGGGCAGCAACAAATATTCACTCGAAAACTGAAGATCGGGCAAACCTACAAAGGATGCCCCCATTGCAGAAACGGCGGATTCGTCTACTGCAACGGCTGCAAGACGCTTTCATGCTGGGACGGTAAGACGAGTGAACACCGTTGTCCCGTTTGCAGCAATGAATCTCAAATTGGTCAAACTGGAATCGAGATCAGTTTTACGCGACAAGACGACTTTAAGCGCTTGGCGTCCGCGCCCCCTATCCCAACACAGGTGGGGATGCGAAAACCTGTACTACTTTCAGTCAGGCCGAGCCTTGAGGATTGACGGCTCTGAGATGTTGTTCGGCAAGTTGCTCCGGAGGCGGCGTGATAATTTCTATCTCCAGGCACGCCTCACGATACAGCCTGCCGTTTTTCAGGAGGAATCTTTGGACCCACAAACGACGGACATCCTCAGCTTTCGTCTCAAAGACTTTCCCTGTCTTGGCGAGGCAATCGAAAGCCCAGCCGAAATGTGCTGTGTCCTTCCCCTTCTCCAGACAGAAAGCCAACAGAACGCGAGAAAGGGCTTTTGCGACCGCCTTGGGTTTGATTCCTGCGCGTTCCAGATCGAGAACGACAGACACAATACACGCCTCGGCTCTCTTTCCCTCGGGATCGTTGAGCAGTTCATGCAGGGCCGGTGGCAGCGGAATCATGATGTTCTCCAGTGGTGGCTATTCCTCCGTTTAATCTTGTCACGGCCAAAAGCCGAGTGTCCATAAAATTCCGCCAAGCGCTTCACCCATGACGACCGAACGCACCCCAGAGCCAGACTTCAATTCAGCAGCTGACCGCCGCGCCTATGAAAAAGAACGCCTTCCGGACGATCTTCGAGATCGCGTCAAGACAATCGAACAAGTGGCGGCACTAGAAAAAGAGCGCGTCAAAAAGCTACAGGAGCGCTGGCATGAACGGGATATGGAGAAAGAGCGCGACAAAATAAAGCGCGAACGCCCTGATAAAACTTATGAAAATAAACCTTGGTTTATGTCATCGAAGAAGCGTCGCGACAGCCAGGAAATCGACCGTTCGGCAGCACTTGCCGTGGAGTGCAAAAATACAAGAGCGCTGGAAAACCTGGACACAGAGCGCGACCTGCAAATCGACGAAGTGCTCGCTCTAAATCGGGACAGAGATCCAAGCCTTGGACGAGATGAGCAATCGATTGACGTTGCGAGGGAGCAGAAGAAAAATGACCATCAAGTGACAACCTATCGTGGCGTGGAACGCGAAGATCAGGACCGTGATCGAGAACGTTAGATGCGCCATTACGCATTTTTTGCAAGGGGCCGGGCAACGCC
>JBAQKU010000353.1:0-3430 GCA_049301315.1 Telluria sp.
TTGCACAGGATGACCCCGTACAGCAGGCCCCATTTGATGTTGGGCAGCGTCACGCGCCAGAAGGTGCGCCAGCCGGAGGCGCCCAGCACCAGCGCGGCTTCCTCTTCCTCGTTGCCCTGCGATTGCATGAGAGGAATCAGTTCGCGCGCGACGAACGGGAACGTGATGAAGATGGTGGCCAGCACGATGCCGGGCAGCGCGAACAGGATCTTGATGTCGTGCGCCTGCAGCCAGGGCCCGAACCAGCCCTGCGCGCCGAACAGGAGCACGTAGATCAGGCCGGCGATCACCGGCGAGATCGAGAACGGCAGGTCGATCAGGGTGAGCAGCATGCTCTTGCCGTGAAAATCGAACTTGGCGATGGACCAGGCCGCGGCAAGGCCGAACACCAGGTTGAGCGGCACCGAGATCGCCGCCGCGACCAGGGTCAGCCGGATGGCAGACAATGCCTCAGGGTCGGTGATGGCGGCCAGGTAGGCTTCCCAGCCGCGCTTGAAGGCCTCGGCGAACACCGCCACCAGCGGCACGAACAGGAACAGCGTGAGAAAGCCGAGCGCGACGCCGATCAGCAGGCGGCGCACCCAGGCCGACTCGAGCACGTTGGCCGGCGCGCTCATGTCTTGCCCGCCCTGGAGCGTGTCCACCCCTGCAACAGGTTAATCGTCAGCAGCAGCGCGAACGAGACGATCAGCATCACGACCGCGATCGCGGTGGCGCCCGCGTAGTCGTACTGCTCAAGCTTGGTGATGATCAGCAGCGGCGTGATCTCGGACACCAGCGGCAGGTTCCCGGCGATGAAGATGACGGAACCGTATTCGCCGGCGGCGCGCGCGAAGGCCAGCGCGAAGCCGGTCAGCAGCGCCGGCAAGATGGTCGGGAAGATGATGCGCGCGAAGGTTTGCAGCGGGCTCGCTCCCAGGCTGGCGGCGGCTTCCTCGAGTTCGCGTTCGGCGTCCTCCAGCACCGGCTGCACCGTGCGCACCACGAACGGCAGGCCGATGAAGGTCAGCGCCACGACCACCCCGAGCGGCGTGAAGGCGACCTTCAGGCCGGCCATCTCGAAATAGCGCCCGATCCAGCCGTTCGAGGAATACAGTGCGGTAAGCGTGATGCCGGCAACCGCGGTCGGCAGCGCGAACGGCAGGTCGACCAGCGCGTCCACCAGGCGCTTGCCGGGAAACTTGTAGCGCACCAGCACCCAGGCGAGGATGGCGCCGAAGATCACGTTGATGAAGGCGGCGATCAGCGATGCGCCGAAACTGAGCTGGTAGGACGCGACCACACGCTCGGAAGTGACGGCGCGCCAGAACGCATCCCATGTCATGGTGAAGGTCTTGAGGAACACCGCCGAGAGCGGGATCAGGACGATCAGCCCCAGGTAGAAAATCGTGAAGCCGAGCGACAGGCCGAAGCCGGGCATCACCCGGAACGCAGCAGCCTGGGCGCGGGGAAGCGCTGTCGCGGACATGGAGCCACCTCTTGTCAATTCTCCTGACAGGGCCAGCGGGCACAGGGCCGAACGGCTGCCACCCTGTCGCGGCAAACCGTGAAGATCCTATTTATACCCCATTCGCGATTTCGCGGCCGTTCCGCCGGCGCCGCTAGTAGATCAGCTTGGCGGCAACCCCGGTCAGCGTCATGGCGAGCAGGCCGCGCAGGAAGCGCTCGGGCACCGCGCGCGCGGCCCAGGAGCCGAGGGTGATGCCGGGAACCGAGCCGATCAGCAGCATCGCCAGCAATGCCCAGTTGATCGAACCGAGCCACCAGTGGCCGAAGGCGGCGATCGCGGTCAACGGGACCGCGTAGGCGATGTCGGTGCCGGCCACCTCGGCTGCGCTCATGCGCGGATAGAGCATGACGAGCAAGGTGGCGCCGATGGCGCCGGCGCCGATCGACGAGACCGTCACGAGCGTGCCCAGCACGGCGCCGGCCGTGATGGTGGCCGAGTCCAGCGCTGCGCCACGCAACTGGCGCTCGGGACGGGCATTGATCCAGGCCAGCATCTTGCCCTTGAACAGAAGCGCGACCACCGTCAGCAACACCGAGCAGGCGATCGAATAGCGAATCACGTCGTTGAGCGTATGGTCGAGCGCGCCAAAATACTTCAGTGCGAGGGTCGTCAACACGGCCGCCGGCAAGGCGCCGATGCACAGCAGCCTGACCACATCCCACTTGACGGTGCCGCGCAGGCGGTGCGTGAACGTGCCCGCGCTCTTGGTGATGGCGGCGAAGGCGAGGTCGGTGCCGACCGCGACCGAAGGCGGCACGCCGAACAGCATGGTCAGCAGCGGGGTCATCAAGGACCCACCGCCCACACCCGTCATGCCGACCAGCAGGCCGACCGCGAATCCCGAAATTACATACGTCAGTAACATGCAGATACCCCCAAGTTAAGCGCAAGGTTAAAGGCACTGAGCAATTATGCAAACGACTGAGAACTTATTTGCTTATGCGCTAACGGGGTAAGGGGCTGTGCGAAGCGAGCGCGCCCCGCGCCACCTGTGAACTAGAATCGGCTTATACAACGATTGATGGAGTGGACGATGACGGTTCATTGCCTGTCGGAGACTCGGCAACTCTTGCTTGGATTGCGGCTGTTTACCGGGCTGGTCGAGAAGGACCTGGCCACCTTGCTCTACCACGCCAAGCTGATCGAATGCGCGGCGCGCGAGTACCTGATCCGCGCGGGCGAACAGGAGCAATTCCTGTTTGTGCTGGTGGCCGGCCGGGTCGAGGTGATCCGGCGCGCCTTCGGCATCCAGAAGACGGTGCAAAGCCTGGGGCCGGGCGACTGCTTCGGCGAGATGTCGCTGGTCGAATGCCGCAGCCACTCGGCCTCGGCGCGCGCGGCCACGCCCTGCAAGCTGCTGCGCATCAACGGCGACGACATCAACCGCCTGCCCGAAGTCGCCTCCAAGCTTTACCGCAATATCGCGATCATCCTGGCGCACAAGCTGCGCGCGGCCGACGACATGCTCGCGCTCGGACCGGAAGCCTAGGACTTCACCAGAAGCGGTTGAACAGCACCACGCCCCACGCCGCGGCGGCAATGCCGATGGCCAGTGCGACGGCGGCACTGCCGAAGTCCTTCGCATTTTTCGACAGTGGATGGTGCTCGAGCGAGATGCGGTCGACCACCGCTTCCAGGGCCGAGTTGATCAGCTCGACAATGAGCACCAGCACCAGGACCGCAATGAGCACGAGCTTCTCGAACGGCGAGATTTTCAGGACCAGCGCGACGACGGTGCCAAGCGCGACCACCAGCAGCTCCTGGCGGAACGCATGTTCGGTGCGCCAGGCTGCCCTGAAGCCATCGATCGAATAAAAAAAGGCGGCGAAGATGCGCTTGACCCCGCTCTTGCTCTTGAACGGGCTGACCGGTTGTTCCATATGCATTTTTTCTAGTTGAACACGTTGCGCCATTATGCCC
>JBAQKU010000354.1:0-4758 GCA_049301315.1 Telluria sp.
CCACATCCTGCTGCGCGCCGACCTGCTGGCCGAGCGCGCCGTGATCCTGTCGGTCTATGCCGGTGCGCCCGCCGACCCGGCGCGCCTGGTGTACCGCAGCGAAGCGCCGCCGCTGCCGCAGGACGGCGCCAAGGCCGGTGCGCTGGCGCGCTGGGCCGGCTTCGGCTCGCCCACGCGCCAGGCCAGCATCCTGAAGGTGGCCGGAAAGCCCTGGCATGTGCAGGTGCAGGGCGCGCCGCGCCCCTTCCTGGCCGACCACCTCGGCTCGCTGCTGACCTTGATCGGCGGCCTGCTGTTTACCGGGCTCATGACCGCATTCGTGCAGTCCATGGTGCAGCGCTCGCGCCGCGTGCAGCTGCTGGTCAACGAGCGCACCGCCGACCTGGAAACGTCGAACCAGCGCCTGATCGACGACGTGCTTGCCAGGAAGCGCACCGAACTGGCCTTGCAGGAAAGCGAACAGCGTTTCCGCCAGCTGGTGGCGATGTCGTCGGACTGGTACTGGGAGCAGGACGAGCATTTCCGCTTCCTTAACATCACCGGCGGGCTCGGCGCGCAACAGGGCTGGGTGGCCGAGCGCCTGATCGGCAAGACGCGCTGGGAAACCGTGGACGGCATGGAAGCGTCGGGCTGGGGCCAGGCCCACATCGCCCAGCTGAAGGCGCACCAGAGCTTCGAGGAACTCGAATACGCGACCTTCGACGAGAACGGCGAGACGCGCTGGTACTGCGTCAACGGCGAGCCGGTGTTCGACGAGCAGGGCGTGTTCAAGGGCTACCGCGGCACCAGCACCGACATCACCTCGCGCAAGCTGAGCGAGCAGCGCATCTACCATATCGCGCAGCACGACGTGCTCACCGGCCTGCCCAACCGCAGCCTGCTGCAGGACCGGCTGAGCCAGGCGGTGGCCTATTCTGGCCGCACCGACAACCCGGTCTGGGTCATGCTGATCGACCTCGATCGTTTTAAATTCGTCAACGACAGCATGGGCCACAAGGCCGGCGACGTGCTCCTGATGACGGTCGCGGCGCGCCTGCGCTCGGCCCTGCGCGACACCGACACCGTGGCGCGCCTGTCGGGCGACGAATTCGTGGTGATCCTGACCCAGCACGAAAGCGAGCGCCTGTCGCACGAGATCGTGCAGCGCCTGATGGATTCGGTGGCGCAGCCGGTGATGTTGGGCAGCAAGGAGTTTTTCGTCACCTGCAGCATCGGGGTGGCGGTGTACCCGACCGACGGCGCGCCGGCCGACAGCCTGATCGAGCACGCCGACATCGCGATGTACCGCGCCAAGAAGCTGGGGCGCAACAACTTCCAGTTCTACACCCCGGCCATGAACGACGAGGCGCTCGAACGCGTGCGCATCGAAGGCGCGCTGCGCAACGCGCTCGAACGCAAGCAATTCGTGCTGCACTACCAGCCCCAGGTCGACCTGGCCAGCGGACGCATCGTCGGCATGGAAGCGCTGATCCGCTGGCAGCACCCGGAACTGGGCATGGTCGCGCCCGACCGCTTCATCGGCGTGGCCGAGGAGACCGGCCTGATCGTGCCGATCGGGGCCTGGGTCATGCACACCGCCTGCGCCCAGACCAAGGCCTGGCAGGAGGCCGGGCTGGGCCAGCTGCGCATCGCGGTCAACCTGTCGGCGCGCCAGTTCGGCTCGCCCAACCTGCTGGCCGAGATCGAGACCGCGCTGGCCGACGCCGCGCTGGCGCCCGAACACCTCGAAATCGAACTGACCGAGAGCCTGTTCATGAGCGACATCGCGCTCGCGGTCGACCTGCTGCACGCCATGAAGGGGCTGGGCATCAAGCTATCGATCGACGACTTCGGCACCGGCTACTCGAGCCTGTCGTACCTGAGCCGCTTCCCGATCGACGTGCTCAAGATCGACCGCTCGTTCGTGGCCTCCATCACGCGCGACGCCAACGACGCGGCGATCGTGGCCTCGATCATCGCGCTGGCGCACAACCTGAAGCTGGCGGTGATCGCCGAGGGCGTCGAAACCGGCGCGCAGCTCGACTACCTGCGCAGCCACGGCTGCGACCAGATGCAGGGCTACTTCTTCAGCCGCCCGCTGCCCGCCCACGAATTCGAGCAATTATTGCGTCAACGCAAGTGCCTGCCGGTCAGCGGCGCACTGGAAGAAACCGTGGCGGGCTAAGATAAGGAACTGTCGCGCCCGGCCTCGTCACCGAAAGGAATCCCATGAAATGGAACGTTGTGGCCGGCGCCATCGTGCTCGGCGCGGCATCGCTTGCGCACGCCGCGAGCGCCGAACAAGTCAACAGCTTCACCCTGCCCAACGGCATGAAGTTCATCGTGCTCGAAAGCGCCGCGATCCCGAACGCGAACATGTACACCTTCTGGAAGGTCGGTTCGCGCAACGAAGCGCCCGGCATCACCGGCCTGTCGCACTTTTTCGAGCACATGATGTTCAACGGCTCGAAGCGCTACGGCCCCAAGATGTTCGACCGCACCATGGAAGCGAAGGGCGGCTCCAACAACGCCTACACCAGCAATGACGTGACGGTGTACCAGGACTGGTTCCCGGCCTCCTCGCTCGAGACCGTGTTCGCGCTCGAGAGCGACCGCATCGCGCACCTCAGCATCGACCCGAAGATGGTCGAAAGCGAGCGCGGCGTGGTGCTGTCCGAGCGCAGCACCGGCCTCGAGAACTCGAACGTGCGCCTGCTGCAGCAGGAAGTCAACGGGGTCGCGTTCCAGGGCCATCCCTATTCGTGGCCGGTGATCGGGCACGAATCCGACATCAAGGCCTGGACCGGGCAAGACCTGAAGCGCTACTTCGAGGTCTACTACGCGCCCAACAACGCGGTGGTGGTGATCGTGGGCGACGTCAGGTTCGCGCAGGTCAAAAAGCTGGCCACCCGCTATTTCTCGAGCATCCCGAAAGGCGCGCCGCCGCCGCCCGTGCGCACCGTCGAGCCCGAGCAAAAAGGCGAGCGCCGCCTGTTCGTGGCCAAGGAATCGGCCACCTCGGCCAACCTGATGATCGCCTTCAAGGCGCCACAGATCAGCCACCCCGACTACTACGCCCTGAATGTACTGCAGAGCATCCTGGCCGAAGGCAAGACCTCGCGCCTGTACCGCGCCCTGGTCGAGCAGCAGCTGGCCACCACGGTCGGCGCCGACAACACCGACGGCTTCGACCCCGGCCTGCTGTACATCTACGCGGTGGCCGCGGCCAAGGTCGACGCCGGCAAGCTGGAACAGGCGGTGCACGCCGAGCTCGAGCGCCTGGTCAAGGACGGGGTGAGCGAGGAAGAACTGCAAAAGGTGAAAAACCAGAAGCTGGTCGGCATCTACCGGGCCCAGGAAACCATCAACGGCAAGGCCCAGCAGCTGGGCAACTACGAAGTCTTCTTCGGCGACTACAAGAAGATGTTCGAAGCGCCCGAGGCCTACCGCAAGCTGAGCGCCGCCCAGATCCAGCAGGTGGCGGCCAAGTACCTGAAAAAATCGCAGCGCACGGTCGGCGTGCTAGCGGCGAAGGAGGACTGATCCATGAAAAAGATCCTGACGATCTGCCTGATGAGCATCGCGGCAAGCGCCGGCGCGGGACAATTCCGCCTGCCCGCATTCGACACTGTCAGGCTGCCCAATGGCCTGACCGTATACCTGATGGAACGCCACGAAGTGCCGCTGGTTGCGGTGCGCGCGGTGGTCAAGGCCGGCTCGGTGAACGACGCCGCGCAGGCCGGGCTGGCCAACCTGACCAGCGACGCAATCCTGCTCGGCAGCGCCGCGCACGACAAGGCCGCGATCGACCAGGCCTTCGACTTTCGCGGTGCGCAGCTGGCCGCCCGCAGCGGCGCCGAGCAATCTGCGCTGGCGGCCGACTTCGCGCGCGAGGACACGGCCGTCCTGCTGCCCCTGTTCGCCGAGATGGTGCGCCGGCCGAGCTTTGACGCGGCCGAACTCGACAAGCTGCGCAGCCGCAAGGTGAACGGCCTCAAGCAAGCCAAGGAAAGCCCGCGCAACGTGGTGCAGAACTACTACCGCGGCATGCTGTTCGGCCCCGGCGCGTACGCGATCCCGGCCGGCGGCACCGTCGCCAGCGTGGGCGCGCTGACGCAGCAGGACGTCAAGGCCTTCCACCAGCGCTACTACCGTCCGGACAACAGCGCCATCATCGTGGTGGGCGACTTCAAGGGCGCCGAGATGCGCCGGCAGATCGAAGCGCTGTTCGGCAGCTGGAGCGCGAGCGGCGCCGCGCCCGCGGCCCAGCAAAACGGCAAGGTACGCGCCGACAAGGCGCGCGTATGGCTGGTCAACAAGCCCGACGCGACCGAGACCACCTTCCTGATCGGCGGCGCCGGGATTGCCCGCAACGATGCCGACTACGTGCCGCTACAAGTGCTCAACACCATCGTCGGCGGGCGCTTCACCTCATGGCTCAACGACGAACTGCGCGTCAATTCCGGGCTGACCTACGGCGCGCGCAGCGAGTTTGCCACGCTCTCGCAGACCGGCACCTTCGCCATCTCGAGCTTCACGGCGCTGCCCAAGACCGAGCCCGCGCTCGAGCTAGCGCTCAAGACCTACCGGCGCCTGTGGGACAAAGGGATCGACGCGCCCACGCTCGAATCGGCCAAGGCCTACGTCAAGGGGCAATACCCGCCGCGCTTCGAAACGAGCGCCCAACTGAGCGCCCTGCTGGCCGACATGTACGTTGCACAAGTGGAGCGCGCGCAGATCGACAACTTCATGCACGACGTCGACAGCCTGACGCCGGCG
>JBAQKU010000355.1:0-6033 GCA_049301315.1 Telluria sp.
GCTAGGAGCCTGTCGGACTTAGGATCGCCGGCTGCAAAAATGCCTGGCCGGTCCATATTTCGCCGTTTTCTCGGCCAATAGCGCGCCATTGGCACTGCGAAACCGTCAAAATCTGGCCTCGCCCAGCCATTTTTTCGCTTCGGCTCCCTCAGTCAGACAGGCTCCTAGCCGCCGCCGATGCCGCGCATGACGCGCCCGGTGCCGCCGCATTCCGGGCATTCGCTGCCGTCGGCAAGCTTGCCCGTTCCGCTACATTTGTCGCAAATGCCTTCGGCTGCGCCAGGCGTGCCGGGCGCCGCTTCGTCGCCGGGATGAAGGGGTGGTTCGCTCGGGCTGCTCATGATGTCCTCCGGGTATGGCTGGCAGTGAAGGGACCCATTCTAGGCGCACGCGCCGCGCCGGGGCGCGCACTTGGCGGCATCGGCGCGACGCAGGGGGTGCGGCAGAGACTGCCGAAAATATTTGCAGGTTCGATGGGAAGCTGACATTGACTTTGAAATTTATTGTCGGATACTCCCTAGGCAGGAAGATCTTCCACTTTCCAATGGAGTAAGGAGCCGCGATGAATCCATACAGGCTGGCAAGTACAGGCGACCTGGCGCTCGCCGAACCTCATTACGAACGGCGCGACCTGGTGCGGCGCGACATCGTCGACCATGGTATTTCCGTGCAGGAAAGCCACAACACCATGTCCGCGCTCGAATACCTCAAGGCCCATGACATCGACGCCAACGTCATCGCGCGCGTCCTGCTCGAGCCGCAACGACGCCGCTCGTCGAACTCCCACTAGCTTTTTCACGCCTGATCAAGACGCCAACGCATGGCGCGCGGCGCCCTCGCGCCTGCGGAAAAATTATTATTTAGTCATCGATTTCGAGCGATTTCGGGAGCCCGCGCGCAGCGGGTTATTCACAAAAAAATCCTTTAGGAAATTTCCTAATATTTTTTTGGATCCCTGCCTATTGACTTTGCAAGTGCTTGATTTCATTGGTGTTTATTTCTGCCTCTGGAACGGGCATTTTGTTGAAGGCCGCATGCGTGCTGGCTCCCCGGGTGTCAAGGGGGTCTTATCCACAAAGTTATGCACAGCGATTGTGGATATCTGAAAAAGTCCTTAATAATCGGCCACTTAGCTATTTCCGGCCAGCCGGAAGCGCGCCTTTCGGCATGTCCGGCAACGCCTGCGCCACATAATTTTGCCGCCGCGCCAGGAAATTGTCTTGCCTTCGATAACTGGATAAATGTACAGTAGTAAGAATTTCCTGTTTGATTGCCCGCCATGTCCGCCGTACCCGAAACGACCGCTTCCGACGACCCCTTCGCCAGCCTCAATGCGGCCCAGCGCGCCGCCGTCGAACACGATATCGGCGCTCCGGGCGGCCTCAACCGTCCGCTGCTGGTCGTCGCCGGCGCCGGTTCCGGCAAGACCAACACGCTGGCGCACCGGGTCGCGCGCCTGATCATGAGCGGGGCCGATCCGCAACGCATCTTGCTGCTCACGTTTTCGCGCCGCGCCGCCAATGACATGACGCAGCGCGCCGGCAGCGTGCTGCAGCGCGTGCTGGGACTGCGCAGCACCCAGGCGCCGACCAGGCTGCCATGGGCCGGGACCTTCCACAGCATCGGGGCGCGCCTGCTGCGCGAGTATGCGGGCCGCATCGGGCTTGACGAATCGTTCACGATCCACGACAGGGGCGATTCCGAAGACCTGATGGGCCTGGTGCGCCACGAGATCGGCCTGACCCAGACCCAGAAGCGCTTTCCGCTCAAGGGCACCTGCCTGTCGATCTATTCGCGGGTGGTCAACAGCCAGGAGCCGCTCCCGCTGGTGCTGCAAAGCACCTTTCCCTGGTGCAGCGAATGGGAGGCCGAACTCAAGACCCTGTTCGGCGCCTACGTCGAGGCCAAGCAGCAGCAGAACGTGCTCGATTACGACGACCTGCTGCTGTTCTGGGCCGAGATGGTGGCCGACCAGGAACTGGGGCCGGAAGTGGGCGGCCTGTTCGATTACGTGCTGGTCGACGAATACCAGGACACCAACCGGCTGCAGGCGGCGATCTTGCTGGGCATGAAACCGGACGGGCAGGGCCTGATGGTGGTGGGCGACGACGCCCAGTCGATCTACTCGTTTCGCGGCGCGACGGTGCGCAACATCCTCGACTTTCCCAAGCAGTTCGGCAGCGCCGCGCAGCCGGCGCAGCTGCTCACGCTCGATCGCAATTACCGTTCGACCCAGCCGATCCTGGACGCGTCGAACGCCGTGATCGCCGGGGCGCTCGAGCGCCACGCCAAGACCTTGTGGACCGACAAGGCATCGAGCGCCAAGCCGCAACTGGTGCTCATTCCCGACGAAGCCGAGCAGGCGCGCTGGGTCTGCAACCGCATTCTCGAACAGCGCGAGGCCGGCATCGCCCTGACGTCGCAGGCGGTGCTGTTTCGCGCCGCCAGCCACAGCGCCGCGCTCGAACTCGAACTGATGCGCCGCAACGTCCCCTTCGTCAAGTTCGGCGGCCTGAAATTTTTGGAGGCGTCGCACATCAAGGACGTGCTGGCGGTGCTGCGTTTCGCGCAGAACCCGAGCGGGCGCATGGCGGGGTTCCGGGTGGCGCAGCTCATTCCGGGCATCGGCCCGGCCAGCGCGACGCGCCTGCTGGACGCGGTCGGCGAAGCGGCCGAAGCGGTGCTCGCGGTGGAACAGTTCGCCGCGCCCGCCAGGAGCGACGGCGACTGGCGGCAGTTCGCCACGCTGTACCGCGCGCTGCGCGCGCCCGGCCTGCGCTGGCCGGCCGACATCGAACTGGTCAAGAACTGGTACCTGCCGCACCTGGAACGCATGCACGACGACGCCCAGGTGCGCGCCGCCGACGTGGCGCAGCTGGCGCAACTGGCCGGCGGCTACGCCACGCGCGAGAGCTTCCTGGCCGAGATCACGCTCGATCCGCCGGAAGCGACCAGCGACCGGGCCGGCCCGCCGCTGCTCGACGAGGACTACCTGATCCTGTCGACCATCCATTCTTCCAAGGGACAGGAGTGGAAATCGGTGCATGTGCTTAACGTGGTCGACGGCTGCATCCCGTCCGACATGAGCACCGGGAATGCGGCCGATATCGAGGAGGAGCGGCGCCTGCTATACGTGGCGATGACGCGCGCCAAGGAGCACCTGCACCTGGTGGTGCCGAACCGCTTCTTCATCAAGCAGCAGGCGCAGATGGGCGACCGCCATGTGTATGCGGCGCGCACCCGCTTCATCGGGCCGGCGATGCTCAAGCACTTCGAGCAGTGCGTGTGGATCGATGCCGATACGGCCAGGAGCAAGAAGCCGGTGCCCGACAGCGTGAGGATGATGGTGCGCGAGCGCGCCCGCAATGCGTGGAAGTGAGGTTGACGCCATGCTGCCGGTTATCGGCCCGCGTCAATCGGCGTGGCAAGCGCGACGTACTGGTACGCGATCCCGTCCGCATGCTTGAAAGCGAGCACCGTACAGCGCAAGGCGAGCGGCGTGCCGTCGTGCGCGCTGGTCTGGATATCGCCGGCCCAGATGCCGTCGCGTGCCAGTGCGGCGACGATCCGGTCGGCCGGCACCTGCTCGAAGCGCGCATGCAGCTCCCGCAGGTCGTGCCCGATCAGCGGCTCGCGGCCAACCTTGAACAATTCGCAAAACCGCTCGTTGGCCTCCACGATGCGCCCGTGCGCGTCCAGCGTGAGCACCAGCGCATGCTTGTTTGCCGCGGCCTGCACCTGTCTTGCCTTGGCCAGTTCGGCATTGAGCGCCTCGCGCGCGCTGGCCGCCCTGGCCAGCACCGCGTACGCGCGCAGCGACGCTATCACGGTGGTAAACAATTTGCGGGTGGTCAGGTCGGCCTTGCACCAGAAATCGTTGATGTCGTAGTCGACGATGATGCTGTGCTCGAGCGCCTGGCCCGGCTGCCCGGTGCGCAACACGATGCGCACCAGCTCATTGTGCAGTTCTTCGCGGATCTGGCGCGTCAGGCGCAGGCCCGCATCGTGCGTTTCCATGATCACGTCAAGCAGCACCAACGCGATATCGGGCGTCTTGCGCAGGATCTCGAGCGCCTCCTGGCTGCTGTAGGCATGCAGGAAGCTCAGGCGCCGGCCCTGGAAGCCGGCGTTGCTCAGTGCGAACTTGGTGACCACGTGGACGTCGACGTCGTCGTCGACAATCAGGATGCGCCAGGGCGGCATGTCGTCGCGCGCGGCGCCATTGGACAGGCCCGAGGGATTGTCCTCTTCAATGATCAGGTCGGCTTCGGGGGCGCCGGCGGAAACGGTGGCTGGCATGGGTCCACACTATGTCAGCCGGCGCCGTTTGTCAAAGGTGTTTTTCAGCGCACCGTGCAGCTTTTCACAACCTATCCCCCGCCTTGCAAGGTTGTAGGAATATGCCTATTGCATTATCGGAAAACATCCCATGATGTTTACCCAACTGGTTGATTTTATTGAACTTAATTTTTGCCTTCGGATTGTGCATTTTGTTGAAACCCGCACCAATACGGGCGCGGCGCCGGTCAGGCGCGGCTTATCCACAGGCTTATCCACATACTTTGTGGATATCGGGAAAAAGCCTGAAAAATCCTCGACTTAGCCCGCCGCGGACATGCGTGCGGCCGCCGCGCTGAGTCGCTCGAACTCGTCCAGGAAGGCGTGTTTGGCGGCCCCCGGACTCATCGGAACGATGGTATCGGGCAGCACCGCGATGCCATCGAGATAGGCCCAGCGTTCCACCGAGTGTGGCATCAGGTCACGCTTCTCGGTGGCCAGCGCGATCAGGTCGGCGCGCTTGATCGGGCCATAGTCGGAAAAGTCGAGCCCGAAGGTGTCAGCGATGATCGCGCTCACTTTCTCTTCGATGACGCCGAATTCGGGCAGCAGCACCTTGAGCGGCTTGACCATGTCGCCAAGATACGCCTCGGCCGCGTCGTGCAGCAGCGCGGCCAGGCGCAGGGGCGGCGGCACCAGCGCCGACACCACCAGGCTGTGCTGGGCAACCGAATAGAACTCGCAGGTCTGTCCATTGAAGCGGCACTGGTAGGCCAGGCCGTGCGCGATGTCCTCGATCGCGACGCGGTCGATGCGCGGCTCGAGCGGATAGAAACGGTTGCCGGAAAAAGTGGAAACGTAGGACGTGGTGAGCATGGCGGTGGGGGATTGGTCGTCGTTCCCCTATCTTACACATTGCGTGCCAGGCATACCGCAAGATTGATCTTGGCCGATACGACATATTGCCGCTCAAATAGACTGAACCAGGATCAACATTCGACGACTCTTGTCGATTTACAGGGCGGGCAGGGGCCGAAACGGTGCGAAAATCGGAGCGCGATTGGCGTTTGGTACACAATTGGACAGCGCGGCGCCGGTGCCGCGCACAAGGGAGAGGGCCAGATGGGCGAAATGCAAGAGCGGATCGAGTGCGACGTGCTGGTCGTTGGCGGCGGCATCAATGGCGCGGGCATCGCGCGCGACGCCGCCGGGCGCGGCTTGTCCGTGCTCCTGTGCGAGAAGGACGACCTGGCCTCGCATACCTCGTCGGCATCGAGCAAATTGATCCACGGCGGGCTGCGCTACCTCGAGTATTACGCCTTCGGCCTGGTGCGCAAGGCGCTGGCCGAGCGCGAGATCCTGCTGCGCAGCGCGCCCCACATCATGCGCCCGCTGCGCTTCGTGATGCCGCATGACGCCAGACAGCGCCCGGCGTGGATGATCCGCTGCGGCCTGTTCCTGTACGACAGGCTGGCGCGGCGCGAATTCTTGCCCGGCTCGCAAGGACTTGACCTGCGCCGGCATCGGGCCGGCGCGCCGCTCAAAGGCGCCTATACGCGCGGCTTCGCCTATTCGGACGGGTGGGTCGACGATGCGCGCCTGGTGGTGCTGAACGCGATCGATGCGCGCGAGCACGGCGCGACCGTGCTGACGCGCACCCTGTGCGGTGCGCCGCAGCGCCACGCGCAGCACTGGAGCGCCACGCTGACCGGCCCCTGCGGCCGCCAGACCGAGGTAACCGCGCGCTGCCTGGTC
>JBAQKU010000356.1:0-6343 GCA_049301315.1 Telluria sp.
ACGTTGGCGGCGCCGCCCAGGCGCTCTTCGCGCCGTTCGATGCGCACCACCGGCACCGGCGCTTCCGGCGAAATCCGGCTGACGTCGCCGAACCAGTAACGATCGAGCATGACGTCGCCCACCACGAGAATGCGCACGGTGCCCAGCACCGGCGCTGCCATGAGGGGATTGCTGTCTGCGCTCAAGAGGCGGCTGATGTTGTTTTGATTCATGCGCGTGTCAGGACGGAGCGTCCGATTCCGTGATATTCGATGCCGTGTTCGGCCATCAGTTCAGGTTGGAACAGGTTGCGTCCGTCGAAGATGACCGGGTGCTTCAGGCGTGCCTTGATCTGTTCGAAGTCGGGGCTGCGGAAGGCCTTCCATTCGGTCACGATGACGAGCGCTTCGGCGCCGTCCAGGGCCGCCATCGGGCTGCTTGCGAAGCTGATCTTGCCGAACTGCTCGCCATTGAAGTCGAGCGCCAGCACGCGCTTCGCTTCGTTCATCGCGACCGGGTCGAACACGGCCACGCTCGCGCCGCGCTCGATCAGGTCGCGCAACAGCACGCGCGCGGGTGCTTCGCGCATGTCGTCGGTGTTCGGTTTGAAGGCAAGTCCCCAGAGCGCGAAGTGCTTGCCGGCCAGGTCGTTGCCGAAGCGGGTCGCCACCTTGCGTCCGAGTACCTGTTTCTGCTTGTCGTTGACCGCTTCGACCGCGCGCAGGATCAACAGGTCCTGGTCGTACTGGCGCGCGGTGCGCTCGAGCGCCTGCACGTCTTTCGGAAAGCACGAGCCGCCGTAGCCGGCGCCGGCGTACAGGAAGCCGTGTCCGATGCGCGGGTCCGAGCCGATCCCGTGACGCACCGCTTCGATGTCGACCCCGACCTGGTCGGCCAGGTTGGCCAGCTCGTTCATGAACGAAATGCGGGTCGCCAGCATGGCGTTGGCGGCGTACTTGGTGAATTCGGCCGAGCGCACGTCCATCCAGTGGGTGCGCTCGTGGTGGCGGTTGAACGGCGCGTACAGCTTTTTCATCAGGCCGCGCGCACGCTCGCCCGCTTCGTTCGAGGCGTGGCCGATCACGATGCGGTCCGGACGCATGAAGTCCTCGACCGCTGCGCCTTCCTTGAGGAATTCGGGATTGGAGACAACCGAAAAGCTGGCGTCGCAGCCGCGCGCGGCGATTTCCTCGGCCATTGCCGCGCTCACGCGGTCCGCGGTGCCGACCGGCACGGTAGATTTGTCGACGATGACCTTGAAACCGGTCATGTGCTTGCCGATGTTGCGCGCGGCGGCGAGCACGTATTGCAGGTCGGCCGAGCCGTCTTCGTCGGGCGGCGTGCCGACCGCGATGAACTGCAGCTCGCCGTGCGCGACGCCGGCTGCGATGTCGGTCGAGAAAATCAGGCGGCCGGCGGCGCGGTTGCGCGCGACGACTTCTTCCAGGCCCGGTTCGTGGATGGGGATGCCGCCATCGTTAAGCATGGCGATTTTTTTCTCGTCGAGG
Source organism: Telluria sp. (assembly GCA_049301315.1). Lineage (GTDB taxonomy): Bacteria > Pseudomonadota > Gammaproteobacteria > Burkholderiales > Burkholderiaceae_D > JBAQKU01. The sequence continues at coordinate 1,488 of JBAQKU010000356.1, forward strand.
TCGAGACAAAACACGTCGTTGCCCTGCTCCGCCAGGCATGCGCCGGTGACGAGGCCGACATAGCCGGTGCCGATTATGGTTATCTTCATGTTGTTCTTTCGCGGTTAACGGGCGAACGGCTCGGCCACCGGCGCGCTCGCTCAGTTCATCACATTAAGTTCTTCCGTACGTCGCGGCGGGTAGGTTTCCCAGCCGCTGCAGCCGGGACACTGCCAGTAGAACTGGCGTGCCTTGAAGCCGCAATGGCTGCACTGATAACGCGCCAGTTTCTGGGTGTATCCGTGCACCAGGTTCTTCACCATCGACAGCTCTTCCCAAATATTGGCCGGAGCATCCATCAGGCGTGCTTCGAGCAGTTTATCGAGGCCGAGCAGGGTCGGATTGCGGCGCAGTTCGTCCAGCACCAGCTGCTTGGCCGCTTCCACGCCATCGAGTTCGATCACGGCCTTGAACACGACTTCGATCAAGTCGATCGAGGACGCCTCGGCCAGGTAGGAGCGTAGCAGGTTGACGCCTTCCTGGGCGCGCCCTACCTTGCGGTAGCCGTCCATCAGGCGCTGCGCGACCAGCGCCACGTGCGGCACGCTTTGCTGTTCCACCCGGCGCCACGTCACGAGCGCGCCTTCGATGTCGCCGTGCGCCAGTTGCGCGTCGCCGCTCAGCAAGGTGGCGCGCACGTTCTTGCGGTCGGCCTGCAGCGCTTTTTCGAGCAAGGGAACGGCGTCGTCCGGATGCATGTGCACCAGGGCGTCCTGCGCCAGTTCGCAATAGAACTGCGAGATCTCTTTCTGGCGTCCGCCGGCGCCCGATTCCTGAAGCCCGAGCGCCGCTTCGATCGCGCGCGGCCATTCCTTTTCGCGCTGGTAGATTTCGAGCAGCGCGCGCCGCGCCTGCACCCCGTACGGCGTGTCGACCAGGGCGTTGAAGGTCTCTTCGGCGCGGTCGAGCAGGCCGGCCTTCAGGTAGTCCATGCCCAGTTCGTGCTGCGCCTGCATCTGCTGTTCGGCCGGCAGGTCGGGCCGCGAGAGCAGGTTCTGGTGCACCCTGATGGCGCGCTCGATCTCGCCGCGGCGGCGAAACAGGTTACCCAGCGCGAAGTGCATGTCGGCCGTTTCGGGGTCGAGCTTGACGATCTCGATGAAAGCGTCGATCGCCTTGTCGGGCTGTTCGTTGAGGAGGAAATTGAGGCCCTTGAAATAGCCGCGCGGCAGGCTGCGCGACTCGGACACGAGCTGTTTGATGTCGACCCGGGCTGCGATCCAGCCCAGGCCAAAAAAGACGGGGATGCCAAGCAACCACCAGAGTTCAAAGTCCATGCGATTCTTTTTGTTGGTGTGATGGAGAGTGCAATTACTGCTGCGTGTTCACGCTGTCGGGCTGCGGCGGGGCGCTGGCGGTACGGGCCACGCTTTGCAGCGCCTGGATCGTGTCGCGGTGTTTCGAGGTTTCGCGCCGGTGCCGGAACACGGTGGGCGTGACAGCCAGGATGCCGAGGGCGGCGCCGGCGACGAAGAACGCCAGCAGCATCAGCACCAGGGGGCCGCGCAATTCATAGTTGAGGAAGAAATGCAGGTCGACTTCCTGCGTGTTCTTCAGCGCGAAGCCGAAAAACAGGATGAACAGGAGAAGTCCGACGATCGTGGAGACAAGTTTCATCTCAGGTCCCATTGAGAGATTTCAAAATACCAAGTGACACATATGATAACGGTTACGACGAGCCAGGTTCAAGAATATGCCATTCGTGCGCGCGCCGCGGGCGGTTCTGACGAAAAAAAACGGCATCCAAGGACGCCGTCTTCTGGTTCGAACGACCGGGCAGGCCTGGCATACCCGACACGCCAGACGACTCAGTCTTCGATGATCGGTTGCCCAACCATCGCATCTACCCGCTCGCGCAACTGCTTGCCAGGCTTGAAATGCGGTACCCGTTTTTCGGGCACCATCACTTTCTCGCCGGACTTCGGATTGCGTCCGATACGCGGTGGCCGGCTGTTCAGGGCAAAGCTGCCGAAACCACGGATCTCGATACGCTGACCGGTCGCCAGGGCGTTGGTCATTGCATCGAGGATGGTCTTGACAGCGTACTCCGCATCCTTGGCCACCAGCTGAGAATAGCGCTCAGCCAGGCGGTTAATCAACTCGGACTTCGTCATCTGCCGCTTTCGACGATTTAGTTCTTGTTATCGAACTTGGCTTTCAACAGCGCGCCCAGGCTGGTGGTGCCCGATGCCGCGTTGCTGTCGGCGGAAGATGCCATCTTCTGCATTGCTTCCTGGGTTTCGACATTGTCTTTCGCCTTGATCGACAGCTGGATGCTGCGAGCCTTGCGATCGATGTTGATCACCAGCGCCTCGACCGAATCGCCGACTTTCAGGTGGGTACCGGCATCTTCAACGCGGTCGCGCGAGATTTCGGAAGCACGCAGATAGCCTTCGACTTCTTCGGACAGCTGGATGACAGCGCCCTTAGGCTCGACCGACTTGACCGTACCCGTTACCAGGGAGCCTTTGTCGTTCATTGCAGCGAAGTTGTTGAATGGGTCGCCTTCGAGTTGCTTGACACCCAGGGAGACGCGCTCGCGCTCGACGTCGATGGCCAGGACGATGGCTTCCAGTTCGTCGCCTTTCTTGAAACGGCGCACAGCTTCTTCGCCGGTTTCGGTCCAGGACAGGTCGGACAGGTGAACCAGGCCGTCGATGTTGCCGGCCAGGCCGATGAACACGCCGAAGTCGGTGATCGACTTGATCGCGCCGCGCACTTTGTCGCCCTTCTTGTGGGTCACGCCGAAGTCATCCCATGGATTCGCCTTGCACTGCTTCATGCCCAGCGAAATACGGCGACGCTCTTCGTCGATTTCCAGAACCATCACTTCAACTTCGTCGCCCAGCTGGACAACCTTGTTTGGTGCGACGTTCTTGTTGGTCCAGTCCATTTCGGAAACGTGGACCAGGCCTTCGATGCCCTGCTCGACTTCAACGAACGCGCCGTAGTCGGTCAGGTTCGTTACTTTACCGAACAGACGGGTGCCTTGCGGGTAACGACGGGACAGACCGGTCCAAGGATCGTCGCCCAGCTGCTTCACGCCCAGCGAAACACGGTTCTTCTCCTGATCGTACTTCAGGACCTTGGCGGTGATTTCCTGGCCAACGGTCAGCACTTCCGATGGGTGACGCACACGACGCCATGCCAGGTCGGTGATGTGCAGCAGGCCGTCGATGCCGCCCAGGTCCACGAACGCGCCGTAGTCGGTGATGTTCTTGACCACGCCGGTCACGACGGTGCCTTCTTTCAGGGTTTCCATCAGCTTCTGGCGCTCTTCGCCCATCGACGCTTCGATCACCGCGCGGCGGGACAGGACGACGTTGTTGCGCTTGCGGTCGAGCTTGATGACCTTGAATTCCAGGGTCTTGCCTTCGAACGGGGTGGTGTCCTTGACAGGACGGGTGTCTACCAGGGAACCTGGCAGGAACGCGCGGATGCCGTTGGTCAGAACGGTCAGGCCGCCCTTGACCTTGCCATTGACGGTACCGATGACGATCTCGCCCGATTCCATTGCTTTTTCCAGAGCCAGCCACGACGCCAGGCGCTTAGCCTTGTCGCGCGACAGGATGGTGTCGCCGAAACCGTTTTCGAGCGACTCGATGGCCACGGAAACGAAGTCGCCTACCTGGACTTCCAGTTCGCCTTGGTCATTCTTGAATTCTTCGATGGGGATGAAAGCTTCGGATTTGAGGCCGGCGTTGACGATCACGAAATTGTGGTCGAGGCGCACGACTTCAGCGGAAATAACCTCGCCGGAGCGCATATCTTGACGCGACAACGATTCCTCGAAGAGCGCTGCAAAACTTTCCATACCGGTTGCTTCTGTTGTTGCTGTAGACATAGGATTTACACGAGTTAGCCAGCAGAGATCGCACCATGCGACTTAAACTGGGTTAGGTTAAACAAGGCCTGCGCCGGCAACAGGCCGGAGCAGGCACCCTTTGAAACTGCGATGACGCAAGCAGCCTCAGTTCTTCAGGTGCGCATACCATTTCAGCACTTCCTCGATGGCCTCATCGGCCGTCATGTTGGAAGTATCGAGGATACGGGCATCTTCTGCCGGAACCAGCGGGGCGATCGCGCGTTGGGTATCGCGGTCGTCGCGCGCCTGCAAATCGGACAGTAGGTCTTCCATATTAGCAGAAAACCCCTTGTCAATCAATTGCTTATATCTGCGCTGCGCGCGCGCCTGCACGCTCGCGGTCAGGTACACCTTAAGTGGTGCATGGGGGAAAATGACGGTCCCCATGTCGCGCCCGTCGGCCACCAGGCCAGGCGCCTTGCGAAAGCCCAGCTGCAAGGCGTACAGGGCTTGCCGGACGGAAGGCAATGCGGCGATTTTCGATGCCAAAGTACCAACTTCCTCGGCGCGGATGGCCTGCGTCACGTTTTCGTTGGCAAGCAGGATTTCGCCGCCCGAGAAGCTGGCCGGCAGGTGCTCGGCCAGCTTGGCCAGGGCGTGCTCGTCGTGCAGCTCGGTGTTGCGGCGCTGCGCCATGAGCGCCGTCAGGCGGTACAGGGCGCCCGAGTCGAGGTAGTGGAAACCGAGCCGGTCGGCAACCTTGTGGGCGACGGTGCCCTTGCCGGAAGCGGTCGGACCGTCGATGGTGATCACTGGAATATTGGTATGTTGCATCGAGTTTTTATTTGTTCAGTGTTTGGTTACGTCGTTTCCGCCATTGGCGAAACCGACTTCCCGCGCCCCACGTCGTTCCCGCGGAGGCGGGAACCCCATTTTTTGTGCATGCCATTGATGCCGGCTACATTGGTGTGCTACGAAATGGGGTTCCCGCCTGCGCGGGAACGACGAATTC
>JBAQKU010000357.1:0-1975 GCA_049301315.1 Telluria sp.
CCGCCGGTCCTTGTCGAGGAAAGCACGCAGCTGCGCCAGGGCGTGTCCGCGCCGGCCAAGGCGGGCGCGCAAAACTTCGACCGCCTGCTGGCGCTGGCCAGCGAAGCGCGCATCAACGCGCACCAGATGCATCCGTTCGTCCAGTCGCTGCAGCGCTTCAAGCGCAACCAGGGCAGCCTGATCCAGGCCATGGAACAGCTGCATGAAGCGCTGGTGCGCAGCGGCGCCGACCCGGCCCTGATCGAAAAATCGATGACCGCGCTGCACAAGAGCCATCCGCTCAAGCAGTTCATGCTCGAACACATGGCCGACATCGAGGCCTACGAACGGCGCCTGCTGGGCGGCTCGAAAGCGATGGTCGACGAAGTGCTGGCGCTGCGCATGCGCCCTTTCCGCGACGGCATCCAGGCCTTCCCGCGCATGGTGCGCGACCTCGCGCGCAGTCTGGGCAAGCAGGCGCAGCTGCACATCAGCGGCGAAGACACGCTGGTCGACCGCGACATCCTGGCCCGCATCGAGAGCCCGCTCAACCACATGCTGCGCAACGCGCTCGACCATGGCATCGAAACCCCGGCCCAGCGCAGCCTGGCCGGCAAACCGGCCATCGGCGCCATCCACCTCGAGGCCAGGCACCGCGCCGGCATGTTCAGCATCGAGATCAGCGACGACGGCGCCGGCGTCGACGTCGAACGGATCCGCCACAACGTCGTCGCCCGCAACATGGCGGTGCCGGCCATGGCCGCCGCGCTCTCGCGCGCGGAACTGCTCGAGTTCCTGTTCCTGCCCGCCTTCAGCCTGAAGGACAGCGCCAACCAGATTTCCGGACGCGGCGTGGGCCTCGACATCGTGCACGAGACGATCCGCGCGCAAAACGGCACGGTGCGCATCGAATCGGAAGCGGGAGCCGGTTTCCGCACCTCGATCACGCTGCCGCTGACCCAGTCGATCGTGCGCGCGCTGGTGGTCGAGGTGCAGGGCGAAGCGTACGCGATCCCGATCGTGAAGGTCGAGCGCGTGCTCAGGCTGGGGCAGGACGCCATCCACACGCTCGAGAGCAAGCAGTTCTTCGATTTCGGCGGCGAACACCTGGGCCTGGTTTCGGCTGCGCAAGTGCTCGAACTGGGGCAGATGCAGGCCGGCACGGACGAACTGGCGGTGCTGGTGATCGGTTCCGGCCTGCGCCGCTACGCTCTGGTGGTCGATGCCATCCGCGGCGAGCAAAGCCTGGCGGTGCAGGCGATCGATCCGATCTTCGGCAAGATGCGCGACATCTCGGCCGCCGCCCTGCTCGACGACGGCGCGCCGGTCCTGATCCTGGACGTGCCCGACCTGCTGCTGTCGATCGACAAGCTGCTGCACGAGGGCGACCTGCACCAGCTGGCGCAGGCGGACCAACAGGCCAGCCGCAAGCTCAAGCGCATCCTGGTGGTGGACGATTCGCTCACCGTGCGCGAGATGGAACGCAAGCTGCTGCACGGGCGCGGCTACCAGGTCGACATCGCGATCGACGGCATCGACGGCTGGAACGTGGTGCGCAGCGGCGACTACGACCTGGTGATCACCGACGTCGACATGCCGCGCATGGACGGCATCGAGCTGGTCGGCCTGATCAAGAAGGACATCCACCTGCACCAGCTGCCGGTGATGATCGTGTCGTACAAGGACCGGCCCGAGGACCGCGCGCGCGGCATGACGGCCGGCGCCGACTACTACCTGACCAAGGGCAGCTTCCACGACGAGACCCTGCTCGACGCCGTGTTCGACCTGATCGGGGAGGCCGCGGCATGAGGATCGCCATCGCAAACGACGTGGCGATGGCCGCCGAAGCGCTGCGGCGCGTCATCGCCAGCCGGCGCGAACACCAGGTGGTGTGGATCGCGCGCACCGGGCTCGAAGCGGTGCGCATGTGCGCCGAGCAGCGCCCCGACCTGATCCTGATGGACCTGAACATGCCTGAACTGGACGGGGTCGAGGC
>JBAQKU010000358.1:0-3746 GCA_049301315.1 Telluria sp.
GCTGGCAGCGCCGCCAGGTCGGGTTCCGGATCGACGCCGATGCGGCCGGCGCGGCAATGACGCTGCAGGGCGACGCCTACCAGGGCAGGCTGCACCAGGCGGGCACGCGCGACATCGCCATCGACGGCGCCAACCTGCTGGCGCGCCTCGAGCGCACCCTGGCAGGCGGCTCCGCGCTGCGCCTGCAGGCCTATGTCGACCACACCACGCGCGACCAGCCGAACGCCTTCGTCGAACACATCAACACGCTCGACCTGGAGCTGCAGCACACGCTGAACCTGTCGGCCAGCCAGCAACTGATCTGGGGCGGCGGCCATCGGATCGCCTACGACCGGGTCGACAACGACAACAAGTTCGCCTTCCTGCCTGGCGCGCGCGACCTGGCCTGGACCAATGTGTTCGCGCAGGACCAGATCAGCCTGACCCCCGCGCTGCGCCTGACCGCCGGCCTCAAGGCCGAGCGCAACAGCTACACCGGGCTTGAATATCTGCCGAGCCTGAGCCTGGCATGGCAGGTCGCGCCCGACCATCTGGTATGGGCCTCGCTGGCGCGCGCGGTGCGCGTGCCCTCGCGCATCGACCGCGATTTTTATTCGCCCGCCAATCCGCCGTTGGTGGCCGGGGTGCCGCGCTACGGCGTCGCGGGAGGCCCCGATTTCGATTCGGAAGTGGCCAGGGTGGCGCAACTGGGCTTGCGCGCCCGGCCGCTGTCTGCGCTGTCGTATTCGCTCAAGCTCTATTACAGCCAGTATGAGCGCCTGCGCACGCTGGAGCCGAACCAGGCCGGCACCAGCCTGGTGTTCATGAACCGCGCCTTCGGCGCCACCCGCGGAGCCGAGTTTTCCACGCGCTGGGACGTCAATTCCGACTTGCGCATCACGGGCGGCGTGACGGTGCAGCACCTGGCGCTGCGCACCGAGCCGGGCAGCGGCGACGTCAGCGGCGCGATCGGGGTCGGCAACAACGATCCGCGCCACTGGGCCCTGCTGCGCGTCTCGCACGACCTGTCCGACGCGCTCGAACTGGACCTGAGCTTGCGCCATGTCGGGCGCCTGCCCAAACCCGCGGTGCCCGCCTACGAGGCGCTCGACCTGCGGCTGGGCTGGTCCATCCGTCCCGGGCTGGAACTGTCGCTGCTGGCGCAGAACCTGCTCGGCTCGCGCCATGCCGAGTTCGGCGCAGAGCCGGCGCGCAGCGCGTTCGGGCGCAGCGTGCTGGCGCGGCTGTCATGGCGGTTCTGATGCGCGCCCCGTTCCTGCTGCGCGCCGCCTGCGCGCTTTTGGCGTGCCTGCTCACCTGGAACGCTCCCGCGTACGCGCAGGCGAACCCGGTCGAGCGCCAGGTCAAGGCGGCCTACCTGTACAAATTCGCCGGCTTCGTCGAGTGGCCCGAAGGCAGCTTCGCACGGCCCGACAGTGCGCTCCAGATCGGCGTGGCCGGCAACGACGCGCTGGCCGAGCAGCTCGAGCAGATGGTGGGCGAACGCCCCGTCAACGGGCACCTGGTCACGGTGCGCAAGGTGCGGCGCGGCGACACGCTGGCCGGCCTGCACGTCCTGTTCGTCGGCTCGATGGACAGGGGCGCGATGGCCGAATTGCTGGGCGCCGCGCGCGGCCGCTCGCTGCTGACGGTCTCCGATTCCGACGAGGCGCACCTGCTGGGCAGCATGGTCAACCTGGTGCTGGTCGACGACAAGCTGCGCTTCGAGGTCGCACTGCGCCCGGTAACGAGCGGCCGCCTGCGCATCAGCGCGCGCATGCTGGCGGCAGCCCGCAAAGTCCAGCAGGAGGCCTCATGACGATCGGGCGCCTGCGCTCGATCCGCCAGAAGCTGGTGGCGGTGGTCATGCTCACCACGCTGGCGGCGCTGCTGGTGTCGATCGGCACCGTGATCGCCTACGACTTGCGCAACTACCACCGCGCGCTGCTTGGCGACATGTCGACCCAGGCCGAACTGCTGGGCCACATGACATCGGCCGCGCTCACCTTCGACGACGCCCAGCTGGCCAGCGAGAACCTCGCTTCGCTGCGCATCCGCCCCTCGGTCAGGGCGGGCGCCATCTACAACGCGCAGGGCACGCTGTTCGCGTCCTACCTGGCCCCGGGCGAGGTGCGCAGCTTCCCGCCGCAGCCGCAGGCCGAGCAGATGCGGGTGCAGGGCAAGCACCTGTTGCTGTACCGGCGCATCGTCGAAAACGGCGAGTTCCTCGGCACCGTGTATCTGCGCGCCGACTACGACCTGGTCTCGCGCACCATCGATTACCTCGCCATCGCGCTCGCCGTGACGCTGCTGGCGATGCTCATTGCGTTCCTGCTGATGCGGCGCCTGGACCGCATCATCACGGCGCCGATCTTCGCCATCACCGCGATCGCGCGCGAGGTGGTGACCACGCGCGACTATTCGCGCCGCGCACCGCGCACCAGCGACGACGAGGCGGCAGAACTGGTCGACTCGTTCAATGCGATGCTTACCGAGATCGAGCAGCGCACCGGCGCGCTGGAAAGGTCGAACCGCGAACTCGCGCACGAGGCCGAGCAGCGCGCCCGCGCCCAGCAGGAGGTGATGCGCCTGAACGAGCAGCTCGAGGTGCGCGTGCATGAACGCACCGTGCAGCTCGAGACCACCAACGCCGAACTCGCAGTGGCCAAGGAAGCGGCCGAGAACGCGAACCAGGCCAAATCGTCGTTCCTGTCGGCCATGAGCCACGAGCTGCGCACGCCGCTCAACGCAATCCTGGGCTTTGCCCAGATACTGACCTCCGAATCGCTGCCTTCCACGCTGGTGCAGAAGAAGGAATTTGCCGGCCACATCCTCAAGTCCGGGCGCCACCTGCTCACCCTGATCAACGAGATCCTCGACCTGGCCAAGGTCGAATCGGGAACGGTGATGCTGTCGATGGAGCCGGTCGGGCTGGCCGAGATACTGGCCGAATGCCAAAGCATGGTCGAGCCGATGGCGCAGCCGCGCCGGATCCGGGTGCGCTTCCCGGGCCACTGCGCAGGCGTGGTGCTGGCCGACCGCACGCGCCTCAAGCAGGTGCTGCTGAACCTGCTCTCGAACGCGGTCAAGTACAACCGCGAGATGGGCTCGGTGGTGTTCGACTGCAGCATGATCGGACCCGACCGCGTGCGCCTGTCGGTCCAGGATACCGGGCCGGGGCTGCGCCCGGACCAGCTCGCGAAGCTGTTCGAGCCATTTAACCGCCTGGGCCAGGAGAACGGGAGCGAGGAGGGGACCGGCATCGGCCTGGTCGTCACCAAGCGCCTGGTCGAACTGATGGGCGGCACGATCGGCGTGTCCAGCAGCGTCGGGATGGGCACCGTGTTCTGGGTCGAGCTGAAGGCGACCGATCCGGTCGGATCTGCGTTCGAGTCGCGGCCTGCGCCGGCCCTGCCGGACGCGACGCCGCTGCCGCATGGCGCGCACACCTTGCTGTACGTCGAGGACAATCCGGCCAACCTGAAGCTGATCGAGGAAATCGTGCGCTTTCGCTCCGACCTGCGCCTGCTGACGGCGCCCGATGGCCACCTCGGCATCGAGATGGCGAAAGCGCACCTGCCCGACCTGATCCTGCTGGACCTGAACCTGCCCTGCGTGAGCGGCGCCGACGCGTTCAAGGAATTGCGCAGCGATCCGCGCACCGCGCATATCCCGGACATCGCCCTGACCGCCACCGCGATGCCGCGCGACGTGGCGCGCGGCATCGCGCTCGGCTTCGCGCGCTATCTGACGAAGCCGATCAACAT
>JBAQKU010000359.1:0-1973 GCA_049301315.1 Telluria sp.
CGCGGTCTGGCCGTCCTTGAAGGTGGTGAACTCCTGCGCGCGCGCGCACGGAATGGTGGAATTGCGCGGGATGATTTTTTCGACCAGCCCGCCCATGGTCTCGATGCCGAGCGAGAGCGGGATCACGTCGAGCAGCAGCCAGTCGTCGCCGGCGGCGCGGTTACCGGCCAGCAGGTTGGCCTGGATGGCCGCGCCCAGCGCAACCACCTTGTCCGGGTCGATGTTCGCGTGCGGAATGGTCTTGAAGAACTCGGACACCGCGCGCCGCACGCTCGGCATGCGCGTCGCCCCGCCCACCATGACTACGCCGTCCACGTCTTCGACCGACACGCCGGCGTCGCGCATCGCCTTCTTGATCGCGGCCATGGTCTTGTTGACCAGGGTCCTGGTGATCTCGGCGAAGGTCTCCGCGCTGATCTTCACATGCACCACCTCGCCCGAATTGAGAATCGCGTCGATCACCGTTTCCGGGTTCGACGAGAGCAGTTCCTTGGCCTGGCGCGCCTTGACCATCAGCGTGGCGGTGTCTTCGTGCGAGAGCGGCGCGAGCCTGGCCTGCTCGCAGATCCAGCAGTACAGGCGCTGATCGAAGTCGTCGCCGCCGAGCGCGGAGTCGCCGCCGGTGGCGAGCACTTCGAACACGCCCTTGGACAGTTTCAAAATCGAGATGTCGAAGGTGCCGCCGCCCAGGTCGTAGACCGCGTAGACGCCTTCGGAGCCGTGGTCGAGCCCGTAGGCGATGGCGGCCGCGGTCGGCTCGCTCAGCAGGCGCAGCACGTTCAGGCCGGCCAGCTGGGCCGCGTCCTTGGTGGCCTGGCGCTGGGCGTCGTCGAAGTAGGCCGGCACCGTGATGACCGCGCCCACCAGTTCGTCGCCCAGCGAATCCTCGGCGCGCTGGCGCAGCGTGGCCAGGATCTGGGCCGAGATTTCAACCGGGCTCTTGACGCCGGCGACCGTCTTGAGCTGCACCATGCCGTGACCGCCTTCGCGGCCGCCATCGTGGAAATCGTAGGGCAGGTTTTCCGCGTACGCGATGTCGGCCAGGGCGCGCCCCATGAAGCGCTTGACCGAGACGATGGTGTTTTTCGGGTCGGTGGTGCGGTGCGCCTGCGCCTTGTGGCCGATGTGCGCGTTGCCGTTGGCCAGGTAGCGCACGACCGACGGCAGCAGCGCGCGGCCGTCCTCGTCGCTGAGCACCTCGGGGATGCCGCTGCGTACGGTTGCCACCAGCGAATTGGTGGTGCCAAGGTCGATGCCGACGGCCAGCCGGTGCTGGTGCGGCGCGGTCGACATGCCGGGTTCTGAAATCTGCAAAAGTGCCATGTGAGTACCGATTTTCTTATATATGTATCGTATCTGCGACGCGGACGTCGGTCCGAGAATTAAATGGGGCCAGACCCTAATGCCGCTAAGTTAAGGCCACCTACGTCGTCTTCGCCATTGGCGAAACCGACTTCCCGCGGAGGCGGGAACCCCATTTAGCTGCTGTGACGCGGCGAAATTGGGTTCCCGCTTGCGCGGGAACGACGGATTTTTCGTCTTCGTCAAAGCCCGTTTGACGTTTTGCGACAGCCTCTACAAGGTCGGAGGCCCGTGCCCGAGCGGCTGGCGATGCTCGATCTGCTGCTGGCAGCCAAGGCAGGTGTCGGCGGCCGGGTTGGCCCGCAGGCGCGCTTCGGCAATCGGCTCGCCGCACCGGCTGCATACCCCGGCCAGGCCTTGCCCCAGCCGCTTCAAGGCGGCGTCGATTTCGCGCAGCGCCACCAGTTCATTGCCAAGCAGCGCGATCTCGGTGTCGTTGAGCAGGTCGGCCGCGGCCAGGTCCTGCGCTGTTTCGAGGTTGTTGACCAGCGTGCGCACAGCGGGGTCGTCGCCCTGATGCAGGCGGTTGCGGATGGCGCGCAGCACGTCGGTGCGGCTTTGGCGCAGGCGCTCCTCGAGTTCGGCCACAAGGGCGGGGGACAGGCTCATGG
>JBAQKU010000360.1:0-8642 GCA_049301315.1 Telluria sp.
GATTTTGCGTTTTTTGGAAATCGGGGTCTGTCCCCGATTTTGCGGCGCTTATATACCCAGCTGTTGCCAGATCAGGTCGACCCGGCTCTTCACTTCGGGCGTCATGGCGATCGGCGTGCCCCATTCGCGGCTGGTCTCGCCCGGCCACTTGTTGGTCGCGTCGATCCCCATCTTGCTGCCCAGCCCGCTAACCGGCGAGGCGAAGTCGAGGTAGTCGATCGGGGTGTTTTCAACCAGCAGCGTGTCGCGCCCGGGGTCGACCCGCGTCGTGATCGCCCAGATCACCTCTTTCCAGTCGCGGATATCGACGTCTTCGTCGACCACCACGATGAACTTGGTATACATGAACTGGCGCAGGAAGCTCCACACGCCGAACATCACGCGCTTGGCGTGTCCGGGATACTGCTTCTTCATCTGCACCACCGCCATGCGGTAGCTGCATCCTTCCGGCGGCAGGTAGAAATCGATGATCTCGCTGAACTGCTTTTGCAGCAGCGGGATGAACACTTCGTTGAGCGCCACCCCGAGCACGGCCGGCTCGTCCGGCGGCTTGCCTGTATACGTGGAGTGATAGATCGGGTCGCGCCGCATCGTGATGCGGTCGATCGTGAATACCGGGAAGCTGTCCTGCTCGTTGTAATAGCCGGTATGGTCGCCGTACGGGCCTTCGAGCGCGTGCTCGTAGCCGGACGGATGGCCGGCGTCGGCGTAGATATGCCCTTCCAGCACGATCTCGGCCGAGGCGGGCACGCGCAGTTCGCTGCCGACCGCCTTCACCAGCTCGGTTCGGCTGCCGCGCAGCAGCCCGGCAAACTGGTATTCGGACAGGCTGTCCGGCACCGGGGTGACCGCGCCCAGCATGGTGGCCGGGTCGGCCCCCAGCGCCACCGCCACCGGGTACGGCTGGCCCTTGTTGGCGAGCGCGTGCTCGCGGAAATCGAGCGCGCCGCCGCGCTGCGCCAGCCAGCGCATGATCACCTTGTTCGGCCCCAGCACCTGCTGGCGGTAGATCCCCAGGTTCTGGCGTTTCTTGTGCGGCCCCTTGGTCACCACCAGGCCCCAGGTGATGAGCGGGGCGATGTCGCCCGGCCAGCAGTGCTGGATCGGCAGGCGCGCCAGGTCCACGTCCTTGCCTTCCCAGACGATCTGCTGGCACGGCGCGCCGCGCACTTCCTTGGGCGACATGTCCCATACCGCCTTCACGAGCGAGCCTAGCCCCATGATGTCCTTGAAGCCCTTGGGCGGCTCGGGTTCCTTCAGGCGCGCGAGCACGTGCCCGATCTTGCGCAGCTCGGACACGTCCTGGACGCCCATCCCGAGCGCGACCCGGCGCGGCGTGCCGAACAGGTTGCCCAGCACCGGCATGGCGTGCCCGGCCGGCTGCTCGAACAGCAGCGCGGGCCCCTGCGCGCGCAGGGTACGGTCGCAGATCTCGGTCATCTCCAAATACGGCGAAACGGGCAGCGAGATGCGCTTAAGTTCGCCCAACTCTTGCAACTGAGAAATAAAATCTCGCAAATCTGAATATTTCATCGGTTTTTAATTCTTTTTTTCGTGTGAAGAGGGTTAATCAATTAGCCATGCCAAGTAGTTGATTCCATTGGAATTTGCTGCGATGCCGCATAAAAAGTAAGACTTAAAAGTAATAAAGAAGTCGCGTGCTAGGATTGACTTGATATAAACCAGCTTCTACAATTTGCCCTACTTGATGAGCGAGCGCGTCCGTAGACCAGATTTTAGCCTGTCTCATACATTCACGGGGTCGGGGCCCCAATGACATTTTAAGGAGTGTTTTCAATAGGCGTCTGCCTTATCCCCCGAAAAAGTTGTTTTGCCACTGGCCTAATACCTAAGGGAACAGCCAGCTGAAGCGAGCAATGACGGCGTTAATCGTACGCAGCAGCGACGATAGACGATATTTCTGATGCACGGCATTCGTGATTCCGTTGCGCCCATAGGTGCGATGCTGGGAGAGCTTTTGCCGCGACAAAGGGGAATTCGATGATAAATCGTTTCAACGGGGCGACAGCAAAGCTCGCCCACAGCATGGCCCGCCAGCCAGTCACGTGGACTTCCGTGACCAAAACGGCACGTGGTCTGATGACCACAGCGCAACACACCTTGACAGTTTTCGGCCTGTCCGCGGTCGCAGTCATCGCCGTGCTGTATGCACGTCCCGACCTGGCCAGGCAGTTGTCCCTGTTCCTTACCCAGGAACAGGTTCAAGTACAAATCGAGGCGCCGGCCCTGTCGGCCCTGATGGAAGCATCGCCTGCACCGGCCGCACCGGCGGTCGAAGCCGCCCCTGCTCCGCTAACGAAGGAAGAACGCGCGCTGCTCGGCAGTCAGAAGCAGCAGAAATTCGTCACCTCCTGGCTGTCCAAGCGTTATCGCGTGGCCGGCGACGCTGCCAACATGCTGGTGTCGACCGCCTACCTGACCGCCACCGAAATCAAGATCGATCCGCTGCTGATCCTGGCTGTGATGGCGATCGAATCGGGCCTCAATCCCTTCGCCGAAAGCCCGGTCGGCGCCCAGGGCCTGATGCAGGTGATGTCCAAGCTGCACCATGAGAAATTCCAGGAAATGGGTGGCGTGAAGGCTGCGCTCAATCCGGTCGCCAATATCCGTGTCGGCGCGCTGATCCTCAAGGACTACGTGAAACGCGGAGGCTCGGTCGAAGCCGGCCTGAAGACCTATGTCGGCGCGGCCGCTTTCGAAACCGATTCCGGCTACGGCTCGCGCGTGCTGGCCGAGTACCACCGCCTCAAGCAGGTCGCAACCGGCAAGAAGGTTCCGACCTTCACCCCGGCGCTGCGTCCGCCGCCGGCGACCGTGGCGGCCAAGGAAGCGCCGGCGGCAAACCCCGGCGAGCAGATCGCCGGCCTTTGATGCAGCGGCACACCCGAGAAAAAGCCATCCGAAGGGGTGGCTTTTTTATTTCCGCTGATCCGTGAGGAACCAAAAAAAAGCCGCTGCGTCATGGACGCAGCGGCTTTTTTTCAGGCGGCGATGCCTAGCGGCGCGAATCGGCGGCCACTTCCTCGGCGCGCAGCACCGGGGCGAGCTTGTCGAGCACGCCATTGACGTACTTGTGCCCGTCGATGCCGCCGAACGACTTGGTCAGCTCGACCGCCTCGTTGATGACGACCCGGTAGGGAATATCGAGGTTGTTCTTCAGCTCGTACGCGCCGATCAGCAATACCGCGTGCTCGATCGGCGACAATTCGGCAACGCCGCGGTCGATCAGGGGAGCGAACGCTTCGCGCAGCGCCACCGAATCCTTGATCGCGCCATAGAGCAGCACGGCAAAGTGGTCGGCATCGCACTTCTCGAAACCGTGCGCGGCGCGGATGTTGTTAACCACGGTGCTCGCCTCTTCGTTGTTGAGCAGCCATTGGTACAAACCCTGCAAGGCAAACTCGCGCGCGCGGTGACGCGGCGTGCGGTTCTTGCTCGGGTTGGCGTGGAGGTTCTTTTCTGTCATGGTTGCTTACCCGTTCTTCAGTGCGTTTGCTTACTCTTCGTCCGCTTGCAGTTCTTCCAGCGCGATCAGCAGGTTCCCCATTTCCACGGCGACGCGGGCCGAATCGGCGCCCTTCTCTGCCATGCGCACTTCGGCCTGCTCGTCATTTTCCGTGGTGAGCACGGCGTTGGCGATCGGCATGCCGTAGTCGAGGCCGACGCGCGTGATGCCGGCGCCGCATTCGTTCGATACCAGCTCGAAATGATAGGTCTCGCCGCGGATCACGGCGCCGAGCGCGATCAGCGCGTCGAATTGTTCGGTTTCCGCCATCTTCTGCAGCGCCAGCGCAATTTCCAGCGCGCCTGGCACGGTCACGTGCAGCACGTCTTCATCGGCCACGCCCAGGTGCTTGAGCTCGGCCAGGCAGGACGACAGCAGCCCGTGGCCCACGTCGGCGTTGAAGCGGGCCTGGACGATGCCGATGCGAAGGCCGGCACCGTTCAAATTGCTTTCATAAGTTCCTACTGTCATGATGGTCTCTCTGCTTGTTTGTTTGGTAGTTGAATAGTACGCTTCAGGCGCCAGGCTTGGCGAGATATCCGGTCACTTCGAGATCGAAACCGGTCATCGATGGCATCTTGCGCGGGCTGGCCAGCAGCTGCATCTTGCCCACGCCGAGGTCCTTGAGGATCTGGGCGCCGATGCCGTAGCTGCGCAAGTCCATGCTGGCGGCGCGCGCCTGCGGCCGCGTTTCAGGCTTGTCGAGCGCGTCGAACTGGGAAAACAGCTCGTCGGCCGTCTCGCCGCAATTGAGCAGCACGATGGCGCCGCGCTCGGACGCCTGGATCGCCTGCATGGACGAGGCCATGGTCCAGGAGTGCGTGCTGACGCGGCTTTCCAGCAGATCGAGGATCGACACCGGCTGATGCACCCGCACCAGCGATTCGAGCTCGGGCGCGAGCGTGCCGTGAACCATGGCAAGGTGCGCCGAACCGCTTGGCTTGTCGCGGAAGGCGATCAGGCGGAACTCGCCGAACACCGTGCTCAGCGGCCGCTCGGCGACGCGCTCGACCAGGCATTCGTGGGCGCTGCGGTAATGGATCAGGTCGGCAATGGTGCCGATCTTGAGCTTGTGTTCCTTGGCAAATTCAAGCAGGTCCGGCAGGCGCGCCATGCTGCCGTCGTCCTTCATGATCTCGCAGATGACGGAAGCGGGAGTCAGCCCTGCCATCTCGGTCAGGTCGCAGCCGGCTTCGGTGTGCCCCGCACGCATCAGCACGCCGCCCTTCTGGGCCTTGAGCGGGAAGATGTGACCGGGCTGGACGATGTCGTTCGGGGTCGCGTTCTTCGCCACCGCGACCTGGATGGTCTTGGCGCGGTCCGCCGCCGAGATACCGGTCGTCACGCCCTCGGCCGCTTCGATCGATACCGTGAAGTTGGTGCCGAAGGAGGTGCCGTTACGGGCGGTCATCATCGGCAGGTCGAGCTGCGCGCAGCGCTCTTCGGTCAGCGTCAGGCATACCAGGCCGCGTGCATGCTTGACCATGAAATTGATCGCTTCGGGCGTCACGAAATCGGCGGCAAGCACCAGGTCGCCCTCGTTCTCGCGATCTTCTTCGTCGACCAGGATGACCATGCGCCCTGCGCGCAGTTCGGCAACGATTTCCTGGGTGCTGGAGATGGACATACGGTGTTCCTCTGAAACTTGGATGATGGAGCGCAATCCTCTATTTTACCGCGTTTCAACTCGCTTCAAGCCCGGTCCTTCCTAAAGGCCGCTGCCGCAGGCAAGCCGGGGCGGACAATATCCCTATCGGCAAGCCGACTTTGTCAAAAAGCCACAAATTCACCGCGCATGGGTGTTCCATCCCTGCACTGGCGCGGCAGGCCCAGGCGGGCACCTCGCAAGCGAGCCGAAGGAGTAGAATGGCTCATCCATTCTGCGCAAGACGCGCTCCTCCCCCGCACTTATCTGAAGCACACCAATGACGAAACGTTTCATCAGATCCGCCTGGGTCGCAGCCGTCCTGCTCGCGGCCTCGCTGGCCGTGCACGCGGCCATCAAGCTCGACGACCCGCTGCCGGTGGGTCCGCAAGTGACCGTCGGGAAGCTGGCCAATGGCCTGACCTACTATATCCAGCAAAACGGCAAACCCGAAAAGAAGCTCGAGCTGCGCCTGGCGGTCAAAGCCGGATCGATCCTGGAGGACGAAGACCAGCAGGGCCTTGCGCACTTCACCGAGCACATGGCGTTTAACGGTTCGGCCAATTTCAAGAAGCACGAGCTGATCTCGTACCTGCAGTCGATCGGGGTGCGCTTCGGCGCCGACCTGAATGCCTACACCAGCTTCGACGAGACGGTCTACATCCTTCCTATCCCGACCAACCGCAAGGAAAACATCGACAAGGGCTTCCTGGTGCTGCGCGACTGGGCCCAGGGACTGACCCTGGACGCGGCCGACATCGACCAGGAACGCGGCATCGTGCTGGAGGAACTACGCCTCGGCAAGGGCGCGTCCGACCGCATGAACAAGGTTCTGCTGCCCAAGATGTTCAACGGCTCGAAGTACGCGCAGCGCCTGCCGATCGGCCAGGAGCCGATCCTGAAGACGTTCAAGCACGACGCCCTCAAGCGCTTTTACAAGGACTGGTACCGGCCCGACCTGATGGCGGTGGTGGCGGTCGGCGACATCGACCCGGCGGCCGCCAGGAAGATGATCGAGCGCCATTTCGGGAACCTGAAGAACCCGGCCTCGCCGCGTGCGCGCGAGTACGCCCGCATCCCGGTGCGCGCCGACACCGAGGCGCTGATCGTCACCGACAAGGAGGCGAGCAGCAATGCGGTCCTGATCCGCTACCCCCTGCGCGAAATCGAGCACAAGGGCGACTTCGCCGGCTACCGCGAAAAATTGGTCGAGGGCCTGTTCGCCGGCATGCTGAACCAGCGCATGCAGGCACTGGCGCAACAGAGCAGCCCGCCGTTCATGAGCGCCAGCAGCGGCCCCAACCGGCTCAACAGCCGCTACACATCGTACACCTCGTTTGCCGCGCTCGGCCGGGGTGGCGCCAGCCCCGCCATCGACGCGCTGGTGCAGGAGAACGAGCGCGCGCGCCGCTTCGGCTTCAGCGCGCCGGAACTCGAGCGCGGCAAGAAGGGCATGATGCGCAATTACGAGCGCGCCTACAACGAGCGCGACAAGACCGATTCGGCCAGCTATGCGAGCGAGTACCTGCGCAACTTCCTGGAACAGGAAAGCATCCCCGGCATCGCGAACGAGTACGAGTACGTGCGCGAACTGCTGCCCGGGATTTCGCTCGACGAGATCAACCGCTACGCAGGCGCCACGATTCCGGCCGACTCGGCCAAGCTGGTGGTGTACATGGGCTCGAGCAAGGCCGGCTCGCCGGCCCCGTCCGGCGCGCAATTGCTGGCGTCGATCAGCGCCGCCGAACAGGCCAAGCTGAGCGCATACGACGACAAGGCGGTGGCGGCGCGCCTGATGGAGCACCCGCCCACGTCCGGCACGATCGTCTCGGAATCGCACGACAAGGCGCTTGGCCTGACCACGCTGACGCTCTCGAACGGCGTGAAGGCCGTTCTCAAGCCGACCGATTTCAGCAACGACCAGGTCATCATGAGCGCCAGCCGCTTCGGCGGCCAGATGCTGTTCCAGGAAGAGGACAGCCTCAACGCGCGCTATGCCAATTCGATCGTGGCGACCATGGGGGTGAAAGACTACTCGCCGCTGGACCTGCAGAAAATCCTGGCCGGCAAAGCGGCCGTCGTGCGCACCGGACTGGGCAACTTCACCGACAACGTGAGCGGCAATGCCGGCAGCACCGACGTCGAGACCATGCTGCAACTGGTTCACCTTCAGTTCTCGAACGTGCGGCGCGACGAGGATTTGTACAAGTCCTATATCGGCAAGCAGGTCGAGACGGCGCGCAACCTGATGGCGCAGCCCGAATCGGTGTTCCGCGATGCCTTGATTGCAACGCTTTACAACAACCACCCGCGCGTGCCGCGCGTGCCGCGTCCGGAAGACTTCTCGAAGCTCAACCTGGACCGCATCGTTTCCATCTACAAGGAACGGTTTTCGAGCGCACGCGGGCTGACCTTCATCTTCGTGGGCAGCTTCGACGTCGATCGCATCAAGCCGCTGATCGCGACCTATCTTGCCAGCCTGCCCACGCCCGAAATTTCCGTCGCCTTCCGCGACGCAGGCGTGCGCCCGGTCGGCGGCGTGGTCAAGAAAGAGGTGCGCAGCGGGTCCGAGGCCAAGAGCCAGGTCGCGCTCAACTTCAGCGGCAAGGCCGCCTTCTCGGAAGCGGAGCAGATGCGTTTCTACGCCCTGCTCGACGTGATGAACCTGCGCATCACCGAGGTCCTGCGCGAAAAGCTTGCGCTGATCTACGGCGGCGGCATGAACGGTGGCCTCAACAAGATCCCGTACGGGAATTACGCGATCGACGTGTCGCTGCCGACCGGCCCCGCCAAGGTGGACCAGGTGATCGCGGCGACGTTCGCGGAAATCGAGCGCATGAAGCAGTTCGGGCCGGATGAAGCGGACCTGGCCAAGGTCAGGCAGGGCTGGCTCGAAGGGCACCGCAAATCGCTGCGCGAAAATGCCTACTGGGCCAGCCGGCTCGATTCCGCGCTGCTGCAAGGGCTCGATCCGGCCTCCATTTTGACCTACGAAAAGCAGGTGGCGCAGATCACGCCGGAGGACGTGAAGAACGCCGCCAGGCGCTACTTCGACATGCAGAACTACGTGCAGGTGGTGCTGTACCCTGAACTGTAGCCCTGCTTGAGATAGCGCTCGAACCACGCCACCGTGCGGGCGCGCTGGTCGCGCTGGTTCTCGGGCTTGCGGATCGCATGCCCTTCCCCACCAGCGCCGACGCCAGCAGCTTCAGGCCGGCACCGCGACCGTGTATGTCGCGAACCAGTCGAAGCTGACGCCGGTGGTCACCCTCAAGACCAGTTTGAGAGCCGGCTGCGACGCGCGCTAATCGGGTGCCGAAGGCGTGCCGAGCTGGTGCAGATACAGGGCCATCGGGCTGTACCAATGGGTGGAGGCGCTGAAGCTGCGGCTGAGCAGGCTGGCGCACAGGCGCGGGCGCACGAAACGCTGGCGCAGCATGCCCGACGGCGCGCGCGGCAGCAGGTGCAGCG
>JBAQKU010000361.1:0-4857 GCA_049301315.1 Telluria sp.
ATGCTGCGCTGATCAGTCGCACTCGCTATGAGCCGTACGGGCTGACCGCGATGGGTGCAGAACCGACCATCGGCTTTACCGGGCATGTGAACGATTTCGCCACCGGGCTGGTCTACATGCAGCAGCGATACTACGACCCGATCGCTGGTAGGATGTTGAGCATTGATCCGGTGACGACCGATGCGAATACGGGGGGCAGCTTCAACCGGTATGCGTACGCGAACAATAGTCCATACAAGTACATCGATCCGGATGGTCGCGAACCGATCTTTCCGCTTCTGACTCAGGAACGTGCCGACAGAGCTGCGCAATATCTTGCAGATAAACAGGTATCAACGGGCAATAGTCTATATGCGGTTCCCGGGGTAATCGCAGCCGTATATGCAGCACACGGGGAAGCGTTAGTTCTTGCTATCGTCTCCGTCAAAGGTGGACCAAAAGGTTCAATGGGAGGGCCAAGAGCAGGCATGGATCATACGCAAGCTGCAAAGAGAATTTCACTTCAAGATAACAAGTTAGCGAACGGCGGCAAGGCGATATGTCCTACCTGTAAAGCTGAAATGACAGACCCGAAGCAGAGCAAATCAGGGGAACCGAAAGATATGAAACAAGCCGAAGGGGACCATATCATTCCCAAATCGAACGGAGGCGATGGCGCAACGGTCAAAGATCTGGCTAATATTGAAACTAAGTGTGCTCAGTGCAACAACACTAAAAGCGATCAATAAGTCATGAATAAAATTCAAAAAATCGATTTTGAGCTTGATGTTGAGGATGGATATCCGCCAATTTCTGTTGAAAGACTCAACGCTCGCGACTGCGGAAATGGACAATTTGAGATTGTCAACACTCCATTTTTCATTCCAGAAACTGCATATGGGGACATCGTGACCGCGACTAAGGATATTAACGGCCGGTTACATTTTGATGGATGTGTGAAGATTTCTGCATATAAGGCACTCTCAGTCATAATTCTTAATCTGGAAATGGACCGTCAGCTCATGGACGATCTTCGCGGCCGTGGCTGTGTTATCGAGTATGGTGAGTTCGGCCCGTATCGAATGTTGGCCATCGGCGTGCCACCGACGGCAGACTTCGCTGCCATCAAAAATATCCTTGACCGGCATCAGCAGGCGGGGAAATTAAGCTATGCAGAACTTGTTGCTTAAGTAGCTGCACCGCTGGTAACGTAATTTCATTGAAAGCGACCGGCAAGGGCTCTATGTCGTTTCGAGTGGAAGTTGACTTCGGCTACCATGTCGGCTAATGCTGTGAACGCCTGATTTGATCGAGACCTTTCATTTCTGGGCCAGCATCGAAGGGGCTTGCCGGGCCGCAGAATGGCAGCAATCAAGAAAAAGCGCTGCCAACCATAATTCTGGGAAGGTGGACTACAATCTCTATAGCAACAACTGTACGGATGCTGCCGTCAACGTCGTCAACAGTTCTGGCGCCGGCATTACGATTGCCAACTCAGCGACGACCGTGAAACCGAACTCCTGGATCAAAGAGGTCAAGGACGATTCCAAGGCAGTGTCGCGCGAGGAGGATCAGAAATGATCACTAGATTGGGGTTGGGCGGCATCTTAAGTGCCTTGCTATGTTGCGGATGCGCTGCGTCTGACGATCCGAGCATTTATGCGAAGTGGGACGGCGGAGAGGCGCGCGTCGTCGTTCGTAGCATTCGAGACGCGGCGCAATTGAATATAGATGGAGTTGTTATTTATGGGGACGTACTTATCAAGTCAGAGTCCCGTCTCAGAAGAGCCGACTTGGGCTGTCTATTCCTGCTAGCGTCTGAACAACTTAGTTCAAAGCCGTATGTCAACAGCGTCGCGCACATCATGACAAACAGCTA
This sequence comes from Telluria sp., assembly GCA_049301315.1. GTDB lineage: Bacteria > Pseudomonadota > Gammaproteobacteria > Burkholderiales > Burkholderiaceae_D > JBAQKU01. The sequence continues at coordinate 1,859 of JBAQKU010000361.1, forward strand.
TCCCGCTGACGCTGATGGCGCAGTGAGGGCCAGGCTCTACTGGATATTCAAGGGGCGGGACGTGAACGAGTTCAAGCCGAACCGGCTGACACTAGTCGTTGATCAGTCTCGCGGCCCATGCTTGGTGCGGGACCTTGCGGGCCAACATTGAGCCCGGTGACCACGAGGAAAGTTCGAAAGGTAAAAGAGAACAGTACCGACAAGGTGATGGTCCTCAATGGCTACAACGCCACCATCGCGAAGCTGGAAACAGTAACCCGCTTCGGGCGCCTGGATCTGACGATGAAGTACCACACCGACGGCACGTTCAAGACGCGCAGCGATGGCAAGGAGCAAAAGCGTGGAATCCTGGACAGATGAATACGACCTGGCTCCCGGGCACTGCTGGCGACAAGCGGCCATTACTGGCAATGCGCGCACCATCACCTATCACGGTGCCCTGTGGCGGCCCGTCTACACCCAGACTGAAGATTTGGCCGATAGCTCAAAGACATCGCGCATCATCAGCGCTATGACAAAGGTGATGGCAAAGCAGGTACTACGCCACCTAGCGAGAAGCAAGCAATGGAGGCGGAGAACGCTGTTAGACAAGATCATGAGTTGCCGCAACGGGAAAATTATTATGAAAAATAACGAAATTTGTTATTCAAGAGTTGCATTTCGTCTGGCAGCGCAATATGCAAGCATAATTATTCTGCTTGGCGTCGTGACATGGGCTAAGGGAACCGGGGGGCAGGAAGCTACGCCGACCTCCGCATGGAAGCCTACATCGCAACAAATAACAAGCGTCGAAGCGAACTTGGTTCTTCCCCGAGGTGCGTATCCCTTGTCTTCATATGTTCGATATTATGCTGGCGAAATCGCGAACCAGAAGCGGCTCGTCAAAGGCGTTTTTTTGTATAAGGCGGTTCCCGGGAGGTTGGAGATTGTCGAAAGCGAACGGTTACCTCAAGTTTTCGATGGGGGTTGCAGTGTTGTTAATTTACTCTACGCCGTCGACGAACAACGCGTGATTTCGATTTTCTGTCAGGGCGTTGGCTAGTTAGGCGTCCAATGTTGTCGGAGTCGAACTTGACTTTGGCTGCCATGTCGCTACCGCTGTAAACGCCTGATTTCATCGCGACCTTTCGTTTCGGCGCCAGCACCGAAGGAAAATTAAAGGGCCGCTTGCAGGGCCGCAGAATGGCAGCAATCAAGCCGCCCGACTGGCAATCGAAGCTCATCAGCGGATCAGCGGCAGATAGCAGCTCGAACTATTAGTGATGGTTATAGAACGCCAGTGGTTGCTGATCGTAGCACGCATCTTCCGAGTGATCGAGGTCGGGAATCAGGCTCTTCGGCTGACTGGCGAAGCTGGACTGCCCGCCACGATTTTCTGCTATGTTCCAAATGTATGAAAATGACACCGCACAAGAGACGCGCACGCCCGCTCAGCGCAGGAGAAATCGCCATGACGGCGGCCTTGTTCGGCGCTGCCATCGATTATTCCAGGGTCCGTATCCACAACCGGCGCTACCTGCCGCTTGGGCTCCAGCCCAGGAACTGCGCGATGACGCCCAATGGCAGCATCTACTTCCACCGCTCGTGTTTTCGCGATGATTTCTCCAGCGGCGACGCGCATGCGCAGCACTGGTTCATCCATGAGATGGTCCACGTCTGGCAGCACCAGCTAGGTTACCCGGTCAGACTGCGCGGCGCCGTGCGCATCGGCCTGGCGTACCGCTATGAACTCGGGCCTGACAAGACGCTGGCCGACTACAACATGGAGGCGCAGGGCGATTTGCTGGCCGATTATTTCGTGCTGAAGCACCTGGGTGCGGCGCGTGCGATGCGCCAGCCGCGCGAGGCCGGGCGCCTGGCGCTGTTCGAAACCGTCCTGCGCGATTTTCTCGCCGACCCCGGCAGCCGTTCGCATCTGCATTGGGGTGTGCTGCGCCGCCTGGGCTAGCGCGCAAGGCGGGCCTGTTCGGCGACGCTCAATGCCGCAAACACCTGTTGCAGTGAGCGCGTTTCGGGCAGCACGTAGACGATGCCGTTGGTCTTCGTGAATGCCGGCATCACGATCTTGTTGAAGAACGTGGCCGGCACATTGATGCACCCATACGAAATGCGGTTGTCCAGCGAGGTCGGCGTCGCCAGGCGCTCGGCGCGGCGCTCTTTGGGATTGTTCGTCACCACGCGGTGCAGGGAAATGGCGGCGGCGTAATCGACCCACAGAATGTCTTTTCCATGGATATTGCGGTCGATAGCCGCGACGAAACGCCCTGCAGGCGTTGTGCGTTCCTCGGGACGGATGCTCGATAGCTTGCGTTCGCCGATTCCGGGCACGGAGTCGTCTCCGACCGCCTCGCCAAGCAGCACGGCAGCCGCCCCGCGCAACTTCCCATTCGGATAAAACACAAAGACCCTGGCGTTCTTCTTGTCGACAATCATGAACGACAAGTTGCGATTGTTGCCCGAGTTAAGGACCCAGTCCGCCACTTGCAGCGCGTCCGGTGACGCTTGCTCTTGCCTGAAGTCGGCGCGTTTTGGCTCCTCCGAAACGCCCGCCGCATGCGCCGGACGGGCATCCAGGGCAAGGAACAGGGCATAAAGGCACAGCCCGGTGGCGATGGCGGCGACCGCGTTGCGCTTGTCCGGACGCGGTGCGATGCGCGCCCGGGGCTGTGTGTGCGGAACACACCGCATTGTGTTAATCGTCATAGTGAGGCGTCGATCTTCCTAGTTGCGGTCTTGTTTGTGCGGCCGGTTCGGCGGCACGTAGATGTCCGGCGGCGGCTGCTCGACCGGTGGCGCAATCACGATGTCCGGCGGTGGCTGTGCCGGTGGCGGGATCACGAACACTGGCGGCACGGCGCCCGGAGGAGGGAGCACCGTGACGGGCGGCACATTGATGCCAAGCGGCGCTGGCGGCAGCGCTGGCCCGACCACGGGTGGGACGTCAACGGGAGCCGGCGCGACGACAGGCGGCGCGACCACAACCGGCGGCGGCGCGACCA
>JBAQKU010000362.1:0-13840 GCA_049301315.1 Telluria sp.
GCGGCTTGCGCCGGGTCGGCCACCAGCAGCACCAGGTGCCAGTGGCGCTGGGCGTCGGCGGCAAATTTGTCGGGGCTGCGCACGTCCACGTGCAGGCGCTCGGGCCCGAGCAGCTTGGCGGCCAGGCGCAGCGGCTGGTACAGCCCGGACCAGGTCAGCGCGTCGGGCTCGCCCGCGTTGATGAGCAGCACGCGCAGCGGCCTTTCCTGCGCCAGGCGGGACAGTTTAGCAAGTGGCATCGGGCGGGATCAGGGCGTCATTACTCGGGTGCGAGGGACGCCGCGGGACGGCGCTCGGAATTCCATTGACTGACTATCATACCGGAGATCAACAACAGGGCGCCGATCCAGCCACGTCCCGTCATCGTCTCGCCCAGCCAGAAGTAGGCGAAAAAAGCGGCGGCTGCCGGCTCGAACGCGTAAATCACCGCCGCCTCATTGGCCGAGCTGCGCTTCTGGCCCCAGCTTTGCAGGGCGATGATGGCGGCCGTGGCCACCACCCCAAGGTAGGCGAAGTTGTAGACGTTCAGGCCGATTCCGGCCACGATCGCTTTCCGGTACGCTTCGACCACCGCCTCGGCCTGGCCGTGCGGCCACTCGCGCAGCATCAGCCACAGCGCCGCGCACAGGGCGACGGTGATGATCTGGGTTGCGGTCAGCGTCATCAGGCGCGCGGCCTTGCGTGCGTGCAGTTCGAGCATCTTGATGTAGAGGCCGAACGTGAACGCGCCCATCAGCGCCAGCGAGTCGCCCCGGCTCCAGGCGCCGCCATCCCAGCACAGCGCGGCCAGGCCGGCCACCGACAGCAGCAGTGCGAGGACGATGCGGCGCTCAGGCCAGCGTCCGGCCAGCACGCCCAGCAGCGGCACCACCAGCACGTTCAGGCCGGTGATGAAGGCGTTGCGGTTCGAGCTGGTCAGCGCCAGCCCCTCGACCTGGAACACGTAGCATATGAACAACAATAGCCCAAGCGTCACGCCTGCCCCGAGGTCGGCCCGGCGCGCGCGGTACAGGAAAGGCAGCAACAGCAGGCCGGCCAGCGCGAAGCGCAGGAACACAATCCAGACGGGCGAAAAGGAGGCGGTCAGCTCTTTCATTGCGGGAAACGTCGTTCCCCAGACCAGGGTAACGACGAGCAGTGCCAGGATGCCGCGAAGCTGATGAGTCATGTCTAGCCGGGATGGAAAGTAAGCAGTGGCCGCCATGGTACCTGCCCCGGCCGTAAAAGGCGAACCCGGGCGCCGGCATAAAATCCGCAGGCAGCTATAATCACGGCATATGGGTGAACGATACTTAAAGAGTGTCCGCTTGCTGGCCGAGTGCATGCAGGGCTTCGAACGCTTCTCGGGCCAGTCCGTGCGCGAGTGCGGGCTGACCCATGCCCAGTTCGACATTCTCGCCACGCTGGGCAACACGGCCGGCATGACGTACAAGGAACTGGGCGAGAAAACCCTCATCACCAAGGGCACGCTGACCGGCGTGATCGAACGCCTCGAGCACAAGGGCCTGGTGCTGCGCGAACGCAGCGAAGGCGACAAGCGCTCCTTTTTCGTGCGGCTCACCGCCTCCGGCGAGGATCTGTTCCAGGAAGTGTTCCCGAAGGTGGTTGCGCACGGCAAGACACTGTTTGCGTCCTATAGCGAGGACGATTTCGATGCGATGGACCAGACCTTGAGCAAGCTCAAGCACCAGATTACCGGCCGGCGGCCGGTTGCCCCACCCCCAACCCAAGAAAAAAAGGAAGAATATTGAAAACCGCCCTGCTCGAAGGCAAAAAGCCCGCGAAGTTCGACAAGCACATCATCGGCAACCTGCTGCTCAACGTCGCCAGCCCTGACGAAGTGCGCCAGGAGAAGATGCTGATCGGCGTGCGCAACGAGGCCGGCGAGATCTATCGCCTGATCGGCGCCACCAAGCTGAACAGCTTCATGAATGCGGTCGAGGAGCTGTTCGACCTCGGCCTGGTCGACGAGCTGCAAGACACCGACGCGACCCAGGATGGCTGCGACGCGATCTTCAGCGAACCCTGAAACGGCCCGTGCCGGCCAGCAACAAAATGCTTTATGGAATCATTTTGAGGGAGTTTGCCTGATGATTGGGAGTATAATTTTTCAATGGACAGACTTGAAGCCTTCAAAAGCATTGCTGCTCAAGCGGGCCGCGGCGAGCTTACCTTCCCGACCAACGTCGATGCGACCCTCAAACTGCAGAAGGCGCTGAACGATCCGGACTGCCATGTGGACGCGGCGGGACGCCTGGTGCAGGCCGAGCCGCTGCTGGCGGCGCGCGCCGTCGCCATCGCCAACTCGGTCGCCTATAACCGCTCGGGCAGCGAAATCACCAATGTGCGCTCGGCGATCCAGCGCGTCGGCTTTCGTACCCTCAATGCGCTGGCCGCTGCCGTCATCGTGCGCCAGCTCGACAGCACGATCACCCACCCTGCCCTGCGCGCCAAGGCCAATCAGTTGTGGCAGCATTCGGCCCATGTGGCGGCACTGTCGCAGGTGATTGCGCGCCGCGTGACCCATCTCGACCCGGAAACCGCGCTGTTCGCCGGGATCGTGCACGAGGTGGGCGGCTTCTACATGCTCTCGCGCGCGCACGAATTTCCCGGCCTGCTGGACGGCGACCCGGAGGAATGGATCGAATACGGGGAAGTGGAAATCGGACGCGGCGTGCTGCAAAAGCTCGGCGTGCCGGCGCCCGTGATGGAGGCCATCGAGGCGATGTGGGCCGGCATGCGCGCCCTGCCGCCCGAGACCCTGGGCGACACCTTGCTGCTGGCGAATGACCTGGCGCCGCTCGCCTCGCCGCTGCACGCGCGCGCCGGCGCGACCAGCCGGCAGGCCGCCGCCACCATTGACTTCGTGACCGGCGACGGCACCCTGGCCGGCATTTTGCAGGAATCAAGCGACGAAGTGCGTACGCTCACCGCCGCGCTCATGTAAATACCGGGAAAAAAATGCCCGCTCCGAAGAGCGGGCGAAGTCCAAAACTAGGGATGTCCTGAAAGAGACAGCCCCACTATATTCCCCGGCCGCCCCCCGCTCCGTGCGTTACCACACACAAGCACCCAAATAAGACAGCCGTGTAGGACAAGGAAAAAAAATGCCGTACAGCCAGGCTGTACGGCATTTTTCGGACGCTGGCGTCGCTCAGACCACGGCGCCGTCCGTTTCGTCGCGCTCCTTGACCGGCTTGATCAGGTCTTCGCGCTTGACGCCCAGCCACATTGCAATCGCGGCCGCCACGAACACCGACGAGTAAATACCGAACAGGATGCCGATGGTCAGCGCCACCGCGAAATAGTGCAGCGTCGCGCCGCCCAGGAACAGCATCGACAGCACCATCATCTGGGTGCAGCCGTGGGTGATGATGGTACGCGAGATGGTGCTGGTGATCGCGTTGTCGATCACTTCGGTCACCGACGCCTTGCGCTGCTTGCGGAAATTTTCCCGGATCCGGTCGAAGATAACCACCGATTCGTTGACCGAGTAACCGAGCACGGCAAGCACCGCCGCCAGCACCGTCAGCGAGAACTCCCACTGGAAGAAGGCAAAGAAGCCGAGAATGATGATCACGTCGTGCAGGTTCGCCACGATGGCGGCGACCGCATACTTCCATTCGAAGCGGATGGCCAGGTAGATCATCACGCCGATGATGACCATCACCAGCGCGTTGAGGCCGTTCTGCGCCAGCTCGTCGCCCACTTGCGGACCGACGAATTCGACTTTCTGCAACGTCAGCACTTCGGTACCTGCCGCGTTGAAGCAGCCGGTCTTGACGATATGCTCGCCCTTTTCGGTGACGGTGTCGATTTGACGCGAGCTGCCCTTCTCGGCCGCGCACAGCGCATTGAACACGGCCTGCGAGCCGCTCGCGCCGCTGATGGCCTTGATGATCGGCAGGCGCAGCATGATGTCCTGGGCGGTGCCAAAGCTGGTCACTTCGGGCTGCTCGTATCCGAGCTTCATCAGGCTGGCGCGAATGTTTTCCTGGTTCGCGGCATGCGCGTAGCGCAGTTCCATCACGGTGCCGCCCTTGAACTCGACCGAGAGGTGCAGGCCCTTGGTCACCAGGAAGAACACGGCGGCCACGAAGGTCAGCGCCGAAATCACGTTGAAAATCAACGCGTGGCGCATGAAGGGAATATCTTTCTTGATGCGGAAAAATTCCATCTTGAATCCTGTGTAGGTGATGGGCGCGCCCGGCATCGCCGGGCGCCGCGCCGATTATTTCTTGACCGATAGGCCAGGGGTCCAGACGGTGCCGATGGCAATCTTGCCCAGCTTCTTCTTGCGTCCGTACCACAGGTTGACCACCCCGCGCGAGACAAACACGGCCGAGAACATCGAGGTCAGGATGCCCAGGCAGTGCACCACGGCAAAGCCGCGCACCGGGCCGGAACCGAACACCAGCAGCGCCAGGCCGACGATCAGGGTGGTCACGTTCGAGTCCAGGATGGTGGCCCAGGCCCGGTCGAAGCCGGCCGCGATCGATGCTTGCGGCGTATTACCCGCTCGCAATTCCTCCCGGATGCGCTCGTTGATCAGCACGTTGGCATCGATCGCCATGCCGAGCGCGAGCGCGATGGCGGCGATGCCAGGCAGGGTCAGCGTCGCCTGCAGCATGGACAGCAAGGCGAGCAGGAACAGCAGGTTGCAGGCCAGCGCCAGCACGCTGAAAAAGCCGAACAGCTGGTAGTAGATGATCATGAAGATCGCGATCGCAATGAAGCCGTAGACCGTCGAGTACAGGCCCTTGCTGATGTTTTCGGCGCCCAGTTGCGGCCCGATCACGCGCTCTTCGATCACTTCCATCGGTGCGAACAGCGCGCCCGAGCGCAGCAGCAGCGCCAGTTCGGTCGAGTTTTCCGCCGCGCCCATGCCGGTGATCTGGAACGTCGTGCCCAGCTCGCTTTGGATGGTGGCGACCGACAGCACTTCCGGCTTGCCTTTTTCAAACAGCACGATCGCCATCTTCTTGCCGACGCGCTCGCGCGTCGCTTCGCGCATCTTGCGCCCGCCATCGCCGTTCAGGTCGATGCTCACGGCCGGCTGCTGGTACTGGTCGAAACTGGCCACGGCGCTCGAGATATAGTCGCCGGTCAGGACCACGTCCTTGCTCAGCACCACAGGCGTGTTCTTGCCGGAAGTGAAAAGTTCGGAATTGAAGGGAATCGATGCGGCCAGCTCGGTACCCGGGGTGATCGACTCGTCGACCATGCGGATTTCCAGGGTGGCGGTGCGGCCGATGATGTTCTTGGCACGCGCCACGTCCTGCACGCCGGGCAACTGCACCACGATGCGGTCCGGGCCCTGCTGCTGGATGATCGGTTCCGACACACCCAGCTCGTTGACGCGCTTGGACAGGGTCGCGATGTTCTGCTTGACGCCGTCGGCGATGGTCTGTTTGAGCGCGTCAGGCTTGAGCGTGGCGACCAGTTTCAGGTCGGCCCCGTCGGCCGTTTGCGCGAACGCCAGTTCCGGCATCTGCTTGGCCAGCGCCTGCTGCGCCGTGGCGCGCGTTTCGGCATCGCGGAACTTGATGATGACACTGTCGCGCACGCGCTCGATGCCGGCGTGGCGCACGTTCTTGTCGCGCAGCAGCGCGCGCGCGCCTGCCTGGATACCCGTCATGCGCTTTTCCAGCGCGGCGTTGACGTCCACCTGCATCAGGAAGTGCACACCGCCGCGCAAGTCGAGGCCGAGGTTCATCGGCAGCGCATGCAGGGTCTGCATCCATGCCGGCGTGTTCTTCATCAGGTTGACGGTGACGATATAGGTCGGGTCGGTCGGGTCGCGGTTGAGGTACTTTTCCAGCGCCAGCTTGGCCTTGAACTGGGCATCGGGCGAGGCGAAACGCACGCGCACCGAGGTGCTGTGGTCGGTGCCGTCCAGGCTGATGCCCTGGGATGCGATGCCTTCCTGCTTGAGCGCCGTCTCGACCTGGGCCGCGGTCTCGCTGGTGACCTTGACGGTCGATTTGCCGCTGGTAACTTGCAGGGCGGGCGTTTCGCCGAAATAGTTAGGCGCCGTGTATAAAATGCCCAGCAACACGGCAACGACGATCAGGATGTATTTCCAGACGGGATAGCGGTTCATAGTGTTCCAGCGTTCAATTTTGAGAGGGGCGGCACAGGCCGCCCGTCAGGCTTACAGGGACTTGAGCGTCCCTTTCGGCAGCAGGGTGGTGACGGAGTTCTTCTGGATCACGACTTCCGTATTGGCGGCGATTTCCAGGGTGATATAGGACTCGGTGACCTTGCTTACCTTGCCCAGCATGCCGCCCGCGGTGATGACTTCGTCGCCCTTGCCCAGTGCTTCCATCATGTTGCGCTGCTCCTTGGCGCGTTTTTGCTGGGGACGGATCATCAGGAAGTACATGACCACGAACATCAGGACCAGCGGCAGGAAAGTGGACAGATTGCCCATCAGGCCGGGATCGGCGGCGGCAGGGGCTTGCGCATAAGCGTTGGAAATGAACACAGTGACTCCAGTTGTAGGATTGAAAAAACAGCGCTGTATTCTAGCACTGGCAAGGCGGCACCCGCTAATTCCGCATGCGGATCCCTGCCCCCGGCCTATCTGGCAGCGGGAATCGCATTTGCAAGCGCCTTGTTAAAAATATCACACGCCTTCCGGCCCGGCGCCCGGCTACACCCCGCGCGCACGGGCCGCGTTGAACTGCAGGCGGAAGGCGTGGAACTGGCCGGTGTCGATGGCGGCGCGCATTTCGCGCATCAGCTGCAGGTAATAATGCAGGTTGTGGATGGTGTTCAGGCGCGCCCCGAGAATTTCCTTGGAGCGGTGCAAATGGTGCAGGTAGGCGCGCGAGAAGTTGCGGCAGGCGTAACAGTCGCAGGTCTCGTCGAGCGGCAACTGGTCGTCCTTGTAGCGCGCGTTCTTGATCTTGACGTCGCCGAAGCGGGTAAACAGCCAGCCATTGCGGGCATTGCGGGTCGGCATCACGCAGTCGAACATGTCGATTCCGTTGGCCACGCCGGCCACCAGGTCTTCCGGCGTGCCCACGCCCATCAGGTAGTGCGGCTTGGCGGCCGGCAGGCGCGGGCCGACGTGGGCCAGCATGCGCATCATGTCCTCTTTCGGCTCGCCCACCGACAGCCCGCCGATGGCGATCCCGGGGAAATCGATTTCCTCGAGGCCGGCCAGCGATTCGTCGCGCAGGTGTTCGAACATGCCGCCCTGGACGATGCCGAACAGCGCGTTCGGGTTCTCGCCCGCCTTGAACTCGTTCATCGAGCGCTGGGCCCAGCGCAGCGACATGCGCATCGACTTGGCGGCCTCGTCAAAGGTGGCCGGGCGCCCGTCGATCTCGTACGGGGTGCACTCGTCGAACTGCATCACGATGTCGGAATTGAGGGCGCGCTGGATCTGCATCGACACCTCGGGCGACAGGAACAGCTTGCTGCCGTCGATCGGCGAAGAGAACTTGACGCCCTCCTCCGTGATCTTGCGCATCGCGCCCAGCGAGAACACCTGGAAGCCGCCCGAATCGGTCAGGATCGGCTTGTCCCAGCCCATGAAACGGTGCAGCCCGCCGAACTTGTTCAATACCTCGGTGCCCGGGCGCAGCCACAGGTGGAAGGTATTGCCGAGGATGATCTGGGCGTCGACGTCCTTGAGCTCGACCGGCGACATCGCCTTGACCGACCCGTAGGTTCCGACCGGCATGAAGATCGGCGTCTCGATCACACCATGGTTGAGCGTGAGACGGCCGCGGCGCGCGTGCGACAGGCCGCTCTCGTCGGTTTTCAGGAGTTTAAAATCGAGCATGTTCGTTGTGGTATAGGTTCATCGGGGGGCAAGTGGTATTAATCTGTATCTCCTAGACTGATGCGCCCAGTGACAAAACGTTTTTCATCCATTCGCTACATAGTTTGCGAAACGAGCGACTATGATCGCTAGCCAGTTGCAAATCCATCGTTGCCGAAAATGCTGGCTGATCAGTCACCTCGCTATAACGTCCGCCCGGAATTTGCCGGCTTAACCATTCCTTTGCGCCACGAATCGTATCCGCGTTTGCGGCCGGAGCCTGCGACATGGAAAATCCCCGTCTTCCGCTAAGCGATGCGGCCGACGCGATGAACCATGCCTCATATTCACGCGTCGCCAGCACAACAGAAACTTTGCAGCGGGGCACGATGGTAACGGCGCGCTCCAGTATGCGAGGGGCGAGTTCTGCGGGGCAGTCATCATCCGCATCCAACAAGATCAGGATCCAACCCGATTCGCCGCACTTCAGAGCGGCGAGCTGCATCTGCTTGCTAAAGATTTCGTCGCGATTTAGAAACTGGTCACGCCTGACCCGAATCGGACACAGCACATTAATAGGCACGCCGGGGGAAAGCCACTGACCGATACGGCGCAGCAGCACCGGCAAGGCTGCCACCTCTCCATGGCCCTCGACAATCGAAACAATCGTTGTCATCGGGCAGGTTGCCCAAATAAATCCGACTGACGGGGCGCCTGATATTCAGGCGGAAGGGGTTCGACGCTAAGCTGGTCCAATCGCAGCAGTTCGCCCGCCGAGCAAAGATGACTACGAATGGCTGTTCGTGAGGCGCTGTCGACTGGGGTAATTCGTGTCACGCCGTCCTCGGCGGCGACCACCAGCAATGAATCTGCCGGAATATCGACGTCATCTAACAGATCGGGACTATGACTTGTGACCAGCACCTGCGTTCGCTCGGCCGCGCGCTCCAAGGCATCACGCAGCGCCGCCGACGCGCGGGGATGCAGGGCCGTTTCAGGTTCTTCGATTCCGATCAAGGAGGGTGCATGGTCGCTATTTCCTTGAAAGAGCGCTGTCAGCACGCCCAGGGCCCGGAGGGTTCCATCCGACATATTTTGTGCCAGGAAGTGCCACGGATGTTTCGCTCCCGCCATATCCTGCTGAAATGACAGCGATTCCATAGGGCCGACAGCCTGGCGTTCAACGCCATGTACCATGGGAACTACCGCGTGCAAATACTCTTCGATAATACGAAGCGCTGCTGGGTTTGTCCGCGCCAGGTGACCAATCACACTCGCGATGTTTTCGCCGGCTGGTTTGAGAAGCCGACCATCCTGCGGCTTCTGCAATTCCCTGATTAACTTGGGATTGAGATTATAAAAACCCATTGCGGTTAACGCATCAAACACGGGGCGAAACGCCGTCAGACCAGACGCGCTCACGAGAGCAAGACGATCGGCGGTTACGGTAGGGAAGGTATTTTCACTCGACTTAACGAGCGCGCCATGCTCCAATGCAAAATAGGGCCCTTTCCCTGCACCACCAATAGAACATTCTTCCCGTTGAACCTCGTATCCGCTACCAGGCAAAGCGCCGACAGTAAATGCATAGTGTCCATGGTCCCCGCCAGGCAAGCCAAATTCGAGGCGAATTCCAAAGTTCGTCGGATGACCGCTTGAACGGCGCCGAACCTCGGAGAGTCCGCCGCGCTCATTCATCGCATTGTCCAGCGACCCGCTCAACGCGTCGCGCACAAAATGCAGGGCATCAATAAAGTTGCTTTTTCCCGCACCATTCGCTCCAACCAAATACGTAAGGGGAGACAAATACACGTCGCAGGCGGCAATACTCTTGTAGTTACGGAGACTGACGCGTGTTAGAAAAATCGGCATAATTTTCCAGCTTTCCTTTAAATGCAGGCATTACACGGGACGAAAAAGCATTGTACCGTTGATGATGAGTCATTAGAGGATGTCACCTTGGGACTCGGTAGTGAGCAGCATCGCGTCGCCATAGCTGAAGAAACGGTATTCGTGTGCGATCGCATGGGCATAGGCGGCGCGGATCTCGTCGAAACCGGCAAAGGCCGACACCAGCATCAGCAGGGTCGACTTGGGCAGGTGGAAGTTGGTGATCAGGCGCGTGACGGTCTTGAAGCTGTAGCCGGGCGTGATGAACAAGGCCGTGTCGGCGCTGCCCGCCTGCAGCTGGCCCGACTGCGAGGCCGATTCGAGCGCGCGCAGGCTGGTGGTGCCGACCGCGACCACCGCGTTGCCGCCCGCCTGTGCCGCGCGCACCGCCTCCACCGTCGCCTGCGGCACGGTGTACCACTCGGTGTGCATCTTGTGCTCGGCCAGCGCCTCGACCCGCACCGGCTGGAACGTGCCCGCGCCCACGTGCAGCGTGACGTAGGCGAGCCTGACTCCCTTGGCGGCCAGGCGTTCGAGCAGCGGCTGGTCGAAATGCAGGCCGGCCGTGGGAGCGGCCACCGCGCCCGGCTCCTTCGACTACACGGTCTGGTAGCGCTGCTCGTCGAATTCGTCGGCCGCGTGGTCGATGTAGGGCGGCAGCGGCAGGCGGCCGTGCGCCTCGATCAGATCGAACACATCGCCTTCGAAGGTGAGCGTGAAGAATTCCCCCACGCGCTCGCCGGCAACGACGTCGAAGGCATCGGCCAGCCGGATCCGGTTGCCCGGCTTGGGCGACTTCGAGGCGCGCACCTGGGCCAGCACGGTGCGGCTGTCGAGCACCCGCTCGACCAGCACCTCGACATTGCCGCCGGTTTCCTTGACGCCGAAAAAACGCGCCTTGAGCACGCGCGTGTCGTTCATCACCAGCAGGTCGCCGGGTGCGAGCAGCTCGACAATGTCGGCGAAATGGCGGTCGGCGATGCGCGCGCCGTCCAGGTGCAACAGGCGCGACGCGCTGCGCTCGGGCAGCGGCGTCTGCGCGATGCGTTCTGGCGGCAAGTTAAAATCGAAGTCGGAAAGCGAGTACATTTCTGCTAATTCTGGAAAAATGAGTGTGCGGGGCCTTACAATAGCGATCAAGTGTGCAAGGCAACCCTCTATTTTACGTCATCTGCGCAATAAGTTGCCGCGATATGCCCCCAACCAAACCCAAGACAGCGCCCAAAACCAACGAAAGCCGCCTCGCCAAGCTGGGGCTGCACACCGACATGGACCTGGTGCTGCACCTGCCGATGCGCTACGAGGACGAGACCCAGGTGGTCCCGATCCGCGAAGCCTGCCTGCGCGGCGGCCATGTGTCGCAGGTCGAGGGCGTGGTCATCAAGAACGAGATCGCATTCCGTCCGCGCCGCCAACTGCTCGTCACGCTTGCCGACGACAGCGGCGAGCTGCTGCTGCGCTTCATGAATTTTTACGGCAGCCAGGTCAAGCAGCTGGCCGAAGGCACGCGCGTGCGTGCGCGCTGCGAGCTCAAACACGGATTTTTCGGCGCCGAGATGGTGCATCCGGCCTACAAGGTCATCAACGAAGGCGCGCCGCTGCCGACTGCGCTCACCCCCGTGTATCCGTCCGGCGAAGGCCTGTCGCAGGTGATCCTGCGGCGCGCGATCGCCGACGCCATGACGCGCGTCGACTGGCGCGACACGCTGCCGGCGGCGCTGCTGTCGAAGATGAGCCTTTCCAATTTCGAGCCGGCGGTCAGGCTGCTGCACTATCCGCCGCAGGAAATCGACGAGAACGCGCTGGCCGACCGCTCCCATCCGGCATGGGTGCGCATGAAGTTCGACGAACTGCTGGCGCAGCAGCTCTCGCTCAAGCGCGCGCAGCGTGCGCGCCGCGCCAAGGGCGCGGCGGTAATGAAAACGGCGGGAGCGCTGTCCGCAGGCTTCCTTGGCGCACTGCCGTTCCAGCTGACCGGCGCGCAGCAGCGCGTGCTCAAGGAGATCCGCGCCGACCTGCGCCAAGGCTACCCGATGCAGCGCCTGCTGCAAGGCGACGTCGGCAGCGGCAAGACCGTGGTTGCCGCGCTCGCCGCAGCGCAGGCGATCGACAGCGGCTACCAGGCCGCCCTGATGGCGCCGACCGAGATCCTGGCCGACCAGCACTTCCGCAAGATCGCCGCGTGGATGGAGCCGCTCGGCGTGAAGGTGGCCTGGCTCACCGGCAGCCTGAAGAAAAAGGACAAGCTGGCCGCCACCGCGCTGGTCGAATCGGGCGAAGCGCAGCTGGTGATCGGCACCCATGCGCTGATCCAGGACACGGTGCAGTTCGCCCGGCTCGGACTGGTGATCGTCGACGAGCAGCACCGCTTCGGCGTGGGCCAGCGCCTGACCCTGCGCAACAAAGGCAGCAACGGCAAGACCCCGCACCAGCTGATGATGTCGGCCACCCCGATTCCGCGTACGCTGGCGATGACCTATTACGCCGACCTCGAAGTGTCGGTCATCGACGAACTGCCGCCGGGGCGCAGCCCGATCGTGACACGCGCGGTGGACCAGAACCGGCGCGAAGAAGTCATCGAGCGGGTTCATGCGGCGGCGCTGGAAGGGCGTCAGGTTTACTGGGTTTGCCCGCTGATCGAGGAATCGGAGGCACTGCAGCTGCAGACCGCGACCGACACCCACGCGATGCTGGCCGAAGCGCTGCCCGACCTGCAGGTGGGGCTGGTGCACGGACGCCTGAAGCCGTCGGAAAAGCAGGAAGTGATGGATGCGTTTTCCGGCGGTGCGGTGCAGGTGCTGGTGGCGACGACCGTGATCGAGGTTGGCGTGGACGTACCGAATGCATCGCTGATGGTGATCGAACATGCCGAGCGCTTCGGCCTGTCGCAGCTGCACCAGTTGCGCGGACGGGTGGGGCGCGGCTCGGCCGCCAGTGTGTGCCTGCTGCTGTACCAAAGCCCCTTGGGCGGGGTGGCCAAGCAGCGCTTGATGACGATGCGCGAGACCACCGACGGGTTCGAGATCGCGCGGCGCGACCTTGAAATCCGCGGTCCCGGCGAATTCTTGGGCGCGCGCCAGTCAGGTCAGGCGATGCTGCGTTTTGCCGATCTTGAGACCGACCAGTGGCTGGTCGAGCAGGCGCGCGACGTTGCGCACAGCCTGCTGCAGGCGGCCGACCGCGACAACGTCGCTACTGTCGACGCGCATCTGGCGCGCTGGCTCGGAGGCCGCGAGGAATTCCTCAAGGTTTGAAAGTCGCTACGGGTTGCGCGAACGCTTCTGGCGAAATACGCTGGTGTCCGCATAAAAATCTTCGCCCTGCCCTTCCCACCATCCCGGCACGCCGAGCACCGGCAGCGGCGTGAAGCAGGCCGTGCTCAGCCCTTCGGCGGCGAGCTCGCGCGCGACGTGCTCGTCGATCCAGGCGCGCTGCGCGTCGTGCGTCAGCGCGAAATAATCAGGCCCGGCCTTGAGCACGCGCGTGTGCGCCGTCATCGCCTTGCGCGGTGCCACCAGCTTTTCCATCAGTGCGTGCCCGAACAGCCACACCTGCGCGTCGCGGCCGAACATGGCGCGCCGTTCGTACAATGCCGCGCGCCACTCGTGCGCACGCAGCGCCTCGACCAGTTGCGCGCCTTCGGGCGTATCGCGCACTACCAGCAGCGCCGAATTCTCGTCGAAAATGGTGGCGCCATCGCGCGCCGGACCGCGCGACTTGCCGATGCCGGCGAGCGCGATCTGCGCCGCTTGCAGGGCATTGAGCTGACGTTTGATGCGGGGGAAACTCAGCCACACCAGCGCGTTAAAAAAATCGTGAAGGTTCTCACGCGTCGGCACGCAGCCGGTGGCCCCGATGAACTCCTCGTAGGCGCGCCCCTCGGGCAGGTCGCCTTGCGGCACGAACGAAATCGGCAGGCCGCGCTCGTTGCGCAGCGCCAGTTCCGCAGCGCCGGCATTGAGCGCTTCGAGCAAACCTCGCGCCTGAAGCAGCCCTTGAGAAACCGCCAGCCCGTCATTCCCGCGCAGGCGGGAATCCATACCGCGCGGAATAGGATACGAAGCATGGATCCCCGCTTGCGCGAGGATGACGGGTTGCGGGCTTGCTTCCTCCAGCCCGTCATTCCCGCGCAGGCGGGAATCCATACTGAGCGGAATAGGATACGAAGCATGGATC
>JBAQKU010000363.1:0-3102 GCA_049301315.1 Telluria sp.
AGACAACGACCGGGAAATCCACCTGTTCCGGGTGCGCCTGACCGTGGCCGTGGTGTTCGTGTTCATCTGCTTCGGCCTGCTGGTGGCGCGTTTCGTGTGGCTGCAGGTGATCAAGCACAGCGACTACGTGGCGCAGGCCGAGGACAACCGCATCGCGGTGGTGCCGGTGGTGCCCAACCGCGGGCTGATCGTGGACCGCAATGGCGTGGTGCTGGCGCGTAATTACTCGGCCTACACGCTCGAGATCACCCCGTCCAAGCTGCGCGCCAGCCTCGAATCGGTGATCGATGAACTGGCCACCCTGGTCGAGATCGAGCCGAAGGACCGCAAGCGCTTCAAGCGCCTGCTGGAAGAGTCGAAGAACTTCGCCAGCGTGCCGCTGCGCACCCGCCTGACGGACGATGAGGTGGCGCGCTTTACCGCGCAGCGCTTCCGCTTTCCCGGCGTCGAGGTGCAGGCGCGCCTGTTCCGCCAGTATCCGCTGGGCGAGGTGGCATCGCACGTGATCGGCTACATCGGCCGCATCAACCAGGCCGAATCGAAGGCCTTCGACGGCTCCGACCAGGAGGCCAACTACAACGGCACCGAACATATCGGCAAGGAAGGCGTGGAAAAGAGCTACGAGCGCCAGCTGCACGGCGTGACCGGCTACGAGGAAGTGGAAAAAACGGCGGGCGGGCGCGCCATCCGGACCCTGTCGCGCACCGAAGCCATCCCGGGCAGCAACCTGATTTTGTCGATCGACATCGAACTGCAGAAAGTGGTGGAAGAGGCGTTCGGCGAATGGCGCGGCGCGTTCGTGGCGATCGAACCGGCCACCGGCGACATCCTGGCCTATGTGTCGCGTCCGGCCTTCGACCCCAACCTGTTCGTCGACGGCATCGACACCCAGAGCTGGAACGAGCTCAATACCTCGCTCGACCGGCCGATGGTCAACCGTCCGCTGTCGGGCACCTATCCGCCCGGCTCGACCTTCAAGCCCTTCATGGCGCTGGCCGCGCTCGAACTGGGCAAGCGCACGCCCGCGCAGGCGATCCACGATCCCGGCTTCTTCGTGCTCGGCGGGCACCGCTTCAACGACGACAAGCCGGGCGGGCATGGCACGGTCGACATGTACAATTCCATCGTGGCCTCGTGCGATACCTACTATTATATACTCGGCAACGAGCTCGGGATCGACGCCATCCACGATTTCATGAAGCCGTTCGGCTTCGGCCAGCTCACCGGCATCGACCTCGAACACGAGAAGGTCGGCGTGCTGCCGTCCAAGCAATGGAAGCGCGAGCGTTTCAAGCGCAACAAGGCAATGCAGAGGTGGGTCGGGGGCGACACGATTTCGATCAGCATCGGGCAGGGCTTCAACAACTACACGCCGCTGCAAATGGCGCACGCGGTCGCCAACCTGGCCAACAACGGGGTCGTGATGAAGCCGCACCTGGTCAAGATCGTGGAAGACGGGGCCACTCGCGCGCGCACCCTGACGGTGCCGAAGGAGAGCGCGCGCATTCCCCTCAGGCAGGAGAACATCGACTTCATCAAGCGCGCCATGGTGGGCGTGACGCTCGAGTCGAACGGCACCGGACGCAATGCCTTCGCCAACGCCGGCTATGTCTCGGGCGGCAAGACCGGCACTGCGCAGGTGATCGGACTCAAGAGGAACGAAAAATACAACGCCAACCTGATTGCGGAGCGCTTGCGCGACAACGCGCTGTACGTCGCGTTCGCGCCGGCCGACAAGCCGCGCATCGCGATCGCGATGGTGGCCGAAAACGCCGGCTTCGGCGGCAGCGTGGCCGCGCCGATCGTGCGCAAGGCGCTCGACTATTACCTGCTGGGCAAGCGCCCGCTTGACAAGGACCGCACCAAGGTGCCGAAGGAGGACGCGGTGCTGCGTCCGCTGGAGGAATCGATTGCCGACCAGGCCACCGGCGCGTTGCACAAGCCCGGCGCCGAAACGCCAGGGAACAAGGAGTAGTCATGCGCATCAACGAAAGACGTTCGCTGTGGCGCCGCATGCGCCCCTATTGCGTGGTGTTCGACGGCCCGCTGGCGCTGGTCATCTTCCTGCTGCTGTCGACCAGCCTGGTCACGCTGTATTCGGCCGGGATCGATTTCCCCGGGCGCCTGGAAGGCCAGATGCGCAATATCCTGCTGTCGTTTATCGTGATGTGGGTCGCGGCCTTGGTGCCGCCGCAAACCCTGATGCGGCTGGCCGTGCCGATCTATACCTTCGGGGTCGCGCTGCTGATCGCCGTGTTCATGTTCGGGATCATCAAGAAGGGTGCGCGCCGCTGGCTGCACGTCGGGATCGATATCCAGCCGTCCGAAATCATGAAGATCGCGGTGCCGCTGATGCTCGCCTGGTTCTTCCAGCAGCGCGCCGGTTTGCTGCGCTGGCACTCGTTCCTGATCGCAGCCATCCTGCTGGCCATTCCGGTTGGCCTGATCATCAAGCAACCGGACCTGGGCACCGCGCTGCTGGTAGTGGCATCCGGTTTCTACGTGATTTTCCTGGCCGGGCTGTCATGGAAGATGCTGGCCGGCCTGGCGCTGGGGGCTGCGGCCAGCCTGCCGGTGGTCTGGTCGGTGCTGCACGAATACCAGCGCCAGCGCGTCATGACGCTGATCGACCCGACCACCGACCCGCTCGGCAAGGGCTTCCATATCATCCAGTCGACCATTGCGATCGGTTCGGGCGGGGTGAGCGGCAAGGGCTGGCTGAACGGAACCCAGGCTCACCTCGAATTCATTCCGGAACGCACCACCGACTTCATTTTCTCGGTGTTCGCCGAAGAATTCGGACTGATCGGGATCCTGGTGCTGCTGTTGCTGTACCTGATGCTGATCGGACGCGGCCTGATGATCGCGGCCAATGCGCCGAACTTCTTCACGCGCCTGCTGGCCGGCGCCATCACCATGATCTTCTTCACCTACGCGTTCGTCAACATGGGCATGGTCAGCGGCATCCTGCCGGTGGTCGGGGTGCCGCTGCCGTTCATGAGCTACGGCGGCACCGCGCTCATCACGCTGGGGCTGGGCGCCGGGATCCTGATGAGCATCCAGCGCCACCGAAAACTGATACAAACATGAGCGGCGAACGCG
>JBAQKU010000364.1:0-3559 GCA_049301315.1 Telluria sp.
CCACCAGGTTCTGGCCGCTGTTGGCGCCGAAGCCGCGCAGGTCAAGGCCGAAGTCGGGCGACGCGTCCAGGCTCTGGCGGCCGTACACGCCGCCGATCTTGCGGATTGCCTGGTTGAGGTCGCTAACGCCGGCGCGCGCGATGTCGTCGGCCGTGATCACGGTCGCGCCGATCGGCATCAGGGCCGGGTCGCTCGCGAAACGCGCGCCGGTGATGCGTACCGAGGGCATGGACTGGTCCGGCGATTGGGCGCAGGCTGCGGCCGAAGCGAGGGAAAGGGAAAGGGCGGAGACGAGCGCGAGCGGCTTCAGGGCCGGCGCGCGACGCGATGCAACAGGAAAATTCATGGTGTCGATTTCGAAAAGAGAGCATCCCGCCTGCGTCCCCGCAAGCCGGATTCAACGGAAGACAGACGGCTCGCGCCGGCGCTTCCACCTGTCCTGGCCGGTATCCGGGCTCGCAAGACAGACTGCCTCACCTTCCTATGCCGGGGCACAGTGGTCATTTGAGACAGCCAGCCGCCGCAGATGCGACGACGCTTGTTTACCGTTGCGGGGGCAGCACACGTTGGCCGCTGCGCCGGTTCGACCGGCACGGGCAGCGTCGTGTTTCCCGTTTAACTGCCCGCGTGATTACGCGGGCGGGCACCAAAACACCGACATTATAAACCTAACAAGCCGCCTTGACGCCACGACCATGCCGGCTCTTTACGATATAGTGCTCGCAGTTGACGCTAACAAAAATTCAGGAGTCACGCATGGAAGTGAAGATCGCCGGCCGTACTGTCCTGAAAGCGCTGGCGGCCGGCGCCCTTCTCGCCATCGGCGCGCTGTTCAATGCCGACATCCTGGCAAACAGCGGGGACGTGACGATCACACCCATCCCGCTTCCAGCCACCGATACCGGCATTCCCTTCGCCCCGCCCAAATCGGCCGCCGTGACGACGCCGAGCGCACCGGATGCATGGGGCGGCGTGCGCACCGGCAGCGAGCCGACACTGTCGGAGCGCGTGGTCGACTACCAGATCGAGGCGGTCCTCGATCCGCTCGAGCATAGCGTGAGCGGCAAGCAAAAGCTCACCTGGCGCAACCGCAGCAAGGCCGAGGTGCGCAGCGTCTACCTGCACCTGTACATGAACGCGTTCGAGAGTTCCGACAGCACCTTCTTCACCGAGCAGCGGCGCGTTGGCACCGGCTTTCGCAGCGATGTCGAGACCCGCGACGGCCAGTGGGGCCACATCGAACTGCGCTCCGTCAGGCAAGGCGGGGCCAAGGTGAACTGGGCCTTCGTCCACCCGGACAACGGACCCGCGACCGACCACACGGTGGTGCGCTTCGACTTGCCGGTGGCCGTTGCGCCGGGCGCCGCGACCAGCTTCGACATCGACTTCCACACCCAGTTGCCGCGCGTGGTTGCCCGCACCGGCTACTTCGGCAGCTTCCATCTGGTTGGCCAGTGGTTTCCTAAAATCGGCGTGCTTGAACTGCCCGGCGAACGCGGCGCGACCGCGCCGCGCTGGAACGTGCACGAATTCCACCTGAACTCCGAGTTCTACGCCGACTTCGGCAAGTTCGACGTGAAGCTGACGGCGCCCAAGGACTACCGCGTCGCCGCCACCGGCGAACTGCAGGGCGCCCCGCTTGAAAAGAACGGGATGCTCACGCACCACTACGTGCAAGGCGACGTCCACGATTTCGCCTGGACCGCGGACAAGCGCTTTGCCAGGCCGCTCGAAGCGACCTGGCGCGGGGCTGGCAGCGCGGACGTCAAGATCAGTGTCGTGTTCCCGCCGGAATACGCCGCAAGCGCGGCGCCTGCGATGAAGGCGGCCATGGACTCGCTGGCGTGGTTCTCGACGACCTTGGGGCCGTACCCGTACAAGACGCTCACGGTCGTGATCCCGCCTCACAACGCGATCGAAGCGGCCGGCATGGAATACCCCACCTTCTTCACCACGCTTGGCTATGCGAAGGTGCCGCCGAACTCCCTGTCCGCGTTTGCGCTGGACCTGGTGACCATTCACGAATTCGGCCACGGCTACTTCTACGGACTGCTGGCCTCGAACGAGTTCGAAGAGCCGATGCTCGACGAAGGCCTCAACGAATACTGGGGCCAGCGCATGCTGCGCGAACGCAGGCAGGACCTTCACCTCACCTCCCCGTTCTGGGCCAAGGTCGGCATCGCACCGTCGTTCAAGGTATTCGACCTGGAGCGCGCCATGACACCGCGCCACGAACCGGCCGACCCGCTCGGCCAGAACGCCTATGATCGCCTGCAGGGCATCGGCCCGGTCTACGCGCGCACCGCCACCACCATGCGCGACCTCGAGGAACGCATCGGCAAGGAAGCGATGGAGCGCGCCTTCAAGGAATATTACAGACGCTGGAAATTTCGCCACCCGAGCGTGGCCGACCTGCGCGAAACGCTGGCCGAAGCGAGCGGCCAGCGCGCGGCGGTGGAGACGGTGTTCGCCCAGCAGGTGTATCAGGTGTCGAAGGTGGACGACCGCGTGGAGAAGATCAGCAGTACCGAGGAAGTGCCCCGGCCCGGAACCGTGCAGCGCAACGGGAAATGGGTCGAGGAAAAAGCCGATGCGCTCGACAAGCGCATCGATGCGATGCGCGACGCATGGAAAAAAAGCCACCCCAATGCGAACAAGGGCACGGGTCCGTTCCCGTTCCGCACCAGCGTCACGCTGCGCCGCCGTGGGGCGCCGGTGCCGCAAACACTGGTCGTCAGCTTTGCCGACGGCAGCCGCGAAACGGTGACGTGGAATAACGACGAAAAATGGCAGACGTTCAGCTGGGTCAAGCCGGTCAAGGCGGTGTCGGCCGAACTCGATCCGAAGCGCATCCACTATCTCGACACCAGCAAGCTCGACGACAGCCGTACGGTCAAGGCCGACCGCAGCGCCTCGCGCCGCTGGGGGGCCGAGTTCGCCGCACTGGTTCAAATCCTCCTTTCCCTGATTGCGACCGTATGACAACCCGCACCCGACAATCCGGCTTCAACGCTGTTGCGCGCGCGGCCCGTTCGGCCCTGCAATGGCGCCTGCTCGTGCTGTGGACGGCTTGCCTGCTGCTGCCCACCGCCGTCGCCGCCCTGCCGGTGTGGCAGCTGCTGGGTGCGAACCTCGACTATTCGGTGCACGCGGCCAGCCTGGCGCGCTCGCTCGACCTGAGCGCGATCAGCGACCTGCTGCTAAGCCAGATGCACGGCGGGCCCGCGCTGGCCAATGCGAGCATCCTGGCGCTGATATTGACCTTGCTGCTGTCGCCGCTCTTGTCCGGGTTTGTGGTGAGCGCGGCGCGCGCGAGCGCAACGCCCGGCTTTCGCGAACTGATGGCGGGCGCCTTGCGCGAATACCCGCGCCTGCTGCGCATGCTGATCTGGGCCGTGCTGCCGGTGGGGAGCGCGGCTGTGCTCGGCGGCGCCGCGCTGGCGGCCGCGGACAAGTATGGCAGGACCGTGACCCTCGAGTCCGACGCGGACATGGCGCTCATGGCGGCGGCGCTGGTGCTGGGCCTGCTGCTCATGCTGGCCAACGCCACGCTTGAGGC
>JBAQKU010000365.1:0-2415 GCA_049301315.1 Telluria sp.
ACCATGCGCCGGATGCGCGCGTGCGCCGGCAGGGGCAGCTCGTCGCCCTGCGGGCGGTCGCTCAGTACCGGGCGGGTCTCGGCCGCGCCCAGCACGAACTGCTCGCGCCAGTCGGGATCGGCCCAGGGCGCGGCGTGCAAGGAAAATTCGGGCGGCACTTCCTCGTCGCGCAGGCGGTCCGCCTCGATCTCGTCGGTGAGGATGCAGGCCTCGGCCTGCGTGACCAGCACTTCGGCCACGCCGGTCTCGGCGGTGAGCAGCACCGTGTTCGAGCCGCCCGCCGTGGCCCAGGCGAACCACTCGCTGCCGCGCAGGCGCAGCGCGCCGGCTTCGCTGTCGGCCAGCCAGCGGCGCATCGCCACCAGCTTGTCGCCCACCTCACTCGCGTGCCCGGCCAGCGCAGGATTCATGCGTCCTCCAGCTCGACGGCGACCTGCTGCAGGTCATACGCCGTGGTTTCGGGCAGCACGTCCATGGCGAACATGCCGGCCCCAAGCTCGGTTCCGGCCAGGTACTTGAGGCGCTCGCGCGTGCGGTAAGGCGGCAGCAGCTGGGCGTGCAGCTGGGTTTCCGGATGCGGCTCGCCGTCGGTCGGGGCCTGGTACCAGGTCATCAGGTAGGGGAACGGGCGGTCCCACAGGCCGTCGTACTTGAGCAGCACGGTCTTGAGGGCGCGCGCCAGGTCTTCGCGCTGGGGCAAGGTGAGCGCGGCGAAATCCTTGCACGGTTCGCTCGGCATCACCCATACCTCGTACGGGTAGCGCGCGCAGGCCGGCACGAAGGCGATCGCGAACTCGCCCTCGTAAAGCACGCGCTGGCCGTCGGCCGCTTCGCTGCGCGCCATGTCGCACAGCAGGCTCGAGCCGTGCTGCAGGAAGTACTCGCGCTCCTGCGCCAGCATGCGCGCCGGCACCGGCGGCACGAACGGATAGGCGTAGATCTGGCCGTGCGGGTGATGCAGCGTCACGCCCACTTCGGCGCCCTTGTTTTCGAACGGCAGCACATAGCGGATGTGCCCGTTGGCGCCGATGCGCTCGGTGCGCGCGCCCCACACCTGCAGCAGCAGTTCGATGCGCGACAGCGCCAGGCTGGCCAGCGCGGCCGTCGCATCCTGGGTGAACACCACCACCTCGCAGTGGCCGTTGGCCGGCGCGCTCGGCACCGACAGCGCAGGCGCGCTGTGCGCCTCGAGCGAGAGCGCCGGAAAGCGGTTGTCGAACACCGCGATCTCGTATTCGCCGGCCGGCACCTCGGTCGGGTGGGCCGGGTCGACCGTTCCGGCCAGCGGGTTGTACTGCGGCGGCGGCAGGTAGGTGCGGTTCTGGCGGTAGGCCGCGTAGGTCACCCATTCGCCGCGCAGGGCATGCCAGCGCAGGTGCGGATTGGCGTGCTGCGGCTCGGGGAACGGGCTGGGGGCGGACAGGCCGGCCGGAATCGGCTGGGAACTGTACAAGGTAAGGCGTCGTCCGTCCGGCTTGGTAAGTTCGAGGCTGTGCATGGCGTTGTCGATCTCGGCATTGCGGGCGCGACGCACGGATGGAAGCTGGCGCAGTCGCGGCTAGGGGACCGATCCTATCATGCAGTTTTCACCATCTTTCCACCCAGTCATGAGCAATATTTCGCGCCAAAAATCCTTGTAACCGGGACCGGGCAATCGCCTGGGAAACAGGGCCGCGCTCTCCTTCGGAAAGGGCGGCGGGGCGACCGTTTCTCCACCCAGGGCCGTTACTTTACGTAGGCGTTTTCCTACGCAACGCATCGGTGTTTTTACGGGTCGATTCGATTCGGGCAAGGGCGCGGGCGGCGCCGCGCCGCGCAATCAGGTATCAGGTATCGTCATGTCGTTCCATCGATCCCAGGAGCGGCGGCAATGAGCGACAAGACCATCAGGCGGCTGCACCCGGCGCGGCGCGACGACATCGGCGACCTGCGCACCCGGCGCCCGCTGCCGGGGCCGCACCTCGACCAGATCGATCCGTTCCTGTTCCTCAACCATCACGGCCCGCAAACCTACGGGCCGCACAACGCCGGCCTGCCGTTCGGGCCGCATCCGCACCGCGGCTTCGACACCGTGACCTTCATCCTCGACGGCATGCTCACGCGCCGCGACAGCGCCGGCTACGCAAGCACCATCCACGCCGGCGGGGTGCAGTCGATGACGGCCGGGCGCGGCATCATCCACGCCGAGCTCTCGCCCGCCCGGTTCCGCGAGCGCGGCGGCCCGCTTGAAATCTTGCAACTGTGGGT
Source organism: Telluria sp. (assembly GCA_049301315.1). Taxonomy (GTDB): domain Bacteria; phylum Pseudomonadota; class Gammaproteobacteria; order Burkholderiales; family Burkholderiaceae_D; genus JBAQKU01. The sequence continues at coordinate 2,248 of JBAQKU010000365.1, forward strand.
CAACCTGCCGGGGCGCCTGAAAATGAGCGCGCCGGCCTACACCGGGCTGCAGCGCGAGCAGATTCCGGCCCTCCACAGCGAAGACGGCAATGCGACCCTCAACCTGATCGCGGGCGCATGGGGCGGCGCCACCGGGCCGGTGGCCTCGCTCGCCGGCGTGTTCATGAG
>JBAQKU010000366.1:0-3047 GCA_049301315.1 Telluria sp.
GTTGGACATGACGGCCTGTGATGCCGTGTAGTGCCCGCAGCATTTCGACCGCTTGTGTAGGCAGAGGAATTGCGTGTCCCTTGCGTTTTTTCATCCGCTCGGCAGGAATACGCCAGATCCCCGCGTCGAGGTCGAAGTCGGCCCATTGGGCTTCTACTGCTTCGCTTGGCCGGCAGAGGGTCAGCCACATCAGACGGAATGCTGTGATTGCGTATTCCGGCGAAGATGACCGCTCATTCCGATTGAACGTGACCGCTGCGCAGTGTGTGGTGTTGCGCGCTTGAATTCTAGTTTGGTTGGTCACGATGGACCACCATTTTCTCCTTTCTTGCCAAGTTAAATCGGATTCTGCCTTTCTGGCGCCGATTCCGGCGCGGTTTTTTTGCTTTTGACCTGCCGGTTTTTTCTATCGTTTTTAAGACGTGCAGCCGCCACAGCGGAATGCCTGTTCGTCTTGATGGCCGCAATCAATCCCTTTAGCCGGCATGACGTCAAAGGCGTTTTTCTATTGTGTGTTTTCGGTGTTCGTCTCCTCTTTGACTTTTTTCAGTTTGGATTGACGCAGTGAATCACCCGTCAGCGTCAAACGGTGATTGCGCTGCATGATGCGGTCAAGAATGGCGTCGGCGATCGTCGCATCCCCGATCCAGGCATGCCAGTGTTCAATCGGCAACTGGCTGGTGATGATCGTGGCTTTGGTGGCGGCACGGTCGTCAATGATCTCCAGCAAATCCGAACGCGTGGCGCTGTCGATGGCACCCATTCCCCAGTCGTCCAGCACCAGCACGTCGGTCTTGGCCAACTGCACGAGCCACTTGCCGAACACGCCGCTGCCGTGCCGGATGCGCAATTCTTCCTGCAGGCGCGGCACCCGCTGGTAGAGGGCCGAGTACCCGCGCCGACATGCGTATTGCGCCAGTGCGCAGGCCAGCCACGATTTGCCGGCGCCAGTCGCGCCGGTGATCAGCACGCTATGCCCCGAGGTGACCCAATCGCCCAGCGCCAGGCTCATCACGGTACGACGGTCGATCCCGCGAGTGGGACGCGCGTCGATGTCTTCGATGGCCGCTTGCGGATATTTTAAATGCGCCAGCTTGAGCAGGCGTGCCAGCTTGCGGTCATTGCGGCAATGCATTTCACGATCGACCAGCAGCGCCAGACGTTCTTCGAAACTCATCGCCGTCATGCCCGCTTGCGTGAGTTGTTCTTCCAGGCCCGTTGCCAGGCCATCGAGTTTGAGGGTGCGCAACTGCGCCAGGGTGGTATGCATCATCATGAGTCTTCCTTATTGGTAATAGCTGGGGCCGCGCACATGGGCGTGGTCGGGACTGACCCAGTCGCCTGCAGCAGTGGGCGTCGTGCGGTCACGGTGGTTGGCGAGGATGTCGCGCACATGGCGGTATTGGCAGGCGCCGATGTGCAAGGCCAGCGTGCAGGCGGCTTCCAGGCGTGGCTTGCCATAGCGTTTGGCCAGCGACAGCAATCCCAGGCAGGCACGGTAGCCATGCTCCGGATGTTTGCGTTCTTCCAGCAGACGGGTCACTGCGACGGCCGTGGCCGGCCCGATGTCCTGCCCCCAGTGAATCAGGCGCTGCGGCGTCCATTCCAGGTGGGCCCGGTGAGCCGCTGGCATATGCTCAGCGATGGTGCTGAAACCGCCGCGCCCACTGCTGCGGGCATGGCTGGCGATGCGCTGCCCGCGATGGAGAAGTTCGATGGCACCCGTGGTGATGCGCGCTTCCAGTACCTGACCGACCAGGGCATGCGGGACGCTGTAGCGATGTCCCTCGACGTCGACGTGATAGTCGATATGCACCCTGACGGTTTTGAAGTGGGCGAGTTCGTAGCGCTGCACCGGCAAGGGCAGCAACGCCGGCGCATCCAGTTCCGCAAAGATGCTCATCCGGCTGCCCGGCAATTTCTGGAAGGGTCGGGCATTGAGGCGCTCCAGCAGCGGCACCATCGCGTCGTTGACTTCATGGACTGTTGCGAACTGCTGATGCCGCAGTCGCGCCATCACCCAGCGTTCCACGACTTGCACGGCCGACTCGACCTTGGCCTTGTCCTGCGGCGAATACGGACGTGCCGGGAGAACTGACGTGCCGTAGTGATGTGCGAAATCGAGCACCGAGTCGTTGGCGCGCGGTTCGTAGCGGTTCGGGTCGGCAATCATGGCGCGGGGGTTGTCCGGCACGATCAGTTGCGGCACGCCGCCAAGGAAATGGAGCGCCTTGACGGTCGATTCGATCCAGTCAACCATGGTTTCCCGTGGCGTGGCGCAGGCAAAGGTATAGGAGGACGCGCCCATCGCGGCCACGAAGATGTGGGCGCGGCTGCCGTCGGTCAATAAAATGGTGGGGCCGGCGAAATCGATGAACAGTTTCTCGCCGGCGCGGTGGATCTGACGCATCGAGCGCTTGAGCCGCTGGGCGAACTGCCGGTATTTCTCGCAATATTGCGAGTAGCGATAGGTATGGCGGTCGGCGTGATCGGCCTGGTACTCCTCCCACAGCAGCATGAGCGTCATGCCCTTCTTGCGCAGTTCGTGATGCACGCGAGCGTAGTCGGGTTGGACCTGCGTGCGCGGCCGCTCGGGTGCGACGAGCAGTCGCCGCTCAAGCGCAACGTCGTCGCAGGCCTGAATGTCCGGCCAGGTCAGGCCAGCTGCTGCCGCCAACCTAACGTACTTGGCGACCACGCCTTTGGACAGGCCGAGGGACCCCGCAATTTGTTCATGGGAGAGCTTGGCGTGGAGCTTCAGACGCAATACGTCCTTGATTTTACGCATAGTGATCCTTTGCGCGGGCATGCTGTCTCCAGACAAATAGCTGGCAGCGTACCCGCTCGGTTGGTTCTATGCGCAACACCGTCTCACTGCACGACGACCTTGTTCCGCTATCGTGACCGGTCATTCCGCTATCGTGACCGCCGATTCCGGAAACACCGGAAATTCGGTCACGTTCGTCCGGAATGACCGGTCACGTTGAATCGGAATCGTCGGTCACGTTCGCCCGGAATCACCGGTCACGTTGCTCCGGAATACCCAC
>JBAQKU010000367.1:0-2951 GCA_049301315.1 Telluria sp.
GGCCTGAGATGCGACTCGCGCTCCTGACCGACCTGCATGCGAACCGCGAGGCGCTCACCGCCTGCCTCGCGCACGCGCACCAGCAAAACGCCGATCAATACGCCTTCACCGGGGACTTCGTGGGCTACGGCGCCGATCCGGCGTGGGTGGTCGACACGGTGCGCGAGTATGTCGGGCGCGGGGCGGTGGCGGTGCAGGGCAATCACGACTTCTCGGTTACCCACGCCACGCGTCCCCAGATGCACGCGGAGGCGCGCGAAGTGATCGACTGGACCCGCGGCCAGCTCGACGCCGCACAAGTCGGTTTCCTGGCCGGCCTGCCGCTGACCCAGGAACTGGGCAACATGATGTTCGTGCATGCCAGCGCGCACGATCCGATCAAGTGGGAATACGTGACCGGGATCGAGGAGGCCGAGCGCAGCCTGCGCGCGACCCACAGCCGCATGGTGTTTTCGGGGCATGTGCATGCCCCCGCGCTGTACCGCAGGGCCGATGACGGGCGCATGGGAAGTCATACGCCGGCGGCGGGCAGCTGCATTGCGCTCAAGCCGCAGCACCAGTACCTGGTGATCCCGGGGGCGGTGGGGCAACCGCGCGACGGCAATTGCGCGGCCTGTTACGCGCTGTTCGACGACGTTACGCGCGAATTGTCGTATTTCCGGGTGCCGTACGACCACGGGGCCGCCGCGCGGCGCGTGATCGCGGCCGGGCTGCCGATCGTGTTCGCGATGCGGCTGATCGAAGGAATTTGATCAGCCGGCGCCACTGGTACGGCGCGAGCGGTTCGCCAGCAGCCAGATGACCCCGATCGGGATCACGAGCGGCAGCAGGAACGGCGCCAGCGCCGCCGCCAGGATCACGCCGGCCAGCGACAGCGCCGCCACCACCAGGATGCCGACGCCGGCAAACACCACCGCCAGCACCACTCCCACCAGCAGCGTCACCAGCACAGCGACGATCATGCCGCCACCGGCGAACAGCAGGCCGGCCAGGGTCGCGAGCGGCCCGTCGACATGCTCGCCGTCGAAGTCGATCGACACGAGGGCGGGACTGAAGTACGTGTTCCAGACCAGCATCAGGACAAGGAACACGATGACGACGGGGACGATCTTTTTCATGGTGGGGCCTCGGGTGGTGGTTGATCTTGTATCCGGAATGGTGCGACTGTAGCGGCGCGGCGCGCGGCGCGCCATGCGATTGCGACAGAGTGCAAAAGGACAGGGGCGGGCGCCGCCAAAACGCCGACGAAACGCGCCGCGCCGAGATGTTTTTCCTTGAAAAAAGCATCCTATTGCCTATACTGAATGCCTGCACTATTGCAGGGAGACCTCATGCAAATGCCTTATCTTTCAGAGGAAAACTGGGCCAGTTGGGTGGACAGGCTGGTCCGGCGCGAGTCGCTGCGGACCGGACCGGGGTCGAAAGGGCCGCCTTCGGCGCCGCCGACCATACCGCCGATTATTATCAATCCATTCAGCTATCAGGCGCCTGCGCCGGCGATCGATCCGCGCATCCCGCCGCTTGGGCCGCCGGTCACGCCGGCCCACCGGCCGCCCGCACGCTGCGATGCCGCCCTGATCCAGTAACCGCCAAGCCCGCTCGATGCGGGCTTTTTGCTGATGCGCGCGGCGCGTGCGCCTGTGTCTGTGTGGTTTCGGTACAATTCGGCTATTATTTGTCGTCTTTACAACCACGGTACCCGCAATGAGCGACGCAGCACCTGATGTTCCTGAAACAGAAAATGACAAGTTGGTACAGGAGGCCCGCCTGTGGCAGGGCAACGGCTGGACCGCGCGCGTGATCAAGAACGAAGACGACGAAGGCTGGGCCGTCGCCATGATCAAGGACGGCGAGCCGGAGCCCGCCCTGGTCGGCCCCTGGACCATGGGGCGCGACAAGAAGAATCCGAAGCCGCTCGACAGCGCGGCCTTCCATACGCTGGTCAAGACCGCATCCGAGGTCATCCGCCGCCACGAGCAGCAGCTGCACGCGCTGCTCCACAAAAGCACCGTGGTGGCCACCGGCCAGACCGAAACCAAGGTCACGCTCGACATCGTCCCGGACGACGAGCATCCGTTCGCACTGCTGACCGCAACCGATACCAGTGGCGACCAGATCGCACAGGTGCGCGTGCCGGCCAATTTCAAGCTGTCGCCGGCCACTGCCTGCGACTGGGTCGAAGCCGGTTTTCGCACTCCTTCCTGACACCGTTCCGCGGCGAAGCACGTACCGCAGAAACAATCCACCTGAAAAAACGACCGGTGACCTGGCCTGCTCCGGGCGCCGTGTCCGTTCGCCGCCCCGGTCAGATTCTCACCGTGAATCAGTGCCTCAACCGCATACAGTTCGCCTATCCATGCTAGCACCTGCTCGGCATACAGGCGAATGGCTACGATTCCTGGCTGGCGGTTGCCGACGCTCCTTGTAGCGGATCGCGTCGGTCGGTTCGAACTCATCTTTGACCTCGCCACGCGGATTGTGGCCGATCAGGGGAACGTGACCCCGGCTGCGGGAATGCGTCCATGCTGAGCATTCCTGTTGTCGAGCAAAGTTACTTGATTCTTGTCAATACAGAAAAAGATGCATTCTCTACAGTTTCCTTCTCGCATCTGCGCGCGTGTTGCTCAGCCGTGCAAAGGCGTTGCCGATCGATCCGCAATGGGGAGCGAATATGAATGGTGTCCCGTTTGGCGGTGCCGCTGCCGCCTTGCTCTCCCTGCGTGACGACCGGCAGCACAACCGGCTGCTCACCATCGACTTTCCGCGCGATGACGGCCCCACCGACGCGGTCGTCCTGGTGAACAAACTGGTCGCGCAAGAAGAGCTGTCGCGCGACTTCCGGTTCGACGTCGAGTTGTTGTCCGACAATGCACGCATCCCGCTCAAGCAGGTCATGGGCAAGATGGTGACGATCTCGCTGGTGCGCGAGGACGGCAGCCTGAGACATTTCA
>JBAQKU010000368.1:0-6388 GCA_049301315.1 Telluria sp.
GGTCAGGGTCGACCCGACCGCGGCGGTCGCGCCCGAGCGGGTGCGCAGCTCCCTGGCGCGCGCCTTGCCGCGCCAGGCGCCGTTCGGGATCGAAGGCCTCGGCAATCTGATCGGTTTCGGCGGCGCCGAGAACTCCTGGGTCACGCACATGCGCTATCAGTTCGCCGCCTTCAACAACGGCTGGAACCAGTGGGTCCTGAACTACACGCCGGAGCGCCAGCGCGGCCTGCTCGCGGCGCTTTTTGAAAAACTCGCCGACTGGCGCACGCTGGCGGCACTGGCCCTTGTTGCCACCCTGGCCATGCTGTGGCGCGCGTTACGACGCCGGCGCCAAAACGACCCTGTCGATGCGCTATACTCGGCATTGTGCCTGCACCTCGCGCGGCTCGGCATGGCGCGCGCCAGCGACGAAGGCCCGAGCGCGTATGCGCATCGCCTGATGGCCCTCGATCTCGCACCCGAAAAAAAATCGGCCATCGCGCGCTTCCTGACACTGTACAGCGCACATAAATACAGTACGCACACCGCCGGGGCCAACCTGGCCGCCACCCTCAAAAGCTTGTTGAACGAATCGAAATGACATTACCGCAGTTGCGTACCCCGCTCAAAATCATCGCCCTCGCGCTGGCGTTCGCCCTGGCCGCGACCTCAGGCGCGCAGGCTGCGCCGGCGCCGAAAAAGAAGATCCACAAGAAGGCCGCGGCGCGCCACGCAAAACCGGTCAAACCGAAAAGGATCGCGCCGAAAATCGACTACACCGGCGAGCATGTCAATTTCGGCGCGTGGCGCGCGGTGAACGACTTCGCCGACCAGATGGTCAGCAAGCATGGCTTCGAGCGCGAGGCCCTGCACGCGCTCATCTCGCAGGTTCATTTTGTCGACTCGGCGGTGCAACTGGTCAAGCCGGCGCCTCCCGGCAAGCCGAAAAACTGGCAGGCGTACAGCCGGCTGTTCATCGAGCCGGTGCGCATCAATGCGGGCGTGAGTTTTTGGAACGACAACGAACAGGCGCTGGCGCGCGCCGAGCAGCAGTACGGGGTACCGGCCGAGATCATCGTCGGCATCATCGGGGTCGAGACCGTGTACGGCCGCAATACGGGGCGCTTTCGGGTGATGGACACCTTGACCACGCTCGCCTTCGCCTACCCGGAAACCCCGAACCGCGCCGCGCGCATGGCGTTCTTCCGCTCGGAGCTGGAAAACACGCTGCTGTTCGCGCGCCAGCAGGCGATCGATCCGCTCTCCTTGCTCGGTTCGTTCGCGGGCGCCGTCGGGCTGCCCCAGTTCATGCCGGGAAGTATCCTCGCATACGCCGTCGATTTCGATGGCGACGACGTGATCGACCTGCGCAGTTCGACCGTCGATGCAATCGGCAGCGTCGCCAACTTCCTGGTGCAGCACGGCTGGAAGCGCGACCAGGGCGGGCCTGCGGCGTACGCGGCCGAGGTCTCGCCCAGCCTGGCGTGGCAGCGCTATATCGGACAGGGCCTGGCGGCCACGTTCACGCAAGAAGAGTTGCTGGCCGCTGGCGTGGTCAGCCGTGAGCCGCTGCCTGCCGGCATGCGGTTCGGCCTGGTCGACCTGCAGAACGGCGCCGAGGCGACCGAATACTGGCTCGGCACCGATAATTTTTTCGCCATCACCAAGTACAACCGAAGCTTTTTCTACGCCATGTCGGTCATCGAACTGGGACGCGCGGTGCGCTTGGGCCGCCAACTGTAAGCCTTGCAACGCCGGAAACTTGTAACTTAATGTAAGAAAAATCCCGGCCCCCGGGTCCGCACCGGGAGCGCGCCCGCGCATACCCGGTAGGAGTATGCGCCCTTGTTGTCTCAACTACAGCGGAGGAAAGACCCGTTTCCTCGCGATACCCCCCGCAAGCTTGTCGTTTCCATATCGCAATATGAATTGTGCGGCGAAGCGCGTGTAATTGCCTTACACTTAAGTTTTCTGAAAAAACAATTTTTTTCCCGTGATTTTGTGAGAGAATTGCAATCAGGCTATGTTACGATTAGACAACAGTGACGAAAGTCATACCACGTTTTTTATTGCTTATGGGTATGAGATTCGAAAAGCTTGTACAATTGTGTATATTTTTTAAAAAGAGTTATCCCGGATTCCATCGTCAGAAGAGCTTGATGCGGTTGCAGCAGCTGCGAACTCCGAGTGTTTGACCAAGCAGGACAACCTTCAATAGGAATGAATGACATCATGACAAACCAAGTCGGCATTGATATGAACAGCGATTCGGACTCCGATGATCTGCTGCAGTACAACCCAAACAGATTGCTGGATACGCTCATCGAGAACTTGCGTCTGAAAAATGATGCTGCCCTGTCGCGTGCGCTCGAAGTTGCGCCGCCGGTCATTTCCAAGATCCGCCACCACCGCCTGCCTGTCGGCGCATCGCTGCTGATCCGCATGCACGAAGTGAGCGACCTGTCGATCCGCGACCTGCGTTACCTGATGGGCGACCGCCGCAACAAGTTCCGCATCAGCGACAAGCAGTTCAAGCCAAAAGAAGGCGGCGAGCCACAAGCGTAATTGCCGGCCTTGCCTGCCGCTCCCTCCAGGCGGAGGGAGCATGCCGGTCTCAGGCGGGAAACACGCCCGTCGACAAATAACGGTCGCCGCGATCGCAGACGATAAACACGATCGTCGCGTTTTCCACGGTTTGCGATACGCGCAGTGCGATCTCGCATGCGCCGGCCGCCGAAATCCCGCAAAAAATCCCCTCTTCGGCCGCAAGGCGGCGCGCCATGTGTTCGGCCGCGGCCTGGCTCACGGTTTCGATCTGGTCCACGCGCGTCTTGTCGTAGATCTTGGGAAGATAGGCTTCCGGCCATTTGCGGATGCCCGGGATCTGCGACCCCTCCTCCGGCTCGGCGCCGACGATCCGCACCGCCTCGTTCTGTTCCTTCAGGTACTGCGACACGCCCATGATGGTGCCGGTGGTGCCCATTGCACTGACGAAGTGCGTCACCTGGCCGTTCGTGTCGCGCCAGATTTCAGGGCCGGTGCCCTCGTAGTGGGCGCGCGGATTGTCCGGGTTGCCGAACTGGTCGAGGATGAAGCCCTTGCCGTCCTTGCGCAATTGTTCGGCCATGTCGCGCGCATATTCCATGCCGCCGGTCTTGGGGGTCAGGATGATTTGCGCGCCGTAGGCGGCCATGCTCTGGCGCCGCTCGACCGACATATACTCGGGCATGAGCAGCAGCATCTTGTAGCCGCGGATGGCGGCGGCCATCGCCAGTGCGATCCCGGTATTGCCGCTGGTCGCTTCGATCAGGGTGTCGCCCGGCTTGATCTCGCCGCGCTCCTCGGCGCGCTTGAGCATCGACATCGCGGCGCGGTCCTTGACCGAGCCCGCCGGATTGTCGCCTTCCATTTTTGCAAGGATGATATTGTTGCGTGCCGCGGCATCGGGGCCGGGCAGGCGCGTCAGTTGCACCAGCGGCGTATTGCCGATGGTGTCTTCGAGGGTCATGTAGGGCATTCGTGGTCTTTTGCAGTTCGACAAAATACCATTTTAATCCCAGATGACATTCCGCGTGCGGTCCGCCGCTGGGCGCGGGGCCCGGGGGCGATGCCTGTCAGCGGCGCGGGGTCGGGTAAGTGGCGACGCTGACGTTGCCGTCCTTGTCGACCGCCTGCACGCCGAAGAAGTAGTTGTCCTTCGAGAGCTTGACGGTGGCCTCGTTGACGTTCCCGACGAACAGGGAATCCTGCCACTGCGCGGCGGCGGTGTCGCGCCACACGATGCGGTAGCCGGCCAGGTCAGGCTCGGTATTGGGCTGCCACACCAGCGAGGAATCGTTCTCGAGCTTGTCGGTCCGCATCTGCACTTGCTGCGGCGCCGCCGGCGCCAGCGACAGCGAGGCCAGGGCCGCCGCATTCACCTTCGCCACGCGCGCGATGTAATTGAAATCGACGAACTCGGACAGGTCGCCATAGACCTTGCCGCCTTCGGTGCGCAGGTTCTGGTGCTGGTGCGCGTAGTCCTCGTTCGGCTCGGTGAAACGCAGCGCCGCGACACCGCGCGCCAGGAACGGCATATGATCGCCGCCGCGCAGGTAACGGTCGCGGCGCTGGATCACGCTGACCTTGAAATCGGGAACGTAGCGCTCGCCCGTTTCCTTGACGTGGCGCGCCAGCTGGCGCGAGAGCGAATCGTTTTCGCCGCCGGTAGCGAGCAGGGAGCGCACCGTGTCGCTCATGTCCTTGGCGGCCGGGACGCTTTCGGCGAACAGGCGCACCTGGCTGTCGTCGATCCTGCCGTCGTCGGCGCGCGAGCTGCCGATGATGTCGTTGGTGAACATGCCGGCGATGTTCAGGTTCTTCAGCCTGGCCTGTTCGGCCCAATGGGTCGCGCCCAGCAAGCCCTGCTCTTCGGCCGCAACCGTCATGAAAACGAGGGTCGCGTCGAACCGGTGACGCGCCATGACGCACGCCATTTCCATCACCGCCGCGGTGCCGGAAGCATCGTCGTTGGCGCCGGGGGCGTCGCCCTTGGCGTCCATGATGTCGGTGTTGCGCGAATCATAATGGCCGCTCACCACGTACATGCGCTCTTTCGAGGCGTCCTGGGTGCCGGGCAGCGTGGCGACCACGTTGACCACTTCGGTCGGGCGCGAAATGCGCGCCGAAACGGGAGTCACGTGGCTGTCGAATGCGACCTGCAAGCGCCCGCCCGCCTGCGCGCCGCAGCGTTCCAGTTCACTCTTGATCCAGCGCCGCGCCGCCCCGATGCCAACCGTATCGGAGACGGTATCGGACATGGTGTGGCGCGTCTTGAAACCGGCCAGCTTGCGCACATAGCCTTCGATTCGCTGCGGCGAAATGTCGGCCACGATCTTGTCGATCTGCGCCTGGCGGCGCGCGACGTCGGGCGACGCCGGCGCGGCGCCCACGGACACGCCGGCCGCCATCGTGAGCAAGCCGGCCAGCAGCGTTTTGGAGGAAGTGACATGAGCCATGGATGCGGTCCTTTGAAGATGGTGAAGAAGTCAGGCGCCGCCATCTTCTCACGAGCAAGGCCGGTCGGGGGCGAAAACAGACATAAAAAACCCCGCGGTAATCACCAGCGGGGTTGACTGCGGCGCGCGTATTTACGCGCGGGACCACTACTGCTTCGGCGCTTCCTTGGCCGGCTTTGCCTTGGCGGTGGTGGTCGGTTTCTCGGTTGCCGCGGCCATCGGCGCACCTTCCTTCGCCTGGCCGTTCACCTGCAGGCCGGCCTGCGACAGCTTGGCCGCGCGCTTGTCGCCCACGCCCTTGACGCGTTTCTGGAAATCGGCCCAGTCCTTGAATTCGCCCTTGGAGCGCTCGGCGAGAATTGTTTTCGACAGCGTCGGGCCGACGCCCTTGACGCCGTCCAGCGCGGCCTGGTCGGCCTTGTTCACATCGACCTGGGCAAATGCAAAGCCGGCCGCCGCGATCATCGTTGCAAGCGCAAGCATCAGTTTCTTGATCATGTTGGTTTTCTCCAATGGATTCGAACGGGAGGACGGCGAGCGCCGTCCCTGGATGCATAACGCCCTGCCCCGCGCCAGGTTGACCGCGACGTTTGATGCGCGTCAACACAGCGTTGAAACCGGACAGAGCGAAACCGGCCTATTTACCGAACAGCTCTTCGCGGGTGACGGTGGCGGTGCCAAGCTTGCCGACCACGATGCCGCCGGCGCGGTTGGCCGCCACCAGCGCGTCGGCCATCGGCATGCCGGCGCCGAGCATGGCGGCCATCGTCGCGATGACGGTGTCGCCCGCGCCCGAGACGTCGAACACTTCGCGCGCGTCGGCGTGCATGTGCAGCACTTCACGCTCGCTGTACAGGCTCATGCCTTCCTCGGAACGCGTCAGCAGCAGCGCGTCGAGGCCGAGCTGCTGGCGCAGGCCCTGGGCCTTTTCGGTGAGCTTGTCTTCGCTGCTCCAGCTGCCCACGATGCGGCGCAGCTCGGACTTGTTCGGCGTCAGGATGGTCGCGCCCGCGTACGGCGAGAAATCGTCGCCCTTGGGGTCGACCATCACGATCTTGCCGGCCGCGCGCCCGGCCTTGATCATCTCGGCCACGTTGACCAGGCTGCCCTTGTTGTAGTCGGACAGGATGATGACGTCGTAGTCGGGCAGCAGCGCGTTGAACTGGGTGAGCTTGTCGCGCAGGACGGTGTCGGTCGGCGCATCTTCGAAGTCGATGCGCAGCAGCTGCTGCTGGCGCCCGATCACGCGCAGCTTGATGATGGTCGAGATCGCGTCGTCGCGCTTGAGGTAGCTGTGGATGCCCGAGCCGCGCAGCAGTTGTTCCACCTGGGCGCCCGCTTCGTCCGCGCCCACCACGCCCAGCAGGCCGCAATGCGCGCCGAGCGCCGCGGCGTTGCGCGCGACGTTGGCG
>JBAQKU010000369.1:0-22024 GCA_049301315.1 Telluria sp.
ACGGGCAGCATCAGCGGGCACCACTACCGTCAAGCCAAAAACGAAGGAAAAGAAGGATTAACAACACTTCGCTTCACCGGCCAAGATAATTGACGCCGACCGGCCAAGATAGTTGACGCCAACCACGATGCCCGACAATTGCAGCGCCTCTACCTTGCAACCATTTTTTAATACGTGGGAATAAGTTTCAATTTCCCAGCGCGCACGGTACCAATCGATGAGCTCGATGACGTCTGCCAGTTCTTCTGCCTTCCGGTTCGTCAGCAGGCGCCATTCCACGGGCTTGACGCCCTTCGGTGCACCGATTTCGCGCGCTATGACGCAGGTCGCCGTCACGGTTCCGCTCTTGCCGGTCGATATCTTTACTTCGCGTGCCCAGAGTTGCTGATGCACCTTGCGCGATTTGTGGTCGCCCCTTGCCGGCAGCGTGAACGTGATTTCCCCGAGCACCTCGCCAGCCGTCGTGTATGCCCACAGCTTCTCACCATCGCCCTCCGGCAAGCAACGGTTGTGCTTGGCGCGCACTAGCCAGTCCGCCGGCGTGTCCAGCGCCTGCGCGCGCGACATCATGGCCACCAAGTCGGCCTCGCGGTCGGCCACATACACAAGGCGAGTATCGGGCATATCCGCCGCCATCTCAGCGACACGCTCATAGCCCTCGATCCAGCGCAGGCTTTCCTTCTGCCCGTGCCGCACAACATCGTCGTCGCGCATTTCGCGCGCCCACATCCAGGCATCAATCACCCCGAGCGATTCGCGTTCCGGCGTGACCGCCAGCGTCGGGTGCACATACATGCCGCGCCGCGCTTCGTAGTTCAGCGGTCCAAGACCTTCTGCCTCTTGCCCATTGAAATCTAATTCTGATGTATCTGTCAGGCACAGCACCACACGGTGAGCATGCATTCGCTGCTGCGTCTGCTCCCAATGGGGAGTCATCATGTCCCGCCACTCAACGCTCGGATTGCCAAGAAACCGGTCTGCAATCGTTTCGCTCCAGCTGTGACAGGCCATCGGGATGCTGGCTGTGTTCATCAATCGACCGACATTGCGATCGAGAATACGGTGCCGGCCTGGGCTGTGCGTCTGGGCCCTTGCCGGCATATTGCGTGTGCCGCCTACGACTTATCCGGCACGCTCTCCTCCCCGAATAGCTTGCCCGCCCCAGCCCAATCAGACGGGGCGATGTCTTCAAAAATCACATAGATGTAATTAGGATCGGTACCGGTATTCTTGACGATACTCTCCGTAATCTCAGCTGCGACAGCCTTTTTGGCTGCTGCATCTTTACCTTCAAACCAACTGACGCGGACGACTGGCATGTTAAAGCTCCTTCAGATATTGTTGAGCCACCCAAATTTGATCGGACACGCCCATTTGCACCATCTTTGGCTTGCTGGTAAATCCCATCTTCACGCCAACAATTTTTTCGCCTCGATTCACACGGTGCTGGACCACTGCACGCTGAATGCGATACGCTTCGTCGATGCCGAACTCGTACCGGCTACTGATCTGAGCGATCGCACTGGCGTTGCGGTGGGCGCCATCCAATTCCTGGGCCAAGGTATCGACTGCGTCCGAGTTCAGCACGTCCTTCATTGGCCTGCGCTCCCTTGGTCAAGCCCTTGCTGCAGCCATAGCTTGAAATCACGAACCATGGCGGGACTCAGTTCATGTGACGCGGGGTACTCTGTGTAAGTCAGTGCGACCTGCCGCGAGGTCAACAGTTGCCGCGCGCTACGTGCGAATTCGACCGTCAGCTTGTTGTCCTGAACGCCGTGTGAAACAAACGCAGTCAAGCCCGCCAGTTGTTGTGAAGTGGCGATCTGCGGCTCGATCTCTGGCAAGATCCGGCCACTCAAGATCGCGAATCCCCGCACCAGTTCCGGACGTGTCAGGCCAAGGCTCGCACTAAGAATCCCGCCCTGGCTAAAGCCGGCGATCCAGACCTGCTTCGGATCGATTCCATACACCTCCGGCAAAGCTTCAATAAAGCCGGCCAGGAGTCGACGTGACTGCTCAGCCTGTGCAGGATCGATCTGCGGTCCCGCGGAAGTAAAGCTCACCCTAAAAAAACCGAACTGCATGGGGCCGAGCTGGAAAGGCGAGCGCACCAAAATGACGGTAAAGTGCGGATCGACTTGCGCCGCGAGATGCTCCAGGCTCCGTTCGTTCGCGCCCACCCCGTGCAGAAGCACGAGGCAAGGCTTGCCCTTGGCATTGCCCGCCTGTGACTGGCGGACGACGTGAGCCAGGGGTAACTTCGCATGTGTGATCAGGTCATTCATCTATCGCTCCTATTGCTGTCGTTTTCATTCAAACGCGTAGACATCCATCGCCAGTACGCCGTATTCATAGCTGCTGTGCAAGCGCTTCGCCGCGGCTAATGTGCCAGCGGCCCCGAGCGCCACGAACAAGGGAGACAGATGCTCCTCGGTAGGATGATTGCGAACCGCGTGAGGGGCTTGGTTCCGATACTCGGTCAACGACTGCGTGTCGCCCTGTTCGAGCCGCCCCTTCATCCAGACGTCGAAGTCGCTGACCCAGGAAGGCACCGGCGCATCGACGGCCTGCCCCCGAAATTCATAAAGGTTGTGCGTGAGCGATCCTGATCCGATGATCAAGGTCCCTTCATCACGGAGTGCGCTTAACGCCCGTCCCAGCGCCAGGTTCTCTGCAGGGGTCGCGCCGCGCACGAGGGACAGCTGTGTGACCGGGATATCGGCATCCTTGTACATCAGGGAAAGCGGCACCCATGCACCGTGGTCTAGCCCGCGGGTAGCATTCGCTTTCACTGCGTGGCCAGCCTGTTCCAGCAAGCAGGCCGCCCTGGCCGCCGTTGCCGGGGCGCCCGGCGCCCGATACTCAATTTCGAACAGCGCGGGTGGAAACCCGCCGAAATCATGGATCGTTTCGGGAACGATGCTGGTCGTCAGCGCGCTCGCCCCAGGCGTTTCCCAGTGGGCCGAAACAATCAAGACGGCTTTTGGCGGAGGCAAGATTTGCCCGAGCGTTTCTAGAAATTCGTGGGCAGCCGTTTTCTGGATCGCCAGCATCGGCGAGCCGTGTGAAACGAACAAGGTGGGTAGGCGGGTCATCATCGTCTCCTGTCTGGCCCGAATGCGTCGGTTGGACGCATTCGGATGAAACAATCTGCTGGGTTACTCGATGCCGATCCATGAAGGAGCGACAGTTGTGCCGCGGCCGGCGCCGTAGCCGAAATAGATATTCAATCCGCCCAGTGGCTCGAGATAGCGGGCGTTCTTCAAGGGCCCGCTGTTCACCGGCAGAAATCCCATGCTGTCGATAAGACCACGTACCGTTTCACCCGCCTGTTCGCTGTCCGTTGCATAGAACACGGGTACTGCTGTGCCGTGCAACAGCGGACCTTCCGCGAGGACCTGGGCAAAGACGGTATTGAACGCCTTCACAACGTGTGCAGTTGGCACGGCTTTGGCGATTTCTTCGGCGGCAGAGGTGGTGTGACCAACGGTCAATGCCATGTAGTCGGCACTCAATGGGTTGGTGATGTCGATGACGATTTTGCCGCTCAGGTCGCCAAGAGACCGCAAGGCCGGGATGGCATCTGCGTATCCAGTAGCCACGATAACAACTTCGGCGCTACCCAAGGCCTGGTCCGCGGATGCAGCGGCAACGTCAGTAAATTCTTGCGAGAGCGTTTGCGCCTTGCTGAGATCGCGGGCGGTAATGGTGACTTCGTGGCACGCCGTCGACAGCTGCTTGGTCAATCCCTTGCTCATGTTGCCAGCGCCAATAATCGTCACTTTCATGATGTTTCCTTTTATCGAAGAAGGCAGTCGTTGTTCACCGCCGATATGAGTACTTTACTTGTGTTTCGAATTGAGATAAACATGTATCTCCATGACTGTTTGTCTCGAATTTCACAACAATGAATAAATTCCAGGAAATGCAAGCTTTTGTAGCCGTTGTCGACAGCAGCAGCTTCGTCCGCGCGGCCGAGTCCCTCAACACGTCGAAGGCGGCGGTTTCGCGCCACGTGGCGGAGCTGGAACAACGTTTGGGTATTCGTCTGCTCAACCGGACCACGCGCAGCTTGTCGATGACCGATGAGGGGCAACTGTTCTACTTGCGCTGCACAGACTTGCTCGCTGCCCTTGAGGAAGCTGAATCAGAATTGAGCCTGCGCAGCGGTGAACCCTCGGGCCATTTGAGGATCAGTGCACCGGTCACGTTTGGCAGCTCGCATCTGGCTCCGCTTTGGGGCACATTTTTGCAAATGCACCCCAAAGTTTCGATGGAAGTATCACTGTCGGACCGGACCGTGGATCTCGTGGAAGATGGCTACGACCTGGCAATTCGCATCTCTCGCACCCCGCACCCGACCTTCATTGCCCGCAAACTGGCGACGACGAAGATGGTGCTGTGCGCCTCACCTGGCTACCTGAAGCGTCATGGCAGGCCAGAACGTCCCCAGGATATCGCCGAACACAACGTGATCTCGTATACGTACTGGTCGTCGAAGGATGAATGGGAATTTCTTGACCCTGATGGCCGAGTCGACATCGTGAAGACGAAAACGCGCTTGCACGCCAACAGTGGCGATACCTGCGTCGTCGCCGCCCTGCAGGATCAGGGGATTGTGATGCAACCAGATTTTCTCGTGCACGACGCGCTGCGCAGCGGGAGCCTGGAACGCCTGCTGTCGAGCTACCAGACAGTCGAACTTGGGGTATATGCCGTCTACACGTCACGTCGACAGTTGCCGCTGAAATTACGGCACCTGATCGATTTCTTGGTTGCAGCCTTCGAAAAGCCGGTCTGGGCCGCCGATGAGAACTAGCCGGCCCGGCGGAAACCCGGTCAGCGGACGAGGACCACGATCTTTCCGCCCGCCCCGTTGGACTCCATCAAGCGATGTGCCTCGACTATGTCGTTCATTTCAAATACGGGGCCGAGCCTGACTGGCAATTCGCCGGCCGCGACTTGATCGAGCAGATGTTGGAGCGGCATGACGAGGAAGTCGTCTGTCGACACCGCCGGAATAGGTGGTCAGCGAACTGCCAGTCGGTATCACGTCCATTGGCGCGAAGTCCGCAAAGGACCAGCGGTCCCCGACCATGCCTGCCATGCAAACCATTCCTGGCTCTCGCACCGCCTTGAGCGAATCGGCCAGGGTAGTCGTCCCGACCAGTTCCAGCACCTTGTCGGCGCCGCCGTCCCAGATGCGCCGCACCGCGGCCGCAATGTCCCCGGGTCAATGAGAAAGTGATCGGCGCCGCTCGCGCGCAGCAAGTCTTCGCTTTGCGCCTTGCGCGAGGTAGCGGCAACCTGTGCACCGTAAGCGTGCGCGATAGCCGCCGCCGCGAAGCCGACCGAGGTGGTTCCACCGCGTATCAGCAAACGCTCGCCCGGCTGCAATCGCAAGCCGCGAAAGAGCGCTCCCCAGGCAGTCCGTAGCATTTCGGGCAGGGCGCCGAGGCACTGCCAGGAAAGCGTGCTGTGAAATGCGCGAACCTGACGTGCCGGCACGCAGGTATATTCGGCGTAGCCGCCATCAAATGCGCACCCCATGCCGCCCATCACCGTCGCCACGGATTGCCCTTGCGCGAACTCCCCGCCCGGCGCCGCTTCGACCGTTCCGACCGCTTCGATTCCTAATACCCGAGGAAACGCCACTCCAGGCGAGTGTCCCCGACGGGTGAATAGTTCTGATCAATTGAGACCGAAGGCCTCGACCTTGATGAGTACCTCGCCCTGCCGCGGCTGCGGAACGGCAATCTTTTCGATGCGCAGGACCTCGGGAGCGCCAGGCCCATGCATGACAACCGCCTTCATTCGTGTTGGTAACGGCACGCTTCATTACTCCTCTGCAGAACGGACATTGGGTCGCGGTGGGAAGGGCCAAGCTTAACCAAAATCGGAATCGAGCTTGCCATCGCGCCCGACGCTCACCTCGTAAGCGGCGGGCAGCCCAGTTTCAAGCCAAACCATGTTAATCGGCTGGATTACCGAATTATGCTGCCAGGTTAGGTCGCATTCCCCAAGCCAATCGGAGGAGGAGCGATATTGGCAATCAACGAAAACAACGAATCCAGACTGGTCTTATAGTCGGTTCCATCCAGAGGATCGCGATTCTCCTTGAACGCTGCATCAATGACCACCCAGTCTTCCGGTGTCAGAAATTGCCCCGCGGCCGGCATGATCTGGGTCTCTTCGGTTTTCATATGATTAAAGTAAAAGGCAGCATAGGCCTCTACCAGATCAGAAAATATCTGTAGCGCCGGCTCGCCCTGGAGTTCGTAATAAGTAAGCGCGTCTTCCAGCTGCCTCAAGAACCGCTCACCCTGAACATGTTGCCGCTCCAATTCGTCGAGCATACTATCGAGCGTATTGGTTCTTGTCCGCAAAAGCAAAAACAAATGCTGATCTTCTTTGGGATGATGGACCTTCTCCGGATATTCCCTGATGTAGAGGAGCATCGCACGAAACACCTTTGGTTCAATAGTCATATCTCCCGACGCCAGGGAGCGGGCGAAGTGCAGCATTCCATATATGACCGCTTTGAAGCGATCATGTTCGGCGCGAATGACGCGCACGGCCTCCCGCGGTGAATAAATTTCCATATAAATTTCCTCTCGATTAGCCTGGTTGCCGATTATTCAGTGTCTGGTTGCCGCGACGGATCGGCGAGTTCGAATTCTGGCAGCTTCTGACACTCCTCGTCTATCCTTACCAGGGTCGGAAAAGCCATCAGATCGATGCCAAAGCGCCGCGCATTGAACAGTTGCGGCACCAGACAGCAGTCTGCAATCGTCGGTGTGGCGCCGAAGCAAAATTTCCCTCGTTTTCCGGGGCGCGATACCTGCTGTTCCATCGCGGACAATGCCATCTCGGTCCAATGCCTGATCCAGTCTGTTTTGGCATCCTCGGCCAGCCCCATATCCCCGGTAATAAACTTGAGCACGCGCAAATTGGTGAGCGGGTGGATCTCGCAGGCAATGGACAGTGCCAATTGGCGAACGTAGGCGCGTTCTTCAGCTGCCACTGGCAACAAAGGCCGATGCGGATATTTTTCATCGAGATACTCAAGAATCGCAAGCGATTGGCTGATGTGGACGCCACCGTCACTCAAAACGGGGACCAGCGCCTGCGAATTCATCGCCTTGAATTCGGAACGAAACTGCTCGCCGCCGCCACGATTCAGGTGTACAGGAACGTACTGGTACGGCAATCCCTTAAGGTTGAGCGCAATGCGCACACGATACGAGGACGAGCTACGAAAATAGGAGTACAACACGCGCTCTTCTGCGATAGATTTAGCTTGGTCCAAATTAAACTCCCAGATACTGGTGAATGATTCCTTGTTCGTTGCGCAGCGCATCCGAATTCCCGCTCCACACCACTTTTCCTTTTTCCATCACAAAATGCCGATCTGCGAAATTCAGCAGTGCACCGACATTTTTGTCGATCACAATTTGCGACAGCCCTTCACGCTTGAGCTGGCTCAGCGCCTTCCATATTTCCGCCCTTATCATAGGCGCCAGTCCTTCGGTTGCCTCGTCAAGCACGAGCAGCTGCGGATTGGTCATCAAGGCACGGCCGATGGCGAGCATCTGTTGTTCGCCGCCGGAAAGCTGCCAGCCGAGATTGGTGCGCCGCTCCTTGAGGCGAGGAAAAAATTCGTACACCCGCTCCAGCGTCCATTCTTTACGAGGAGAGGATCGGTCCCGACCGGCCCGTGCCGTCGCGACCAGGTTTTCCTCGACTGTCAGGTTGGGAAAAATTTGCCGGCCTTCTGGAACAAGCCCCAGTCCCAACCTTGCTATCTGATGCGGCGCCAGGGTATTGAGGGACTTGCCGCCCAAGTCGATCGTACCGGCCCTGACGGGTAGCAGGCCGAACAGGCACTTGATGGTGGTGGAGCGCCCCATCCCGTTACGGCCAAGAAGGGTAACGACTTCGCCGGCTTTCACTTCAAACGACACTCCGAAGAGCGCTTGCGCGTGGCCATAGGAAGCCTGCACGTTTTGCACATTGAGTAAGGTAGTCATTGGATTCCTGGAAACCTAAATACTTTCTTCGCCGAGGTAGATGGCCTTCACTTCGGGGTTTTCCCGAATTTCGTCAGGCGTGCCGGTAAACATCACTCTGCCGTATACAAGAACGGTGATTCGGTCCGCCAAGGCAAACACCGCTTCCATATCGTGTTCGATGAGCAGGATCGAATAGCGTCCCTTCAGACTCTTTAGCAACGCGACAACGGCACTAGATTCCTGCACGCTCATGCCCGCCATCGGCTCGTCCAGCAGAAGAAACCTAGGCTGGGCGGCCACCGCCATGGCCAGTTCCAGTTGCCGCCGCTCTCCATAGGCAAGATTGGCGGCCAAGACATCGGAGCGCCCGGTCAGTCCAGTTGCTTGCAACGCATCCGCTGCTGTCTTGACGAGTGCGCTGCGCTCGAGCATCGGCTGCCATAAGCGGAATGCATGCTCGCTCGCGCCCAGCGCGGCCAACACGGCGTTCTCGCTTACGGTGAACTCCTCGAATATCGACGTGATCTGGTACGACCGTAGCAGCCCCATCTGTGCACGCTGGTGGATCGGCAGCGAAGTAACATCCTGACCGGAAAACACAACCCTGCCATCGTTGGAAAAGAGCTCCCCGGACAGCTGATTGATCAAGGTGGTTTTCCCGGCGCCGTTCGGGCCGATGATCGCATGAAGTTCGCCGGCCCTGATATCGAGGGAGACGTTGTCCGTCACCAGCAGGCCGCCATACCGCTTGACCAGTGATTCTGTGCGCAACATATAGTCATTCATGGTCGCTCCCCTACTTTGTCCTGTCCGACCCATGCGGTGCCCGGTGGCTGGTTGGCATGTCGCCTGCGCGAGAGCCGTGATTCGATTGCGTCCAAAAGTCCGACGATGCCGGCCTTTCCAAGCAAGGCCACCAGGACAATCGCGAGCCCGAATATCGCCATCCAGTGCTCAGTGAACAGCTTGATCACTTCTTCCAATCCGAGAAACGCAAAGGCGCCGAGAAACGGGCCAAAGACAGAGCCGACACCGCCCAGGACGACCATCACGATCAAATCCCCGGAGACGGTCCACGACAAAGTGCTGGGCGATGCAAAGGCATTCAAGTTGGCCAGAAGCATACCGGCGATACCGCATAAGATCGCCGACAGCACGTAGGCGGAAAGCAGATATTGGCGCGCGGGGAGGCCGATCGCATTCACTCGCCGCACATTCTGCCTTGCTCCACGCAGCACCATGCCGAAGGGCGCAATGCGCAGGCGCTTCATCCACCACGTCACGAGTACAAGAACGATCAATGAGGCAGCATAGATCGTGTCGGGTTGCCCCAGGTCGAACTGGAAGAACTTCGAGGTAACGGATATTGTCGTGCCGTCATCGCCACCGTAATTCTTCAGGCTGACGAAGACGAAGTAGCCCATCTGCGCAAATGCCAGCGTGATCATAATGAAGGCAATGCCTGTCGTGCGAAGGTTGATTGCGCCAGTTATCAGGCCGACCGCGCCGCAGGCGACGATGCAGACCAGCAGGTGAACCCAGCCATTGTCAATGCCGTAAAACGCTGGAATCGCGACGCTGTACGCTCCCATTCCGAAGAACAGCGCATGGCCAAAGCTGACCAGACCCCCGTATCCCAGCGCCAAGTTCAGCGCCGTCGCGGCGATCGCATAGATAATGATGCGCGCCACGAACGTCACATAAAAAGGCTGCTCCAGAAGATGTGCGATGAAGGGAAGGAGGATCAAGGCGCCGAATAGCATCAGCGGCACCGCGGTGGATATCCCGAACCGGGATTTCTTAATTTGCACTATTTTCTCCCAGAAGGAAACAGGCCGTCCGGGCGGAAAGCAAGGACAACGGCCATCAGGACATAGATCAGCATCGAAGCCAAGGCCGGCCCGGCCGCATTGGCGAGATCCCTGCTCATCAGTTCACGAAGCAGAGTGGGCAGAAAGGCGCGGCCCAGCGTATCCGCGATCCCCACAATGAGTGCAGCATAGAAGGCGCCGTTAACTGAGCCGATCCCGCCGATGACAATGACGACCAATGTCGTGATGAGCACCGGTTCTCCCATGCCAACTTGAACGGACAGTATTGGCCCCGCCATGACGCCGGCCAAGCCTGCCAGCGCCGAACCCAATGCGAACAGGAATGCATTGAGCAATTCGATATTCACGCCCAACGCACTGACCATTTTTGGATTGGCAGCGCCCGCTCTGATTAGCATGCCAAGACGTGTTCCATGGATCAGTCCATGTGCACCGCCAGCGACCGCGATGCCAACAGCGATGATGGCGAAACGGTAAGCGGGATAGGTGATGCCGAAGACGTCGATGGTCCCATCCAGGAACTGTGGGACCGGCAGAAAGTACGGCTGCGGACCCCAGATAATCTTTGCCATCTCATTAAAAAAGAGTACGAGACCGAACGTCGCCAGGACATGGTCCAGGTGACTCCGGCTATACAGGCGCGATATGGCGATCCGTTCGAGAGCAAATCCGAGCACGACACACCCGCCAACGGCAGCGAGAACGGCGACGGCGAAGGAACCGCTCAGACTGAACGCCGTCGCACCAAAATAAGCCCCCAGCATGTAAAGGGAACCATGCGCCAGATTTACGAAATTCATGATACCGAACACCAGCGTCAGACCGGCCGCAAGCAGGAACAGGAGAATCCCATACTGCAGTCCGTTCAACAGCTGCGGAAAAATCAGATCGATGTTCATCGCAGGCTCCTATTTCGCCGCGCACTTGCTGTGGTAGACGTCCGCGTGGTCGGTCAGGGCGACGGCGAGCTGCTTCACAGCAATCTGGCCGCCCTCCCTCACCACCTGGAAGACGTAATAGTTTTGAATCGGCAGATTGTTATTATTAAAGCGAAACGGACCGCGCACAGACCGGATGTCGCTGCCGGATGCCTTGACTGCGGCAGCAAAGGCCTTCTTGTCCGAAACTTTTCCGTTCAGCTTGCGTATGGCAACATCAAGTAACTGGGCAGCATCGAAGCTTGTGGCGGCATACTCGCTCGGCGTGCGCTTATATTTCGCTTCGAACGCCTGAACGAATTTTTTGTTTTCCGGATTCGTCAATGCGGCGTCCCACATTGCACCAGAAATCGCCCCGACGGCTGAATCGCGTAGCGAGGGCATCGTGGTGCCATCCACGGTAAATACGGAAAACATCGGCAACTTGCCCAACAGGCCTGCCTGGCTGAGCTGTTTGACGAAATTCACGCCCATGCCGCCGGGATAAAAGCCAAACACTGCGTCAGGTTTGGCGGCTTGCAACTGTGCGATCTCGGCAGAGTAGTCGGTCTGGCCGACCTGCGTGTACACTTCGTCGACCACCGCCCCTTTGTAGAAACGCTTGAATCCCGCGAGCATGTCCTTGCCGGCCTGGTAGTTGGGCGCCAGCAAATACACGCGCTTGAATCCCTTGTCATTCACATACTTGCCTGTCGCCTCCGCGGCGCCATCGTTCTGCCACGCGACGGAGAATACGTTCGGCGCGCAAGACGCCCCGGCTAGCGGTGACGGACCCGCATTGGTGGCAATGGCGACCGTGCCAGACTCAACAATAGGTTTTAGACCGGCCATCAACACATTCGAAAAACCAAGTCCGACAATGGCGTCCACCTTGTCCTTATCGATGAACTTGCGCGCAATTTGATTACCCATTTCGGGCTTGAGCTGATCGTCTTCCGTCAGGACGGTGACCTTCTGTCCACCGAGCTTTCCGCCGAATTGTTCAATGGCGAGCATGAAACCATCGACCTGCTCCTGTCCGACGACCGCTTGACTGCCGGACAACGGTGCCGATAATCCGATTTTTACCTGAGCCAGACTGTACGACGCAGGTGCGAGCAGGCATCCTGCCAGAACGACAGGTAACACGTGATGAAACTTCATTTTTGTCTCCTTTATGATGAGGCGGTCGACCGAGGTTGGCGACTGCTCGATTTACTTTCCGTCGTACTTACGCGAGATCGACGAACACGCGGCCGTTCTCGATCTTCACGCGATAGCAGCGAATGTCTTCGGTAAGCGGTGCGCACATTGCCTTGCCGGTGCGCACGTCAAACCTGCCTTGGTGCAGCGGACATTCGATTTCAGCTCCCTCCAGGAAACCGTCGCAGAGGCGGGCATGACCGTGCGTGCAGATGTTGTCAGTCGCGTACACTTCGCCGTCCACGCCGTACAGCGCCACTTCCTTGCCGGCGACCTGAACAACGATCACCTCTTCATCCGGCACCGCGCTCTGAGCGGCGGCATCAATCCATTGTTGTGTCATATGGTCCTCAAATTGGATAGATGATGGAATTGGGGATCATCTCAGTGTCGTAGATACAGAGACGTGCCTCGAACCTGAGGCCGTCATCAGTACGGCGCACGCGGTCCACATAGCGTCCGACGCTAAATACAGTGGAATCCTGACTAAGCTTGGTGCGAAAGACAGCGTAGTTGGCCTCTGACAGGATCAGGCTCCCTTCTTGCTTCAGGATCAAGGGCGCGCCGACGACATGCCGCTGATAGTACGGGTCGTGAAATAGTGTTTCCGTGATGCCATAGACGCGGTCCTTCAGCATGCCCCGGCTTAGCAGGGCCAAGGTCGCTAGCGGGAAGCCGCGCTCGTAGTTTTCGCGAGGTTGCAACTTATATTCGCAATCTTCGGTAAATAGGTCCACCCACTTGCCCCAGTCGGCAGCATCGACCACGGCTGCATATTCGGCATACAGATGGCTGAGTTCAAAATACGTTTGTAAATCGTTCATGTTCAGATCTCCATCACTTTGCGCCAGTAGTCGTACATTCCGCGTATTAGCGTCTCGGTAACCATGTGGTCGGTATCTGCGCAGTCATAGCCGCCCAGCTCCGCGACCGCGCGATGGAACGGTTTCTGCTCGAAGCCGTTCTGCGAAAACTCGATCACCTCGCCGTCGTCTGCGGATACGAAGCCCGCCGGGCCGAACAGGTTCGCCTGGATCAGACGGCGCTGCGTCATTTCCGGCGTATCGTCTTCGAAGCCAAAATGGGTCCACACGAAGTCGAACGAGCCGTTGCCGTTGGGCTGAATATGCCGCGTTGACACGCTGTTGACCTGCTGCTGAAAAATCACGCTGGGGAAAACAGTCATCATCACGGCGGTTGGCCCGTTCCACCAGGGCTCAGCGACGATATCGAGCAGGCGCTTGTCGTTGACTTCCATCCCCTCCTTGAAGCTGGTCACACCTGCAGTCACCTCGTGCTTGGCACCGCCACCGCCCCGTGTGGAAATCATCGCCGCGTGACGGAATCGGCTGTCCATCTTCAGTTCCGACTTATTGTCGGCACGCCACAGGCCATAGGTGACGAACCAGGTGTGCAGGAGCCCCGGGTGATACGGGTCCTTGATGTTTTCCTGCATCAGCTTCCAGTTGCCCGGAATGCGCTGGCGGTTGTAGCCGAGGATATTCAGTTTTCGACCGTTGAACAGCCGATCGAAGTACGCCATGATCTCCGGGCCGAGAAAATCTTCGAGAGGTTCCACCTCGTGATCGAAGGAAGCGAAGACGACGCCGCCTCTGGTCGCCACCTTCAGCGTGGTCAGCCCGTGTTCTTCCACCTTGAACTCTTTAGGCATCCCGCCGTTGATCTTTCCGTCTTGCTTGACGCCACGCCGGAAAGGTACACCCTGCAAGTCGCCCTTGAGACTGTAGTTCCATTGGTGATAGGGGCATACAAGATCCTTCTTGTTGCCGTGACGCTCCCTGCAAAACTGCATCCCGCGGTGCGCGCAGACGTTTTCCACGACATTGATGGCGCCGTCCTGATCACGGATCATGACGACGGAACGCTCGCCAACGACGGTTCTCTTGAAATCCCCGTGATTCGGTATTTCGGCTTCAAGACCGACATAGCACCAATGTCCGTTATAGAAGAATCGTTCCAGCTCGCGCTTGTACAAACCCTCGTCCGTATACGCCCAGAACGGGATCCGGCTCGATCCCGGGGTATCCCATGTCGGATGAACCGGGAAAACGGTAGGTATGTCGCCCATTGCTATCTCCTCGTAGTTTTATAAGTACTGAACCGGTCAACCGGCGATGCGTACGACAATTTCACCCAAGCCGGTAATGGCACCACGCATTTCGTCGCCCGGCTGCACAGCATTAACGCCTTCCGGTGTGCCGGTCATGATGATGTCGCCCGGCTCGATGGCCTCATATTCCGAAAGGTAGGCGATCGCCTCGGCGACTGACCAGATCAGCTTTTCAATGTTGGACGACTGGCGGCTCTCGCCATTGACGGTGAGCGAAATTGCCGCGGCCTGTGGATGACCGACGTCCTGTGTGCAATGGATCGGACCGATCGGGGCGGATTTGGCAAACGACTTGCCAAACTCCCAGGGGCGGCCCTTGTCGCGCGCTTCGAGCTGGAGATCGCGACGTGTCATGTCGAGGCCGACGGCGTAGCCGAAGACATGTTCCAGCGCTTTGTCTACTGGGATGTTTGCGCCGCCCTTGCCGATGGCGACGACCAGTTCAATTTCATGGTGGAAATTGCTAGTTTTCGACGGATACGGAATCGTCATCGGATCCGCTCCCGCCTGGATCGCCGCACAAGCCGGCTTCATGAAGAAAAACGGTGCGTCGCGCTCTGGATCCTTGCCCATTTCACGGGCGTGCGCAGCGTAGTTGCGACCAACGCAAAAGACTCGGTTGACCGGAAACTGGTCGTCGTTCCCGGCGATGGCAAGGGTAAAAATCGGTGCTGCAGGGACTGCATATTTCATGTGGGTTCTCCTCGATATCATTAGATTTTTTCTTCGCGCCACAGACCCAGCGACTGCTGGATCGGACGATCTGAAAAGCTGAACAGAATGGTGTCGCGGCCGGCCTGCAATTGCAGGCTTTGCCAAGGCGGGACGACGATCACGTCGTTTTCGACGAAGTCATAGGTCTGCTCGCCAACCCGCGCAGTGCCCTCGCCTTCGAGGCACACATACACTGTGCCGTCGGTGCAACGATAGGGCCGGGTTTCGAAGCCCTTCTTCAAGAGCTGCACGAAGGTGCCGATGGTTGGCATCGGCGAGGCGCCGGTGGCGGGATTCACATAGCGCAGCTTGTAGCCGAAGTGCGCGTCGGCGGTGCCGTTCGCGATGGACGTCAGCGATTCCCGTGTCTTCGTGAACGGGTAGACGAACACCTTGGTCGGTTCCCACGAGGCCTGGTGGAAATCTACCGGAACCATGTTGTTGCCGTAGCGCGCCAATGCATCGCCTTCCGGGCGTGACGTCTTTTGCGATTGCTCTTTCCCTGGTTCGGCAAATCCGGTATCGAAGAAGCGCACCGTCGGGATATCCAGGCCGTCCAGCCATACCACCGGCTGATCGCCGAGGTTGCCGTGGTCATGCCAGGTCCATGGTGGTGTGATGATGAAATCGCCGCGTCGCATCGTGGTCCGTTCGCCATCGACCGCGGTATACGCGCCCTCCCCGTCCAACACCAGGCGCAGCGCCGATTGCGAGTGGCGGTGTGCCGGCGCGACTTCGCCAGGCAGGATCAATTGCAGGCCGGCATACAGGGATTGCGTGATCGACGAATTACCGCGCAACCCGGGATTTTCCAGGATCAGGACGCGCCGCTCCGCTTCGGCTGCCGTGATCAGGCGGCCCGCCTCCATCACATGCTCGCGGACCTCGGCGTAACGCCAGTGCGCAGGCACCATCTTCGGCCTCGGCGATGGCGGCACCAAGGCACCCAGGACTTCCCATAAAGGCGTCAAATTGAAGCGGTCGATCCGCTGGTAAAACTGGGTGCGCTCGTCGAGCACCCGGTCCGTGATGGCCGGTCCATGCATTGTCATCTCCTTGTATCAGGTAGCGCTGGCGTAAAACGCGTCTGCATAGACGTGTTCGGGTAATAGGCCTTTTTGTTTGACCAGAAGGGCAGTCGCCTCGACCATCGGCGGCGCACCGCACAGGTAGGTGCGCCAGCCAGCCAGACTGTCCCAGTCCTGGGCGATGGCGTCGGTCACGAGGCCGCTGCGCATGTGCGGATCGTCATTGCCCATCGTGACGACAAGATGCACCGTCAGGTTGGCATGCGCTGCCGCCAGGGCGGCCAACCACTGCGCGCCGTACATGTCGTGGGGGGAACGTACGCCGAAATAGACGTGAATCGGATTGTTCATCCCGTCCGCCAATGCGCCACGCACGATCGAGAGCACAGGGGCGAGCCCGGTGCCACCGGCGACGCACAACATCGGGCCTGCATGCTTCCTGCGCAGATAGGCGGTGCCGAGGGGACCGCTGACCCGCACCAAATCGCCCAGCTTCAGCTCTTGCGCCACGTAGCCGGTCACACGTCCGTCCGGCACCAGGCGGATATGGAATTCCAGTTCATTGTCACTTGGCAGGCTGGCCATCGAGTACGGCCGGATATGCTCAGGAGTGAATTGCAGCATCGCGTATTGGCCGGGCGAAAAGGCCAGCGGCCTGGATGGACGCAGGATCAGGCGCTTGATGTCGTGGGTCGCATCTTCAATCGCGACTACCTGCGCCTTGACGATACGCGCCGGGTGGTTGATCACCTCGTCGGGTTCGGGCACTTCGATAACACAGCTTTCCGTCAACACGCTCATGCAGGCGAGCACATAACGGTCCTCGTTCGGATTCGTGATCTTCGACTCCTGCCCAGATTCGAGCACATTGCCTTCCAGCACTTTGCAGCGGCAGGTGCCGCAGCGCCCGGCGGTACAACTGTATGAAATCGGAATATCATTGTCACGCAGCGTGACCAGCAGGTTCGCGCCGGGAGCGATTGTCAGAGTGCGTGCCATCGGGTGTACAAGCAGTTCCATGATCCTAGATTCCCTTGCGCTGCAAGTGTGTTGTGTATGGCGAAAGTATAGGAATTTGATTAGTATTTATAAATAGAATATGATGAATGTGAATAATCACTGAAATGAATATTGCTAAATCATGGAACTCAAGGACGTCGATCTCAACCTGCTGCTCGTTTTTCACCAGTTATTGATGGAGCGGCGGGTATCCCGGGTGGCGGAAAAGCTGGGTTTGAGCCAGCCCGCCATCAGCAATGCGCTGAACCGGCTGCGGCGCTTATTGGGGGACGAGCTGTTCCTGCGCACCTCGAAAGGGATGGAGCCGACGCCTTATGCGATCCAATTGGCGGAACCGATCGCGTATGCGCTCAGCACGATTCACAACTCGCTGAATCAGAGAGCGAGCTTCGATCCCGCCACCAGCGAGCGCAGGTTCACCGCCGGCATGACGGACATCGGCGAGATCTATTTTTTACCCAAGCTGATGGATGCCCTGGCACGGGTGGCGCCGCATGTGTCAGTCAGTACGGTACGCAATACTGCCGTCAATCTGCGCGATGAGATGGAAGCCGGCCATGTCGACATTGCGATGGGATTGCTGCCGCAGCTGAAGTCCGGATTCTTCCAGCGCCGCCTGTTCCGGCAGCGCTACGTGTGCATGTTCCGGGAAGGACATGCGCTGGACAAGCCGCAAATCACGCTGAAGCAGTTTTCCGACGCAGAACATGTCGTCGTGGTCGCCGCGGGGACTGGCCATAGCATGGTGGATGAATCGATCGAGCGCAAAGGCATTCACCGCAATGTGAAGCTCACCGTGCCGCACTTTGTCGCGGTCGGACATATTCTTTCAACGAGCGATATGATTGCCACCGTGCCCGAACGCTATGCCCGGGAATGCGCAAAACCCTTCGGACTGAAATATGTGACGCATCCGGTCATGCTGCCAGAGATCGGTATCAACGTGTTCTGGCATGCGAAATACCATAAGGAACCCGGAAATCAATGGCTTCGAGGTGTGGTCTTCGATTCCTTTTCCGATTGATGAAGCTCGGACCCACAGCGCTGCAAGACTGCAGCACGAATCCGGTCATCGGACTGCGTCCCCCAATTGGAACGTACGCATGCACAGGCCGATGTACTCGGCGCAGCGCAGCGAAGAGGACGAACATCGTTCGGTTTCCCATTTCCATTTAATCCAACCGGCGAACATGTTCATGTTCCAGCGTCGTGAAATTGGGTGTACAGCGCGTGCGCGGAGCCGAAAAAGAAAGAGCCGGATTTCTCCGGCTCGCTCTAACTCATTGATTCTATTGGTCGGGGCGAGAAGATTCGAACTTCCGACCCCTTGCACCCCATGCAAGTACGCTACCAGGCTGCGCTACGCCCCGACGAGCTGCGAATTATATCAGAGCATCTTGGGATTTTGCCAAACAATCTGACTCCTTATCACACGCGATCAAACCCGCTTTGCGCATACTCAACTCCCATCCAGCCCTTCTCCCCGGCAGCCCGGCTCATCCATACGACAAGCATTTCTACTGAACTCCCTTTTCGCTCACAATCATGTACCATTTGGCAGAAATCGTTGCATTTCACAAATCTTACAATTCAGAACGACGGGGAATATCCCACCATGGACAATCAAAACAGCGACGGCGCTCGCTTCTTGTCAACCGGCGTGCCCGGCCTGGATACCATCCTTGGCGGCGGCCTCACCACCGACCGCCTGTTCCTGATTGAAGGCGAGCCGGGCACGGGCAAGACCACCCTTGCCCTCCAGTTCCTGCACGAAGGCGTGCGGCGCGGCGAATCGGTCATCTACATCACCCTGGCCGAAAGCCGCGTCGAGCTCAAGGCCGTGGCGCAGGCGCACGGCTGGTCGATGGAGGGCATCCACGTCGAGGACATCATCCCGAACGAGAACATCCTCCACCCCGACCATCAGTTCACGATCTTCCATCCGTCCGAAATCGAAATGGGCACGACCACCCAGCGCGTCCTCGATGCGATCGAAAAGCACAAGCCGACCCGCGTGGTGCTCGATTCGCTGTCGGAGCTGCAGCTGCTCGCCGAGAGCCCGCTGCGTTACCGGCGCCAGGTGCTCGCCCTCAAGCAGTACCTGGCCGGCAAGGGCTGCACCACCCTGTTCCTGGACGATCGCACTGCCTTGTCGGGCGACCTGCAGGTGCGCAGCGTGGCGCATGGCGTCATCACGCTCGAGCTGATCAACCAGGATTACGGTTCCGAACGGCGCCGCGTGCGCATCGTGAAGTACCGCGGCATCGCATTTCGCGGCGGCTCGCACGATTACAAGATCGTCACCGGCGGCCTGGTGGTCTATCCGCGCCTGATCGCGGCCCACACGCGCGTACTGTCCGAACGCAAGCGCCTGTCGAGCGGGCTGGCCGCGCTCGACACCCTCACCGGCGGTGGCCTCGACGAGGGCACCAGCACCCTCATTTCCGGCCCCCCCGGCACCGGCAAGTCCTCGCTGTGCGCGCAGTACGTGCACGCAGCCGCCAGGCGCGGCCAGAAGGCGGCCATGTTCCTGTTCGAGGAAGCGACCAACAACCTGCTGCTGCGCTCGGCCGGCCTCGGTTTCGACCTGCAGGGGGCCATCGACGACGGCCTGCTGATCATCCAGCAGATCGACCCGGCCGAAATGGCGCCCGGAGAATTCATGCAGGCGGTCACCGATGCAGAAGCGGGCGGCGCGCGCGTGATCGTCATCGACAGCTTGAACGGCTACCTCAATGCCATGCCCGACGAGCGTTTCCTGACCACGCACCTGCATGAACTGCTTACCTACCTCGGGCAGCGCGGCGTGGTCACCATCCTGGTCGGCGTGCAGCCGGGCGTGATCGGCGGCCCGATGAGCAGCTCGGTGGACGCGAGCTACATTGCCGACAGCGTCATCATGCTGCGCTACTTCGAGGCGCGCGGCAAGGTGCGCCAGGCCATCTCGGTATTCAAGAAGCGCGTCGGCATGCACGAACGCAGCATCCGCCTGTTCAGCATGAGCAGCAAGGGCATTTACGTGGGCGACGTGCTCACCAATCTCCACGGCATCCTGACCGGCGCTCCCACCTTCGACGAAGACCAGTGCGGTGTCCTGTTCGACGATAACGCCGGCTGAACCTCATGGAAAAGCGGGTTCTCATTTACGCGCCGACCGGTCAGGATGCGGTGCTTGCCTCGAAAATGCTCACGCTCGCGCAGGTCGGCAACCTGGTCGTCGGTACCATCGCCGAACTGGCCGAGCAGATGCTGGTCGGCGTGGGCGCAGTGCTCACGGTCGAGGAGGCCTTGTCGCCCGGCGGCATCAAGGCGATCGGCGAATTCGTGCAGCGCCAGCCAAACTGGTCGGACCTGCCGATCGTCCTGCTGACCCATCGCGGACCCGATTCGCTCAGCGTGCGCCTCGCCATTTCAACGCTCGGCAACGTCACCCTGCTCGAACGCCCGGTGCGCACCCTGACCCTGATCACATCGCTGCAGTCGGTATTGCGCGCGCGCGAAAAACAGTACCAGGTGCGCGAGACCGACCGCCGCAAGGACGAATTCCTGGCCAGCCTCGGTCACGAGCTGCGCAATCCGCTGGCGCCCATCCGCACTTCGATGGGCGTGCTCACACACCTGTATCCGGACCAGGCGCCGGTCAAGAAAGTGAGCGAAGTCGTCGAGCGCCAGGTGGTCCACCTCACGCGCCTGGTCGACGACCTGCTCGACGTGGCGCGCATCAACAGCGGCAAGATCGAACTGCAACGCGACTACACCACCTGCGCGGCCGTGATGGGCCACGTGCTCGAACTGTGCTCCGGCGCTGCCGCGGCCAAGCGCATCAAGATCGAGCTGGCCCTGCCGCAGGAAGAAATCGTGCTCCATGCCGACTATGCGCGCGTGGTGCAGATCGTATCGAACATCGTGTCGAACGCGGTCAAGTTCACCCCCGCCGAAGGCACCATCACGGTGCGCGCCCTGGTCGAGGACCGGTGCCTGAAGATCACCATCAAGGATACCGGCATCGGCATCGAAGCGGCGGCCGTGCGCCGCATCTTCGCAATGTTCGAACAGAGCCGCCCGCCCTCGGGCCAGATCGCGAGCGGCCTGGGCATCGGCTTGAGCCTGTCGCGCCAGTTCGCCGAAATGCACGGCGGCAGCGTGCAGGCGAGCAGCGAGGGCCTGGGCAAGGGCAGCGAATTCGTGGTGTCGCTGCCGGTCGTCACTGCCGCCGCCGTTCCGGACGCGGACCCCGCCGCCACGATCGGACTGGTCGACCTGCGCCCCAAGGTGCTGGTGGTCGACGACAACCGCGACGCGGCCGACTCCTTGCAGGCCTTGTTCGAAATGGAAAACTGTAACGTCTCGACCGCGTACGACGGCCACGCCGCGGTGCTGGCGGTGCAGCAGGCCATGCCCGACATGATCGTCATGGACCTGGGCATGCCAAGCATGGACGGCTACGAGGCCGCGCGCCGCATCCGGGCCCAGCCCGGCTCGCAGTCGGTCCTGATGATCGCCCTGACCGGCTGGGGCCAGAGCGATGCGCGCCAGCGCACCATCGACGCCGGCTTCGACCATCATCTCATCAAGCCGGTCGATTTCGACGCGATCAAGCAGCTGGCGAGCGGGCGCCTGTTCCAGGGGCCCGCGCTGCGGCGCGCGGTCTGACCCGACCGCGCACGGGACGCCTAGGCCGTCTCCAGCAATTCCATCAGCCGGTCAAGGTCCACAGGCTTGACCAGATGCGCGTCGAAGCCGGCTTCGAGCGCGCGCCGCTGGTCGCTTTCGAGTCCATATCCGGTCAGCGCGATCAGGCGCACGCCGCAGGTCGCAGGATCGGCGCGCAGCCGGCGCGCCACCTCGTAGCCGTCGATTCCCGGCAGGCCGATGTCGACCAGTGCGATGTCGGGCACGCTTTCGAAGGCCAGCCGCAGCCCTTCGTGCCCGTCCACCGCGGTCGCCACCCGGTACTGCTGCGCTTCGAGCATCATCGCCATCATCTCGCGCCCGTCCTGGTTGTCTTCGATCAGCAGCACGCTCTGGCCGGACGAGGCCACCGCTTCCGGCGCGGCGCTGTTCGCCTCCGGTTCGGCCACGCGCGGCAGGCGCAGCTCGAAGGTGCTGCCGCAGCCGGCTCCTTCGCTGTGCACGCCAACCCGCCCCCCGTGCATCACCACCAGGC
>JBAQKU010000370.1:0-3568 GCA_049301315.1 Telluria sp.
GGCCGCTGCGCCTGCCGCGCCGGCCGCTTCCGCTGCGCCCTTGCAGGTGCCGGTCGCGCTGCCCGACTTTACCGAGCTCGTATCGCGCAACGGCCCGGCCGTGGTCAACATCCGCGTGATGGGCAGCACCAAGACGTCGCTTTCCGGTCCGCAGGGGCGCATGCCGCGCGGCCTCGAGGACGATCCGTTCTTTGAATTTTTCCGTCGCTTTCAAGGCCAGCAAGATCCGCGTGGCCGGCGCGACGTTCCCGTTTTTGGCGCCGGTTCCGGGTTCATCATCAGCCCGGACGGTGTCATCCTGACCAACGCGCACGTGGTGCGCGACGCCAAGGAAGTCACGGTCAAGCTGCAGGACCGGCGCGAATACCGCGCCAAGGTCATGGGCTCGGATCCGAAGACCGACGTGGCGGTGCTCAAGATCGACGCCAAGAACCTGCCGGTGGTCCCGATCGGCAAATCGCGCGACCTGAAGGTGGGCGAGTGGGTGCTGGCGATCGGCTCGCCGTTCGGCCTTGACAGCAGCGTGACGGTGGGCGTGGTGAGCGCCAAGGGCCGTTCGCTGCCGGACGACAGCAACGTGCCGTTCATCCAGACCGACGTTGCGGTCAATCCGGGCAACTCGGGTGGTCCGCTGTTTAACACGCGCGGCGAAGTGGTCGGCATCAATTCGCAGATCTACAGCCAGACCGGCGGCTACCAGGGCTTGTCGTTCGCGATCCCGATCGATCTGGCCTACCGCATCAAGGACCAGATCGTCACCACCGGCAAGGTGCAGCATGCCAAGCTTGGCGTGACGATCCAGGAAGTGAACCAGGGTTTTGCCGACTCGTTCAAGCTGGAGTCGCCTGAAGGGGCGCTGGTGTCGAACGTGGAGCGCGGCGGGCCCGCCGACAAGGCCGGCCTCAAGTCGGGCGACGTGGTGCGCAAGCTCAATGGCCAGCCGATCGTGGCCTCGGGCGACCTGCCGGCGATGCTCAGTCTTGCCAAGCCGGGCGACAAGGTCACGCTCGATGTCTGGCGCGACGGGAAGATCGTCCAGATCGACGCCAGACTGGGTAACGCCGGCGACAAGCTGGCCGACGCCGGCAACGACGAGGCGGGCGAGCTTGACACCGGCTCCAGGCTCGGACTGGCCCTGCGTCCGCTCGAGCCGGCCGAACGGCGCCAGTCGGGCATCGCCTCCGGGCTGGTGATCGAGGACGCGGGCGGCGCGGCGGCCAATGCGGGGGTGCAGCCGGGCGATGTGCTACTGTCCATCAACGGGCGTCCGGTAACATCGGTCAACCAGGTGCGCGACATGGTGGGCAAGTCCACCAAGTCGGTTGCCTTGCTGATCCAGCGCGGCAATGACAAGATTTTCATTCCGGTGCGGGTCGGCTGACGGGATCGTAGCTTCGTCCATCCGCAATTATCGAGAAACGGGGAAGTAATGCGGCTTTTGCTGGTGGAAGACGATACGATGATTGGCGAAGTAGTGCTCGACCTGTTAAGGGCCGAGCACTACGCCGTCGATTGGGTCAAGGATGGCGAAATGGCCGATACCGCGCTGCTGCAGGGACAATACGACCTGGTCCTGCTCGACCTCGGGCTGCCGCGCAAGGACGGTATCGAGGTGCTGCGCGCCATGCGTGCACGCAAGGACCGCACCCCGGTGCTGGTAGCGACCGCGCGCGATTCGGTCGAGCAGCGCATCGGCGGGCTCGATGCCGGCGCCGACGATTATGTCCTCAAGCCTTACGATCTCGACGAACTGCTGGCGCGCATCCGCGCCTTGCTGCGGCGCGCGGTCGGGCGCGCCGAGCCGGTGTTCGAGTACAAGAATATTTCAGTCAATCCGGCCACACGGGAAGTCCTTGTGGACGGCAAGCCGGCCGCGTTGTCGGCGCGCGAATGGGCCGTGCTCGAAGCGCTGATCGGACGCCCGGGCGCGGTGCTCTCGCGCGCCCAGCTCGAGGAAAAACTGTACAGCTGGCGCGACGAAGTGAGCAGCAATGCGGTCGAGGTGTATATCCACGGCCTGCGCAAGAAACTGGGCAGTGAACTGATCCAGAATGTGCGCGGGGTCGGCTACATGGTGCCCAAGCCATGAGGCTGTCGCATTCGCTGCGCGGGCGCCTGCTGTGGTTCCTGCTCGCCGCCATCACCATCGCCGCGGTGGCGCAGGCGTCGATCGCCTACCGCACGGCGCTGCGCGACGCCGACCAGATTTTCGACTACCACATGCAGCAGATGGCCTTGTCGCTGCGTTCGAGCGCGCCGCTGTCGAACATGGAAGCGCGCGCCGGCGTCGACGCCGACACCGGCAATGACGATCTGCTGGTGCAGGTCTGGACGCCCGACGGAGTGCAGGTGTTCAGAACCGTATCGCGCGCGCGCCTGCCGCAGCGCGCGGTGCTCGGCTTTTCCAACGTCGAAGCGAACGGCACCACTTACCGCATCTTCTCGGTCCAGACCAGCGCCCAGACGGTGCAGGTGGCGCAGGACATGGCCGTGCGCCGCAACATGGCCGGCAATCTCGCGCTGCGTACGGTCGGCCCGATCGCGCTGATGCTGCCAATTCTGATGCTGGTCGTGTGGTGGGTCGTGAGCGGCTCGCTCGAGCCGGTGGCACGGGTGCGTTCGCAGGTGGCGGCGCGTCAGGCCGACGACTTGTCGCCGGTGTCGGAAGCGGGCCTGCCCGACGAGGTGCTGCCGCTGGTGCAGGAACTGAACCTGCTGTTCGGGCGCGTGAAGACCGCGTTCGAGGCGCAGCAAAATTTCGTGGCCGACGCCGCGCACGAACTGCGCACGCCGCTGGCCGCACTCAAGCTGCAGGCGCTCAGCCTGGAGCGCGCCGAGAGTGAGCAGGCGCGCGAGGTGGCGGTGGGGCGCCTGTCCGCCGGCATTGAGCGCGCCACCCGGATGGTCGAGCAATTACTGGTGCTGGCGCGCCAGCAGGCCAGCGCCGCAGGCGGCGCCAGGGAGCAGCAGGTGGACCTGGCGGAGGTGGCGCGGCGCGCGGTAGGCGACATGGTCGCTGCGGCGCAGGCCAAAAAGGTCGACCTCGGCGTGTACCACGCCGATCCGGCGCTCGTGAAGGGACAGGGCGACGCGCTCACCATCCTTGCACGCAACCTGGTTGATAACGCAATCAAGTACACGCCGGCCGGAGGCAGGGTCGATCTCGAGGTGCGCGCGGGGGGAGACGGCGCGACACTGCGCGTGGAAGACAGCGGTCCCGGGATACCGGCCGAAGAAAGGGAGCGCGTATTCGACCGCTTCTACCGGATCGCCGGCAGCGAAGCGAGCGGCAGCGGGCTTGGGCTCGCGATCATCAAGGCCATCGCCGAGCGGCATGGCGCCACGCTTACGCTCGGCCAGTCCGAGCGCCTGGGCGGTTTGAGCGCCACGGTCAGGTTTCCTGCGCCATAGTAAAGCTGACGACGACGCTGAGTAAAACCGGCGTCGTTCCCGCGCAGGCGGGAACCCCATTTAGCTGCTGTGACGTGGCGAAATTAGGGGGAAGTCATGCAGTGCATGAGTTCCCGCCTGCGCGGGAAGTCGGTTTCGCCAATGGCGGGAACGACGG
>JBAQKU010000371.1:0-3843 GCA_049301315.1 Telluria sp.
GCGCCAGGTCGCGCTCGGCGGCGGCGCGCTCGCGGTGCTGCAGAGCGTGCTGGAAAAGGACGGCGCCAAGCTGCTGGTATGGCGCTGGTATCGCCAGTCGGGCGTGGAGACGAACAGCGCCTTGCGCGTCAAGCTGCTGCTGGCCGTGCACAAGCTGCTGCGCCAGCGCGAGGACGGGACCGAGATCGTGGTCGCGACCGGATACGAA
Source organism: Telluria sp. (assembly GCA_049301315.1). GTDB lineage: Bacteria > Pseudomonadota > Gammaproteobacteria > Burkholderiales > Burkholderiaceae_D > JBAQKU01. The sequence continues at coordinate 209 of JBAQKU010000371.1, forward strand.
GACAACCCGGAGCAGGCAGCGGCCGCGCTGACTGGCTTCCTCACCCTGATGCGGCCATCCATATTGCGCGGAGTCGACCATGACGGCGTCAACTGAACAACCGAGACTGGTGGTGCACCTGATCCACCAGCTCGATGTCGGGGGCCTTGAAAACGGCCTGATCAACCTGATCAAGCACATGCCGCCCGAGCGCTACCGCCATGCCATCGTCTGCCTGAAGGATTATTCCGAGTTCCACGCCCACATCAAGACGCGCGGTGTCGAAATCATCAGCCTGAACAAGCGCGAGGGCAAGGACTTCGGCCACTACCTGCGCATGTTCCGCACCCTGCGCGCGCTCCAGCCCGACCTGATCCACACCCGCAACCTGTGCGGCATCGAAGGCCAGCTGGTGGCCGCGCTGGCCGGGGTCAAGCTGCGCGTGCACGGCGAGCACGGGCGCGACATGTTCGACCTGTACGGCAAGCGCCTCAAGTACCAACTGCTGCGGCGCCTGCTGCGCCCCCTGATCGGCCACTTCATCGCCGTCAGCGCCGACCTCGAACACTGGCTGATCGACAGCGTGGGGGCCCAGCCCGAACGCGTCTCGCAGATCGCCAACGGGGTCGACAGCATCCAGTTCCATCCGCGCCTGGGACCGGCGGCCGCGGTCGGGCCGGACGGCTTCATGCAGGACAATTCGTTCGTGATCGGCAGCGTCGGGCGCATGGTCGACGTCAAGAACTTCACTACCCTGGTCGAGGCCTTCCTGCGCCTGATCGCCTCGCCCCACCCGGCCCACCAGCGCTTGCGCCTGCTGATCGTGGGCGACGGTCCGACCCGCGCCGAGTGCCTCGAGATGCTCAAGTGCGCCGGCGCCTCGCACCGCGCCTGGCTGCCGGGCGAACGCACCGACATCGCCCAGCTGCTGCGCGCCATGGACCTGTTCGTGCTGCCCTCGCTGGCCGAAGGCAGCTCCAACACCATCCTCGAGGCGATGGCCACCGGCTTGCCGGTGGTCGCCACCGCGGTCGGCGGCAACACCGAGCTGGTACGCCCGGGCTTTACCGGCATCCTGGTGCCGCCCAAGTCGCCCGAGCTGATGGCCGCCGCCATCGCCGACTACTGCCGCATTCCCGACATGGGCACGCGCCATGGCGCGCGCGCGCGCAGCCAGGTCATCGCCACCCACAGCCTGCCCGCCATGGCGCGCGGCTACCTGGCCGTGTACGACTCGCTCACCCACCAAAACCAACAGGAGCCACCATGTGCGGCATCGTCGGCATCGTCGACCTGAGCGGGACCGGCGAGGTCGATCGCGCGCTGTTGGCGCGCATGAACCGCAGCCAGGCCCATCGCGGCCCGGACGGCGGCGCCCTGCACGTCGCGCCCGGCCTGGGCCTGGGACACCGGCGCCTGTCGGTGATCGACGTGGCCGGCGGACGCCAGCCGCTGTTCAACGAGGATGGCAGCGTGGTGGTGGTCTACAACGGCGAAATCTACAATTTCAGCGAGCTGGCGGCCGAACTGGAAAGCTGCGGGCACCGCTTCCGCACCCAGTGCGACACCGAGGTGATCGTCCACGCATGGGAGCAATGGGGCGCGCGCTGCGTCGAGCGCATGCGCGGCATGTTCGCCTTCGGCCTGTGGGACGCCAATTCCCAGACCCTGTTCCTGGCGCGCGACCGGCTCGGCGTCAAGCCGCTCTATTATGCGCACCTGCCCAACGGCCAGTGCGCCTTCGCCTCCGAGCTCAAGGCCCTGATGCTGCATCCGGACCTGGCGCGCGAGCTTGACGGGCGCGCCGTTGCCGATTACTTCGCCTACGGTTACGTGCCCGAGCCGCGCACCATCTTGCTCCATGCGCACAAGCTGGCGCCCGGCCACACGCTTCAATTGCGGCGCGGGCAGGCGCACGCCGCACCCCGCCAGTACTGGGACCTGCCGTTCAAGGCGCACGCCCCGATGAGCGAGGAGCGCGCCGGCGACGAACTGGTGGCGCGCCTGCGCGAGGCCGTCAAGATCCGCCTGGTGGCCGAGGTGCCGCTGGGCGCCTTCCTGTCGGGCGGGGTCGATTCAAGCGCGGTGGTGGCCCTGATGAGCGAAATCCTGCCCGAGCCGGTCAACACCTGTTCGATTTCCTTTGGCGATGCGCGCTATAACGAGTCGCGCCATGCACAGGCGGTGGCCGAGCGCTTCGGCACGCGCCACCATGCGCTGCAGGTCGAGCACGACGACCTGGATCTGGTCGACCGCCTCGCCGCGCTGTACGACGAGCCGTTCGCCGACAGCTCGGCCCTGCCCACCTACCGCGTGTGCCAGCTGGCGCGCGAGCGCGTGACGGTGGCGCTGTCGGGCGACGGCGGCGACGAAAACCTGGCAGGCTACCGGCGCTACCGCTACCACCTGCGCGAGGAGCGGGTGCGCCAGTTGCTGCCGCTGGCCTTGCGGCGCCGCATGTTCGGGCTGCTCGGGCGGGCCTGGCCCAAGGCCGACTGGGCCCCGCGCCCGCTGCGCGCCAAGACCACCTTCGAGTCGCTCGCGCGCGATACCGTGGCCGCCTACTTCCATACCGTCTCGCTGATGGACGACGCCCTGCGCGCACGCCTGTTCAGTCCCGAATTCAGGCGCGGCATCGGTGCCTACGAGCCGGCCGAGGTGCTGCGCCGGCACGCCGCGGCCAGCCCCAGCGCGCACCCGCTGTCGCTGGTGCAGTACCTCGACTTCAAGACCTACCTGCCGGGCGACATCCTGACCAAGGTCGACCGCGCCAGCATGGCGCACGGACTCGAAGTGCGCGTTCCGCTGCTCGATCACCAGCTGGTCGAATGGATCTCCGGCCTGCCGCCCGATTTCAAGCTGCGCGGCAGCGAAGGCAAATACCTGTTCAAGAAGGCGCTCGAGACGCGCCTGCCCAAGCAGATCCTGTACCGCACCAAGATGGGGTTTTCGGTGCCGCTGGCGAGCTGGTTCCGCGGCCCGCTGGCGAGCCAGCTGAGCGCGGCGCTGCTCGGCCCGACGCTGGCGCACACCGGCATCTTCAACATGGCGTGCATCGCCGAGCTGCTGGCGCAGCACCGCAGCGGACGGCGCGACTACAGCGCCGCGCTCTGGTCGCTGCTCATGTTCGAAGCCTTCCTGCGCAACGTGCTGCATGCCGGCCGGCAGCCGTTCGAAAGGGCTGCGTAAGCTGCGCGGCCGTGCTTCTTGATCGAGCACAACAGCCGCTTGCGCAGACATGATGAACTGACAGTCATGCGTATCCTGCACATCCTCGACCATTCGATCCCGCTCCACAGCGGCTATGCGTTCCGTACCCTGGACATCCTCAGGCAGCAGCGCGCGCTCGGCTGGCACACCATCCACCTGACCGGTCCCAAACAGGGCACCGAGGCAAGGCACGAGCGCCAGGGGGAAGGCTGGCACTTCTTTCGCACCGCTCCCAGCCACAGCCGCTGGTCCCGCTTGCCGGTGCTGCAGCACATGACGGTGGTCAATGCGATCGCGCGGCGCCTGCGCCACGTTGCCTCGCTGACCCGCCCCGACGTGCTGCACGCGCACTCGCCCGCGCTCAACGCGCTGGCCGCGCTGCGGGTCGGGCGCAGCCTGGGGCTGCCGGTGGTGTACGAAATCCGCGCATTCTGGGAAGACGCCGC
>JBAQKU010000372.1:0-17915 GCA_049301315.1 Telluria sp.
TTGGTCTTTGTCGAAGCTCGTTTGGCGTTTTGCGACAGCCTCGTAGGCGGGAACCCCATTTCGTCGCGTCGCGCGCCGTCCGCCACGCCTTGCCAGTCGCCATACACCTTGCCGCCGGCCACGCCGCCGCCCATGAGCCACATCACGGAGCCGTGCCCATGATCGGTACCGCCATTGCCGTTCTGGCGCGCGGTTGCGGCCAAACTCCGACATCACGATCACGGTCGTGTCCTCGAACAGCGGGCCGTGGCGCTCGGCCAGCGTGGCCAGCCCGCGCCCCAGCGGCGCCAGGCGGGGTTCATCGAGGCGCCGCTCCCGGACAGGATGCGCGGCATCACCGGCCCGATGCTGAGCGGTGCGGCGCTGGCGCGCGCCGCCGAGATCACGAACTGATACGGCGTCTTGAACTTGGCGCCAACGCTTGCGGGCGCCATGAATTCGTCGCTCGTGAAAAGGGTGCGCAGCACCGAGCGGATATCGCCCCGGGTGTCGGTTCAGGTGCGCGCCATGAGTGTTGGTGCGCGAATCTGGTGCGAACACGGTTTCGCTCGTCGCTGACGATGATTGGCATGCATACCATTGGTATCGGGCGCCGTGTCGAAGACGTACGCAGGCGACCGGTCGCCGCCTGCGCCGACCGGAATCGAACCGCCTGCCCGAACGCCCTGCTTAATGCCGGCGGCCCAGCAGCTTGGACAGGGTGAAGCCCGCTGCCAGCGCCACCAGGATCGAGGTGGCCGGGCTGCTGCGCACATAGTCGCGGCCCGTGTCGGCGAAATGACGGTAGGCTTCGCTCAACTGGCGGGTTTTCTCATCCATGCGTTGCGATGCGCCGCTGAGCGCACCCGACACCTTGTCGACACCGGCATGGGCGCCGCTGGCAAGACGGTCCACCACCGGCTGGGCAGCTTCGGCGGCCTTGTCGATGCTCTGGTGCAGCCCGGCTGCGGTCGACGACATGTCCTTGCCCATGTCCTTGCCGGTGCCCCCGGTGCCGCTCGTGCCCATGTCCTTGCCCATGCTGCTGCCCGCACCTTCACGTCCAACATCGCGGGCGCTTCCCTCATTCGATTTTTGATTATCCATGATCCCAATCCTTGTGAAATATATAACAACGCGGCGTGAAGCGATCCTCGACCGTCACCAATTCTTCCCCGATTCCCCTTGAAACAAGACGAAGGTGCGGAACCAGTCTGCGCTGCGTCAATGGTCCGCCTTTCGCCGTCCAACCCGTACGCACTGAGCGCACGCAAGCGGCTCCACCTGACAGCGGTGCGCCGCATACAAAAAATATAACGATTGCCTGCGGTTCACCGTGCGCTGGCTAACAGAACCGTAAAGGCTTGTGATAAAGGGGGGGCCGGCGAACCACCGGCGTTGGAAGATCGGGTGGACGCCGCAGGCCGGGAGCAGCATCGCTATGCAGCTACCGAGTCTCGCTTCGGAGGTTTGATAAGTGCTTCTGCCGGGATGCCAAGCGCCTCGTGGAGGCGCCGGATCATAGGCAGTGTCAGAGGGCGTTTGCCGCCGAGTATTTCATACACGCGGTTCAAGCGGCCAATCATCGGCTCCAAGTCCTTCGGCGTCAGGCCTTTTTGTTCCATGGTGAACTTGATGGCGTCGATAGCATCTGCCTGCTCCATGGGGAAATGCTTCGCTTCATATGCTTCAACCAGCGTTGCGAGAACGTCAAGACGATCACCATCGGGTGTGTTCATCTCGGCTGCCATCAGCGTTTCGATCTCTTTCAATGCCGCGCGATGGTCTTCAGTGGTCTTGATAGGCTTGATGTTCATGGAGAGGTCCTTCAAATTGTTTGCGCATCAATCGCATCATACTGTTTGTGGGTACCGATGAACCTGACAAACACAATCCCATACGGATAGTTGATTGATGTAACCAACCTGTATTTATTTCCAGCAATATTAAATACAACCCGGCCTTCCTTGAGGATACTGAGCCTCTTGCAAAACTGCCTGAGCCAGCGATGGCGAACTGAGACGAGTGCCTGGTCGGGCACTTTTTTCAATAAATTCGGCCTTTCATCGGCGACGACACGTAACGGCGCCGTTTGCGTCGCGCAATACTTTCAATCCCCAAATCCGTTGGCGCGTCGCTCGGCTATCTGAACAAGCGCATCAACTGGTCGGCCGTCAGTACCAGCAGGCCAAACATCAAGTGCGACATCACCTTGTCGGGACCGCGCACGCGGATGTTGCGGCCGCCGAATTCGTCTTTGAGTCTGGCGTTGCTGCGTTCGGCCACGGTGCGCTCCTTGTAGCGCACGGCGTCGGCCGGTTCGAACTGTTCCTTCGGCCCGCCGCGCGCGTTGTGGTCGATCAATGGAACATGGCCCAGACTGCGGCTGTGCTCGTGCAATTCCTTGCTGCAGTACGCCGCGTCCATCACGTCATACAAGTTCGTCACGCGCGCCGCCATCATCGTCGCCAGCGGCACGGCCGCCTGGCTGTCATGCACGGAGGCGCTGGTGAGCACGGCACTGACCGGCACACCGCAATCGGCGGTGTCAATGTGCAGCTTGTAGCCATTCCAACTATTCTTGTAGCCCTGCGCGTTGCACTTGGTTCCACGGTCGCAGACGCTGGGCAAATCGCGCAGCATTGCCGGCAAGGTTTGCGTGCGTTGTTGCCTGATCCGGTTCACTTTTGGCGCCGTCACTACGATTCGCTTGACCCTGCCTCGGCGCGCCTTCTTGCTCTTGGGTGGCTTTGGCACCAAGGCTTTCTTCGCCGGCTTTTCTCTCGCTTCAATTGCTGTGCCATCGCGACTGATGTGGCCAATCAGCGAGCCGCCCAAGTGGTTCTTGACCAGTGCTTCGTGGACCCGTTCGGCCAGTTTTGCCTGCGCAAATTCGGCAAATGCGCGCGAAAATGTGGCCTCGTCGGGCACGACCTTTGACATCGAAAAACCGCACAGGCGTTTCAGGGTGCGGTCCATCGCGAGCCGCTCGATCAGCGCCCTGGTCGTGGCCAAGCCCAGCACTGCCTTGGCGACGAAGGCATTGGCCAGCGCACTGCGGTCATGCGGTTTTCGTCCGATTCCTTGCCAGGTTTGCACCGACCATTCCTCGATTCGCACCCAGTCAAGAATGTGCACCAGCTTTTCCAATTTCGGCGTGAGCGCGCCGCATTCCTGTTTCAGTTCCGGCATCAATTCATGCTGAATTACGTTCCAGCGTTGCATGATCAGGTCGCGTCCGATAATATTCATCTTGTGGGCTTTGTGATGCTGTCTTGAGAACCAACATCATGCCAGAAATGGCCTGCCCACACCTTCCAGCTTGCCGAGTCCGGCGATCAAATTTCCGTGTACGATTAGTTTTGCAAGTGGCTCTACTGCCATCGAGGTTTTCTCCCCTGGTAGAAAAGAATACTTATCGTAGCAAAGAACCTAACTTATTAATCAACACTGACGCACTGAAGTGTGCCGGTTATTTCAAACGTTAGCTCGCGCCTTAGTTTTGGCCTTCATACATCGCGGGTTCGCTTTGCACTTGGACCGCAGCTTTTCCAATTGCGCATCCGCGGTAAAATTTTGTTCTTGGCAACGTTACCACTCGTGGTAAATTGACGTTTTGGCTAGTGGCAGTTTAATTGCCGGCGGCTTCGGCAGCGCCTTTTGTTGCAAGCTCACGCGCCCGCGCTAACATGGCGCTCAAGCGGACTGGCCGGTACATGGCGCAGTTCATTATTTAATTTCCGGGCGGCCATCCGCTTAGCTCTACGTTAGACCTCTTATCCGCAAAGGCCCAATGTTCGCAAAGTCCCTCTACGTTCAAGTTCGAGAAAACCAATTCGTGGTTCGGAACATTGGCGACTCGCGCGCGCTTCAAAGGAATGCGACTCCTGCCTTCTCGCATCCACGAATGTTGGTTGGCAACTTCACTGCCGCTCAGGCGTGTTTGAAGAAACTTTTGTTTGAAGCCCGCGGCTCTGGCTTTGCTCTCACCACGTCGGTCGTAATTCATCCGCTCGAAAAAATCGACGGTGGGCTAACCCAAGTCGAAGAGCGGTTGTTTCACGAGCTTGCCATTGGTGCCGGAGCATCGAAGGTTGTGGTGTGGGTCGGCGCACCGCTCAGTGACTCGGAAGTCCTTTCAAAACTCAAAGGCAATTAACATACTCATTCACTGCTTGCCCGCGGTCCGGTCTAACCCTGCGCTCAACGCGGACCGCCCAACAGCTGCGCTGTTGGGTTCCCTACGCGCTTCGCGCTTCGGCGGCCGGTTAGCTTCACGTTAGCCCTTTAAGGAGTCATTACCTTGCAAGCATTGGCAACCTGGTTTAACGATCCACTTGTTCAGAGCGTCGTTATATCGCCCCTTGTTGGAGCCATTCTCGGAGTTTTGTTCGCCGGACTAAATAGTGTTCCATCTTCCAATGCACCAGCAACAGTGCAACAAACAATCATCATTTTCAAGCAAACCATCGTCGCAAATCAAAGCGGGCAGCGCTCTAACTCGTCCGATGATGCGTGGGGTTACCTCTTCGCGCTTGTTGCAGTCGTCGCGGGAATCACTTGGGGTTACAGCAGATATGCTAACGAAATACTGGGCTATTGGTTGAGTGGCTTGTTTTCCTGCACTGCATTCATCCTCTCGGCTGGCGTGGCTTCTTCGATGCGCGGTCAATACAGTAGTTCTGAATGGGCTTGGTACATCTTTGCGCCAATTATTGCAGTGGGCTTTTCGTTCTACCTCCTTCATCTAGCCCAATTGGGAATTGTTCCCGGCGCTCGGGAGGCCGCTCAGAGGCATAAATTTTTCGATTTCTATTTCAAGGTGCTGAAAGAGGAGCACCGAATGTGGTTGCTACTTCAAATCGTTGGCGTCTTTCTTGGAGTCGTAGCAGCAATAGCGGCAACATTGCGCTCAGTTCATTATCTTGCACTCATGAATCAACGAGCCAATGGCGGGTTACCTGCGGTATGGCATTTCCTTGCCCGCATTACGTACTTTTCTGCTCGCACCGGAGGCGTTTTTCTTCTGCTATTTGCTGCGGGTATTTCTTACCTTATGCTTTCCGGCGATGCCTATGAATTCTGGCGGAATAAGGGCTAACCCGACAGTCGAGAGGGGCTGCGCAAAAGCGCGCAACCCCTCACTTTTACATTAGAACCCTTGACCTATGGACATCACACGCTTTGAGCAGCTAGCCCGAGACCCGCGACGAACTCGCGCTGACCTCGAATCTATGAAAGCGAATGCTCTTGCAAAAGGGCTGGTCGAGTTCGCGAAAATCGCGAACGAGGTACTGCTTGAGCGGTTCTCTGTAGTAACAAAGCGTGGAGGAGGTCGAACTCCAACCACCGCCACATTCCGTTCTCGGAGCGAGTACTTCGAGAGCGGAAAAGATGCTTACGTCTGGCTTGTTGAACAGTTCTGCCAATTTCGTAAAGACACTCTCGAAAACTACATCTCCTTACACAGACGCGCCGGTACTCGCTCCAAGGGCTGTCGCTTTGCGAAGAATCCTGACGATCTGTTTCCTGAAAACTCAAGCCGCAGGGGCAATCCTTCCCACTACATCGAGCTCATTTCTGGCTGGTACGCCGACACAAACCTGAACCACAAGGACAAGTTCGCCGCACTAATGCAACTATCCTACGTCTGCAAATTGGAGTACAGCACCGATTGGGACTTTCGAGTTACCGGCGCAACCGAAGAGCTGCTGGAGCATCAAGAGGCTGTCATCCGCGCTCGCGAAATCCTTGAAGAACTGCTGGCATTATGACACCGGACTCTCTAACATGGCGCTCAAGTCGGACTGGCCGGTACGTGGCGCAGTTCATTATTTAATTTACGGGCGGCCATCCGCTTAGCTCTACGTTAGGCCTCGTCACTCACGCCATGCCCCGCCAGATTCCCCCATCGTATGAAGCGTTGCTCGCCGAGACACTGCCAACACTGGACGAGATCTTCATCAAAGAAAACCTGCCGGTACACGAACGTCCATTCGAAGCTGCCCGATTCATCGTCGATCACATGATCGTCGAGGTTTCGGGCGACACGAAGGACAACTACCTCTCCAAACCCTGGTTCGCTGGGATTTATCTGCCTGTCATTCGCTGGTACGAGCAGAGATACGGAACCAAGCTTCCCCATCCAAAGCACCCCACAGCACACGGACTGGTCTCGCATTTCGGCGCGCTATACACCCTTTGTGTTGAGCTTGTTCTCTCCGATGTGGACCAGGACGGCCATCGATGGGTTCGGTTTCCTAAAGAGGTTCTCCCAGCCGAGGAGCCGCTCGATTGGTTGGCCTCGCCGCCTCCGCTTGCCACTTTGAAGCCGAGCCGTCGCGAAGCTCTGGCGAACACGTCGAGGCACGTCGCCAATCGCTTGCGATGCATCAACAATGACTTGAACACTGCAACGCATCCATCCGACGCAGTACGACGGATGGCCACGTCCGTGATTCGTCACCTCGACAAGGCTGCACTCGACGCTACATCTTCGAGCCCTGATTCACACGCCTTGGTGCCATGGGAGCTTCAGATGGCCTGCGAGAAGACGATTAAGGTCTATCTCACCCAATCCGAACTTGCGTTTCCCGCAATCCACGACCTCCGAGCGCTTAACAAATTGGCCGAGCCTGTGCTCAACTGGCCAGAAGGAAGAAGGTCCCTCGCCGGATTTCCAACAGATGCGCGTGTCTTAAAGTGGCGCTACGGCGAACTAACACCGCCAACCGCCGCGGAAATCTGGAAAATGTATGGCACTGTGGTCGAACTCGTTCACGGATACGCTAGCCGAATGACCCACAAGTACACGTTCAACAACTTTGCCGTCCAACTAAAGAAGGCGCCATGGCACTGAGCGGCACTCTGATGCCTAACAGGTAAGGCATGCGGCCTAACCCCTCCATCGAGCGCCCCCCGCCCTTGACTGCACCGAAAACGCCGTTGCGGTGGCGACTTGTCAATGGGTAATGCATCTGGACGGGCATAATGCGGGCCTGTCAAGTTCCACTCGAAACGACATTGGGCCGCCCACCCCCGCGATGCGCGCGGTTTTTTCGTGTTCCGGCGAGCGTGACCGCAGTTCCATCCGCGTTTCGCGCCGCCAACTGCAGAAATGCCAGGCGCTCGCAGAGGCGGCGTTGAGCGCGTCCATAGCGGTTACACGGCTAGGAAAGCAAGGTCGAAAAGAAAAAATGGCTACAAGCCGAAGCGTGTAACCATTTGATTTCATTATTTAATTTGGTGCCGTTGCCCGGAATCGAACTGGGGACCTTCACATTACGAATGTGCTGCTCTACCAACTGAGCTACAACGGCGAAGACGCGTATTCTAGCAAAGAATCCACCAAACTTGCTAGTCCGAATCCGCATTCCCCCGATTTTTTCTGTTTAAGCAAAGAACCGGGAGCATGAATCCGGCTCTATTCGGCGTGGTAGCTCGTCACCCGCTCGACTTCGTTCCTGGAGCCGAGGAAAACCGGCACCCGCTGGTGCAGCTTGTGCGGGGCGATGTCGAGGATGCGCTTGCACCCGTCGGTGGCCGCGCCGCCGGCCTGTTCGACGATGAAGGCCATCGGGTTCGCTTCGTACATCAGGCGCAGCTTGCCCGGCACCGAGGTGTCGCGCAGGTCGGCCGGATACATGAAGATGCCGCCGCGGTTCTCGATGCGGTGCACGTCGGCCACCATCGAGGCGATCCAGCGCATGTTGAAGTCCTGGCCGCGCGCGCCGGTCGAGCCGGCCAGCAGCTCGTCGACGTAGCGCTGTACCGGCGCATGCCAGTGGCGCGAATTCGACATGTTGATCGCGAATTCCTTGGTATTTTCCGGAATCACCATGTTGCGCTGGGTGAGCACCCAGGAGCCCATCTCGCGGTCCAGGGTGAAGCAGTTCACGCCGTTGCCGGTGGTAAGCACCAGCATGGTTTGCGGGCCGTACACGGCGTAGCCGGCGGCGACCTGCATGCTGCCCGCTTGCATGAAATCGGCCTCGGTCGGGGTGGCCATGCCCTCCGGCGCTTTCAGTACCGAGAAAATGGTGCCGATCGAAACGTTCACGTCGATGTTGGACGAGCCGTCGAGCGGGTCGAACAGCAGCATGTATTCGCCCATCGGGTAGCGGTTCGGGATCGGGTGGATCGACTCCATCTCTTCCGACGCCATGGCGGCCAGGTGGCCGCCCCATTCATTCGCTTCAAGCAGGATTTCGTTCGAAATCACGTCCAGTTTCTTTTGCACTTCGCCCTGGATATTCTCGGTGCCGGCGCTGCCGAGAATGTCGCCGAGCGCGCCCTTGCCCACCGAATGGCTGATGGTCTTGCAGGCGCGCGCGACCACTTCGATCAGCAGGCGCAGTTCGGCGGGAATGGAATTGTGTTGACGTTGTTCTTCAACCAGGTGTTGCGTTAGACTGACGCGTTTCATGAGTTCCTTTGTTGGTGGTTAGATTCTGTAAACATCTCGTTCCCATCGTTGTTCCCGGGCGCCGCCAAAGGGCTGTTTGCATACCCTTCAACCCGAGACGTGAATTCGTCGTTCCCGCGCACGCGGGAACCCCATTTCGTAGCACACCAATGTAGCTGGCATCGATGGTATGCACACAACATGGGGTTCCCGCCTGCGCGGGAACGACGGTGGTGGGCGCGGGAACGACGGTGGTGGGCGCGGGAACGACGGTGGTGGGCGCGGGAACGACGGTGGTGGCGGCGAAACGGCGGTTTATTCAGCGCCCCATCGGCGTTCATGCCCGCTACGCCAGCGCTTTGCCCACCACTTCGCGCACGTCGTTCGACATGTTCCTGCCTTTTGCAACCTGCTCCAGCGCCTTCTTCATCTGCAGCTGCAGCGCCGGGGCGAACCTGCGCCAGCGGTCCATCGAACGCGCCAGGCGGCTTGCCACCTGCGGGTTGAGGGCGTCGAGCGCGATGACCTGCTCGGCCCAGAAGGCGTAGCCGCTGCCGTCCGGCGCGTGGAATTGCGCCGGGTTGCCGGAGCAGAAAGCAAACACCAGGCTGCGTACCCGGTTCGGATTCCTGAAGTTGAAGGCAGGGTGCTGCATCAGCGTGCGCACCGCGCTCACGTCGGTGCCCGGAGCCGCCGCCTGGATCGCGAACCACTTGTCGACCACCAGCGCCTCTTGTTCGAAATCGCGGTAAAAGCGCTCCAGCGCATCGGGCGCGCTGTCGGCCCCGGCGTGCATCAGGGCCACCAGCGCGGCGACCCGGTCGGTCATGTTGCCGGCATTGTCGAACTGCGCTTGCGTGAGCGCGATGCTGGCGTCGACCGGCGCTGCCGCCAAATACGACAGCGCCAGGTTCTTGAGTCCGCGCCGGCCGGCCGAGGCCGCGTCCGGACTGTAGGGGCCGGGAGTCTGGTTGGCCTCGTACTGCGCCAGCAGGTCTTCGCGCAGGGCGCTGCCGATGGCGCTGCGCACAAACTGGCGCGCCAGGTGGATCGCCTGCGGGTTCACCGCCTCCATCTGGTCGGCGATCATGCTTTCCGAGGGCAGCAGCAGGGCCTGTTCGCGGAACGCGGCGTCGAGCGTGCTGTCGTACAGCAGCTTGCGCAGCGCGTCGAGGAAGGTGTCGTCGAGTTCAAGCTTGCCGCCCGCCGCGATCTGGCCGGTCAGCTTGAGCAGGCGCTCCATCGCGAGGCGCTGGCCCGCTTCCCAGCGGTTCACCGGGTCGCTGTCGTGGGAGAACAGGTGCAGCAGCTCGGCGTCGGTATACGGGTATTCGAGCACCACCGGCGCCGAAAAATTGCGCAGGATCGAAGGCGTGGGCAATTCGGACACCTCGCTAAAGCAAAAGCTCTGGCGCGCCTCGGTCAGTTCGAGCACGACACTGGTGCCGTCCACCGCGCCGTCCACGGTCAGCGGCAGGTCGCGCCCGTCGGCGCCGAGCAGGCCGACGCCAACCGGTATGTGCAGCGGCAGCTTGTGCGGCTGGCCGGGCGTGGGCGGGCAGCTTTGCGTGAGCGTGAGCTCGTAAGTGCGGGCCTGGGCGTCGTACTTTGTTTCGGCCGTGACGACCGGGGTGCCGGCCTGGCTGTACCAGCGCTCGAACTGGCTCAGGTCGCGCCCGTTGGCGTCGGCCATCGCGCGCCGGAAATCGTCGCACTCGACGGCCTGGCCGTCGTGCCGTTCGAAGTACAGGTCCATGCCCTTGCGAAAACCGTCGCGCCCGACCAGGGTCTGGATCATGCGCACTACTTCGGCGCCCTTTTCGTACACGGTGACGGTGTAGAAGTTGTTAATCTCGACGAAGGAATCGGGCCGCACCGGATGCGCCATCGGGCCTGCGTCTTCCGGGAACTGGGCCTGGCGCAGGGTGCGCACCTGCTCGATGCGGGTCACGGCGCGCCCGCTGTCGGTGCCGATCATGTCGGCCGAAAATTCCTGGTCGCGGAACACCGTCAGGCCTTCCTTGAGCGAGAGCTGGAACCAGTCGCGGCAGGTGACGCGGTTGCCGGTCCAGTTGTGAAAATATTCGTGCCCGACCACCGCCTCGATGCCGGCGTAATCGATGTCGGTCGCCACGCGCGGGTTGGCCAGCACGAATTTGGTATTGAAAATGTTCAGGCCCTTGTTTTCCATCGCGCCCATGTTGAAGTCGCCCACCGCGACGATCATGAAGCGGTCCAGGTCGAGTTCAAGGCCGAAGCGCTCCTCATCCCAGCGGATGCTGTTCTTGAGCGACTGCAGCGCGTAATTCGTCTTGTCGAGGTTGCCCTCTTCGACCCACACCTGGAGCAGGGCTTCGCGCCCGTCCCGGAGCCTGAATTTCTCTTCCTGGCATTCCAGGCGCGCGGCCACCAGCGCGAACAGGTAGGACGGCTTCTTGAACGGGTCTTCCCATTTGGCGTAATGGCGTCCGTCGCCCAGGTCGCCCTCTTCGACGAGGTTGCCGTTCGACAGCAGCACCGGGTATTTCTTCTTGTCGGCGCGCAGCATGACGGTGTATTTCGCCATCACGTCGGGACGGTCGGGGAAATAGCTGATATTGCGAAAACCCTCGGCTTCGCATTGGGTGAAGAAATTCCCGTTCGAGACGTACAGCCCGTTCAGGGTGGTGTTCTTTTCCGGCGCGGTCAGCGTTTCGATTTCCAGCGTGACGTGCTCGGGCGCATTCGGGATGCGCAGCAGGCTGCCTTCAATGCGGTACTCGCGCTTGCCCAGCGTGTTGCCGTTCATGCGCAGCGCCACCAGCTCCAGGTTTTCGCCGTACAGCGCGATGGCGCGCTGACGGCTGTCCGGGTTGCGCCGCATGGTCAGGCGGCTGGCGACGATGGTGCGGGCCGGATCAAGGTCGAAACCGAGCTCAACGGTATCGACCAGGTAGCTTGGCGGCGTGTAATCCTGCCGGTAGATTGTCTCAGGCGTGTCGGTTCGCATAATGAGTCGGAAAGGAACGTTGATGGGGCGTCTATTTTACCAACACCGCGCGCCCGGGCTAATTAAGTTTGCCGGGCCAGGCGCTGGACCGAGCCGGTCTTTTGTTGCCGGCATGTGCAAAGGGGTAACAAACTGTAAATTTTCTGCGAGAATAGGGTGCAGCTCGTAAACTTAAAAATGGCCACGGGTCCGTGTGATGAGGGAGATTGCAGTGAAAAGCTATGTAATGGCGGCAACGGCCGCGCTGATGTTGCTGCTGGGCGGCTGTGCCAGCACGATACGCAGCGACGTGACCACCTTCCACCAGTGGCCTGCCGTGATGCAGGACAAGACCTATGTGTTCGAGGCGCCGCCCGCGGAGGACGACACGCTCGAATTTCGCAGCTATCAGAACCTGGTGCGCGGCGAACTGGCCCGGCTCGGCTTCCAGGATGCCGGCGCCGGCGCCACACCGAACCTGAAGGTGGCGATGCGCTTTGGCACCACGGCGGTACCGGTGCGCGTGATCGCGCCGGTCTACTCCCCGTTCTTTTCCTCGCCGCGCCACGGCTTCATGGGCTCGTACCGCGGCTGGTACCGTCCGTACCGCGATCCGTTCTGGTACATGCCCGAGTACCAGGTAACGGTCGAGCAAGCCTACCAGCGCGAACTGCAGGTGGCGATCAAGTCGGCCGCCGACGGCAAGCGCCTGTTCGACGTCACGGTGCACAACCTGAGCGACGAAGTATCGACCCCGGCCATCATGCCGGCGCTGGTGCGCGCCGCATTCGAAGGCTTCCCCGGTCCCAGCGGGGTGGCGCGCCGCATCGAGCTCAAGCGCCTGCCCCAGGGATAATCGGCTACGGCAGCAGGATGATCGAGCCGGTGGTCTTGCGCGCCTCAAGGTCGCCTTGCGCGCGCGCCGCGTCGGCCAGCTTGTATTTCTGGTTGATCTCGATCTTGACCTGCCCGCTCGATACGATCGCGAACAGGTCGGCCGCCATCGCTTCCAGGTCGGCCCGCTTGGCGATGTAGGAAAACAGCGACGGGCGCGTGATGAACAGCGAGCCGCGCGAGGCCAGCTCGTTGAGCGTGAACGGCGGCACCGGGCCGGAGGCGTTGCCGAAACTGACCATCAGGCCCAGCGGGCGCAGGCAGTCGAGCGAACCGGTGAAGGTGTCCTTGCCGATCGAATCGTAGACCACCGAGACTTTCTCGCCGTTGGTAATTTCCAGCACGCGAGCGACAAAATCTTCCGTGTTGTAGTTGATGACGTGGGCGCAGCCATGCTCCCTGGCCAGCCGGGCTTTTTCGTCCGAGCCCACGGTGCCGATCATGTTGACCCCGAGCGCGCGCGCCCACTGGCATGCGATCAGCCCGACGCCGCCCGCCGCCGCGTGAAACAAGATGGTGTCGCCGCGCTTGAGCTGGGCGGTGCGCTTGAACAGGTATTGCACGGTCAGCCCGCGCAGCATCATGGCAGCGGCGGTCTCGAACGAAAACGCGTCGGGCAGGCGCAGCAGCACCGAGGCCGGCACGTTGCGCACCTCGCAGTAGGCGCCGCTGGGACCGCCCGTATAGGCGACCCGGTCGCCCACCGCCACATTGCTCACGCCGGGGCCGAGCGCCTCGACCACGCCGGCGCCCTCCTTGCCAAGGCCGCCAGGCAGCTCCTGCGGATACAGCCCGGTGCGGAAATACACATCGACGAAGTTGACCCCGCAAGCGGCATGGCGCACGCGCGCCTCGCCCGGCCCCGGCTCGCCCACTTCCACGTCCACGTATTCCATTACCTCCGGGCCGCCGGTGCGGCTCATGCGGATTGCTTTTGACATCGATATTCTCCTTGGGTCTATTTTCTTGCGGCGATCTTCAATTGGGACAGCACCAGGTGCGCGCTGGCCAGGTTGGTTGCGCACGGCACGTTGTGCACGTCGCAGGCGCGCACCAGCGCGTTGATGTCCGGTTCGTGCGGCTGCGGCGTCATCGGGTCGCGCAGGAAGATCACGCAGTCGATGCGGCCCTCGACCAGCTGCGCGCCGATCTGCAGGTCGCCGCCGAACGGGCCCGAATGCATGCGTTCGATGGTCAGGCCCAGCTCGTTGGCCAGGCGCCCGCCGGTGGTGCCGGTGGCCGTCAAATGGCAGCCGCGCAGGAAGTCGGCATACTCCGCGGCCAGGGCGATCATGTCGTCTTTTTTCTTGTCGTGCGCGATCAGTGCGATACGTGTTTTCATTTGCAAGAGCATCCAGGTCAGATTGAATTCGTTATTTTTTCATCGACAGCATGTAGATTCCCGCCAGTACCAGACAGGTACCGCCCAGCTGGACGGCGGTGACCGGCTCGCCCAGGATCAGCGCGCCCAGGAACAGGGTCGACACCGGCCCCACCATGCCGGCCTGCGATGCGGTGGCCGCGCCGATGCGCTGGACCGCGAGCATCGTCATGAACACCGGGAAGATAGTACAGAATATTCCATTGACGAGCGAGAGCCAGTACACCGGCATCGGCTGGATCAGCATGGCGGCCGGGCGCAGCGCGAAAAACTGCGCGATGCAGGCCGCGCTCGAGACGCACATCGCGTACGACACCAGGCGCAGCGTGCCGAGCCGCTTGACCATCTCGCCCGAGGCCAGCAGGTACACCGCGTACGACAAGGCCGAGCCGAGCACGAACAGCGAACCGGTCACCGCGTCGCCCGCGCCGCCCTTGAGGTCATGCACGAACACCAGCACGATGCCGCAGTAGGATGCGGCCAGCGCGAACCACTCGATGCGGCTGATGCGGTGCTTGAAAAAAAACGTGGTGATCAGCAGCACGAAGGTGGGCGTCAGGAACAGGATCAGGCGCTCGAGCCCGACCGTGATGTATTGCAGGCCGAGGAAATCGAGGAAACTCGACAGGTAGTAGCCGATCAGTCCCAGTCCCAGCACGCGCCAGCGGTCGGCCACCGACAGCGGCGCCTCGGTGCGCATCTTCCACAGCGCCACCGCGGCGAACACCGGCAGCGAAAACAGCATGCGAAAGGCGATCAGGGTGACCGCATCGATATGATAGCGGTAGAGCAGCTTGGCCACCACGGCCTTGGTGGAAAACAGCACCGCACCGCCGACGGCGATGGCAAGGCCGGCGACCAGGGCCTGGCG
Organism: Telluria sp.; assembly: GCA_049301315.1. Taxonomy (GTDB): domain Bacteria; phylum Pseudomonadota; class Gammaproteobacteria; order Burkholderiales; family Burkholderiaceae_D; genus JBAQKU01. The sequence goes on from JBAQKU010000372.1 coordinate 14,498, forward strand.
AGGCAGTGCTTGGGAAGGGGCGACGGTTGCGCTTTTGCTCATCTGTCGATTGTAAGGGGAAACGCAAAAGCGGGTTCGGGGCGGGCGGCGCGGCGCCGATTTCACAGGGGCCGCTATGTTAGAATTCGGCCATTCTTGCATACCGTCTAAGGAAGATTCGACATGGCTGGACATAGCAAATGGGCCAATATCAAGCACAAGAAGGCCGCCACCGACGCCAAGCGCGGCAAAGTCTGGACCCGGCTGATCAAGGAAATCACGGTCGGCGCGCGCATGGGCGGTCCGGACATCGCCACCAACCCGCGCCTGCGGCTGGCCGTGGACAAGGCAGCCGATGCGAACATGCCCAAGGAAAACGTGACGCGCGCGATCCAGCGCGGCTCGGGCGGCCTGGAAGGGGTCAACTATGAAGAAGTGCGCTACGAAGGCTACGGCATCGGCGGCGCGGCCGTCATCGTCGACTGCATGACCGACAACCGGGTGCGCACGGTGGCCGAGGTAAGGCACGCCTTCAGCAAACACGGCGGCAACATGGGCAACGAAGGCTCGGTCGCCTTCATGTTCAAGCACTGCGGCCAGTTCCTGTTCGCGCCCGGCACCGACGAGGACAAGCTGATGGAAGCGGCGCTCGAAGCGGGCGCCGAAGACGTGGTGCAGGATGAAGAAGGCGGCTTCGAGGTGCTGTGCGACCCGCACGCCTTCGTCACCGTCAAGGACGCGCTCGAGGCGGCCGGCTTCAAGGCCGAGGTGGCCGAGATCATCATGAAGCCCGCCACCGAAACCGTGTTTACCGGCGAGGACGCGCTCAAGATGCAAAAACTGCTGGACGCGCTCGAAAACCTCGACGACGTGCAGGAAGTCTATACCAACGCCCTGATCGAAGAATAAGCACCTATGAAAATCCTGGTAGTCGGCTCTGGCGGCCGCGAACACGCCCTGGCCTGGAAACTGGCCCAATCCGAACGCATTCAGATGGTCTACGTCGCACCGGGCAATGGCGGCACCGCGCGCGACAACCGGCTCGAGAACATCGACATCACCGACCTCGCCCTGCTGGCCGACTTCGTCCAGAACGAGAACGTCGCCCTGACCGTGGTGGGGCCTGAAACCCCGCTCGCGGCCGGCATCGTGGACCTGTTTCGCGCGCGCGGGCTGAAGATTTTCGGACCCACGCGCGAAGCGGCGCAGCTGGAAAGCTCGAAGGACTTCGCCAAGGCCTTCATGCAGCGGCACGGCATCCCGACCGCCGCCTACCAGACGTTCTCGGACGTGAAACTGGCGCACGCCTACGTTGACGCCAACGGCGCGCCGATCGTGATCAAGGCCGACGGCCTGGCCGCCGGCAAAGGCGTGGTGGTCGCCACCACGCTCGAGGAAGCGCACCAGGCGGTCGACGACATGCTGGCCGATAACCGCTTCGGCGACGCCGGCGCGCGCATCGTGATCGAAGAATTCCTGGCCGGCGAGGAAGCCAGCTTCATCGTCATGTGCGACGGCAAGAACGTGCTGCCGCTGGCGACCAGCCAGGACCACAAGCGCCTCAAGGACCAGGACCAGGGCCCGAACACGGGCGGGATGGGCGCCTACTCGCCGGCCCCGATCGTGACTCCCGCGATGCACGCGCGCGTGATGCGCGAGATCATCAACCCGACCATCAACGGCATGGCCAAGGACGGCATCGTGTTCACCGGCTTCCTGTACGCCGGCCTGATGATCGACGACAAAGGCAACCCCAGGACGCTCGAATTCAACTGCCGCATGGGCGACCCCGAGACCCAGCCGATCATGGCGCGCCTCAAGAGCGATCTGGTGGCGGTGATGGAGCACGCGGTGGCCGGCACGCTCGACCAGGTCGAGCTCGAATGGGACCGCCGCACCGCGGTCGGCGTGGTGATGGCCGCCCCCGGCTATCCGGATGCGCCGCGCAAGGGCGACGTCATCGACGGCATCGCGCCCGAGACGCCCGAATGCGTGACCTTCCACGCCGGCACGCAGCTGGCCGACGGCAAGCTGGTCACCAATGGCGGACGGGTGCTGTGCGTGGTCGGGCTCGGCGACAGCGTCAAGATGGCGCAGAAACAAGCCTACGAAACGGTCGACAAGATCCACTTCAACGGCGCCCAGTTCCGCCGCGACATCGGCTGGCGCGGCATCAAAGGCTAGCTGAAGGAGCGAAACCGGGGTCAGTGCCTAATGGCGTTAACTTAAGCCTTCCACCACGTCGTTTCCGCCATTGGCGAAACCGACTTCCCGCGGAGGAGGCTGTCGCGAAAGGGGTGAGAGTGTCTAGTCAGTCACCTTCACCGCCGTCGTTCCCGCGAAAGCGGGAACCCCATTTAGCTGCTGTGACGCGCCGAAATTAGGTTCCCGCCTTCGCGGGAACGACGGTTTTTTGGTCTTCGTCGAAGGCCGTTTTGCGTTTCGCGACAGCCTCGAAGGCGGGAATCCAATATAGCCAGCATCGACGCGACGAAATGGGGTCCCCGCCTTCGCGGGAAGTCGGTTTCGCCAATGGCGGGAACGACGTAGGTGGCCTTAACTTAGCGGCATTTGCGTCAGTGCCCCCGCTTTGGCGCGCTTGTATCATAAAACAGCGCGGCAGTGTACAATCGTCCCTCACTTTTTTATTCTCCGGACCTCTTGCAGATGTCATCCCCCACTCCCATCGCCGTCAAGGCCTGGCTGACCGACCTTCAGGCGCGCATCGTGCAGGCGCTCGAACAGGTCGACGGCATGCCGTTCGCGCGCGACGCATGGCAGCGCCCCGAGGGCGGGGGCGGCGTCTCGCGCGTGCTCGAAGAGGGCAATGTGTTCGAACGCGGGGGCGTGAACTTCTCGCACGTGACCGGCGCCAGCCTGCCGCCTTCGGCCGCGGCCGCCCGCCCGGAACTGGCGGGGCGCTCGTGGGAGGCAATGGGCGTGTCGCTGGTGCTCCATCCGCGCAATCCGTACCTGCCCACGGTGCACATGAACGTGCGCTTTTTTAGCGCCAGCGCCGAAGGCGAGCAGCCGGTGTGGTGGTTCGGCGGCGGCATGGACCTGACGCCCTACTACGGCGACGAGCACGATGCGCGCCACTTCCACCAGAGCTGCCGCACTGCGCTCGCCCCTTTCGGCGACGAACTGCACCCGCGCTTCAAGGCATGGTGCGACGATTATTTCTACCTGAAGCACCGCAAGGAGCCGCGCGGCGTGGGCGGCATCTTCTTCGACGACTTCAACGCTCCCGGCTTCGAGCGCAGCTACGCAATGACGCAAAGCGTGGGCAACAGCTTCCTGGATGCCTACCTGCCGATCGTGCAACGCCGCAAGGACACGCCTTACGGCGAGCGCGAACGCGACTTCCAGGCCTACCGGCGCGGCCGCTACGTTGAATTCAACCTGGTGTTCGACCGCGGCACCCTGTTCGGCCTGCAGT
>JBAQKU010000373.1:0-72134 GCA_049301315.1 Telluria sp.
AGCCCGAACAAAGAGAACTGCCGGGGGTCTTCCTGCGGTTGCTGCGCTGCATGATCAAGCCACGCGCGGACATAAGCGACGGGGCCGCCTTCGGCGTCAACATTTTCTGCTCTTTCAAATTTCGACAGGTAGCCGGTTTTGGTGATCGGCAGGGAGCGGGCGCTTCTGATTTCCAGATGCGCGAGCGCATAGCCGTATATCTCACCATAGATCGGCGTCCAGTCCGGACAATGGCGGACCTCAATCGAGAGGCCGCGCCATTGCATCGTTTCGACGGTGTATTCGATCATGCTGCGACCGCCTTTTCATCCTGCAGGGTGTGAAGGAAATCAACGGCGCGTTGGGCGTGTGCCGCTGCCGTAAAAATGGCCTTCTTGTCTTCCTTCAGCACCTTGAGCCAGTGCGCCAGATAGGCTGCATGATCTTCCCTTGGCTCAGGCGTGATGCCCAAATCCACAGAGAGAAACGCGGCTCCCAGTTCGGCAATCAATTCCTCGGCGGCGTAGGCCTCATCCCCGAAGCGTTTCCCCAAAACCCGATCCAGCCGCGAAGGGTGAGAAGTCCAGTGCGTCAGCTCGTGCGCCTTGGTCGCGGCATAGCTTTCCGCGTCCCTGAAAGCCTCCACTGGCGGCAGTTGGATCAGGTCCAGCGCGGGGGCGTAATAGGCCCGGTTTCCACCATGCCGGAACGTCGCACCACTGGCGGCAAAAAAGACTTCCGCTTGTTCGATCAGTTGCAGTTTTTCGCCTATCGGCTCCGGCTTCATCTGGTAGCTGTCTGGTAGGCCCTCGATCTGTTCCACATTAAACACCGTGTACCCTTTCATAAACGGGATTTCGCGCTCGATCTCCTGCCCGTTTTCGCCGGATTCTGTTTTGGTGAATTTGTCGGCATAGACCACAAGTGAGCCGTGTTCGCCTTTCCGGACGTTCGCGCCCAGCTCTGAGGCTTGCTTAAAGGTCATCCAGCGAGATGACGCGTAGCCCTTTTCCATGGCTTCCCCCCAGAGCAAAAGAACGTTGATTCCCCGGTAAGGCACGCCGTTATGACGCAATGGCAAGGTGATCCGGTCGGTGGTGTTGCTGGCGCTCCACGGCTTTAACCATGTGCGCGTACCTTGCTCAAGGTCGGCAATGATCTTGTTTGTGACGCGGGTGTAAATGTCTGCGGTGTTGGTGGCGGTTTTCATGATGTGCCTTTCATGGGCTATGGGGTTATTTGCGCTTTTGTCGCGCGAATACCCCTGCCCTGTGGCGAACACGGGGGACGCAGAAGCAAGGCTTTGAAGTCGGAGACTTTTTTGGGGGGACCGCAATGGCTTTTTCTTTTGAGCGGGGGAGCCAAAACCCGAAAGGGCAAGGCCTTGCTGGCGCGAGGGGGCTGGTCCCCTTAGCGTTTGTGCAATTGAAAACAGCGGGGGCCGACTGGCCGCCGCTGCTTATGGGTCGTTGCGATAGGGGGCGTTACCGGATGGCCGAGACACTGAAAGGGGCTCGGTGCGCAAAGCGCATAGCACCCGGCCCGCCGACATCGTGGGCGGGATCGCCAAGGAACTGCTGAGTATCTGCTTCAGATAAAAGATCGGAGCGATGGCAGGATCTGAACCTGCATTCTTCCTGCCTGGCCGACGTATCCCCGCATGGTGTGATCAGTCATTTAGCACCTTCCTTCTTTTGCGGACCACACTTCGTCGCCCTTTCTGGCGCGTTCGTAACGCAAGAATTCAAATACCGGCAAGTGGCAAGCACTCCTCCTCTGACGTTGCTGCCCTGCGGGTGCCATATGTGAATTCCAGCGCATCTCCGGCCTTACGAAAGGTCGCGAAGGTGCGGCCTCCAACATCAGGAGGTAAAGAATGAAAACTTACATCACAACCATGGAGGAACTTCAGGGCAAGCCAGTGAGCGAACTGCACGCCATATTCCGCAAGGCGACCGAAATCGCCTGTGCAGAGAACAGTCTGCCGCTGGAGCGGGCCACTGCGAAGAGGACAATCGAAAACGTCAAGCGCGTGCTGCGCAACAGAACTGTGGAGTTTTAAATCATGACCCTGGTGGGTCGGCATCATTTCAATGCTTGCCTTCGTCATCCATGAGGATTAGGTATCCAGCAGGTCCCACTCATCGCCGAGAACCCAGCGGAGCGCGGAGAGTTTGCCATTGAGCATCCCCCACTCGAAGTCGATCCAGCCTAGGTTGTTTTTACCGTATTTAGTCTCTACACAAGTGTCGATTAGAATTTTAAACACGCGCCCCCTATTGATACTTCCGACCAATCAAAAGCTCAGACTCTTGACAGATTCTGTACCAAACCACTTTCCAAGCACACTTAAAGCCGGATCTGTAAGTTGCTGGGTAAACAGAATCGCCAAACGCTTTTTGGGGCGCGAACATGCAACGTAAAAAAGATTTCGGTTCCGCTCAAAGGCATCAATACGCTTGGCAGGAATATTTTCTTGATCTGCTGCCAGTTCCAGCATCTCGTTAAAATTATATTGATTCCAACCACGGCCAACAACAACAAGCACATTTTCGAATTCTGCGCCTTTAACGCCATGCTTCGTTTCAAATGGTGAGTAACCATTGAGATAGCGACTCAATGCAATTATTTCGCTATAGAGCACGGCTCGCAATTCGTGAATCTCAGTCAAAGAACGCGGAATTTCACCATCGGTCTCGGCATTGAAAGTTTCACGTTCACGCTCTTTTTTTTCCACCGCATCTGGAAGTCTTGGTACCCTCACGTCCCTAAGGTAATCAATCATATCTCCAACAGTGCCGGACGCTCTCAACGCACCAATCGTTTTCATCGACTCCGACCATTTTGCCTTGTCAGACTGTGCGGCAATTTTTGGAACCCGTGAGCCCAGTGCAGCAAACATTGCTCCAAACTGTTTTGCTTCGTATGCAGTGTAAGCTGGCTCTAATTCATCAACGAAAAATGCGATGTGCTTATTTTCTTTTTTGGTAAAAGCTTCGTTATAGCGGAAAATTCCCGGCAAGCTTTTATATCCTTGTTCATCAGCAAGAACACGGTGCGTCAGCATCAAAATCTTGGTTATCCCTGGTGTGAAGTCCCAATTTTCGCCAGTTAGCTTTTCCATTACGGTGGAAAGCGTTGTATGGGCCACGTCGCTGGGCAAATCACCATTCCAATGATTTCCCGTTTGACGTTCACCTTTCCATTCGTTCGTATGGAATACTTGTACGCTTCCAACAGAAGCTGCATCTTCCGCCATCTGTGGAAGATCAGGGCGCATCCGATTTAAAGATTCAACAATTGTCTGAACAGACCGGAAATTTGCACCCTTTCCTATCTGAACCAACCCCGGATGCTGAATTCTGCCGCAGCCGCCACCATAAATCTTTTGCCAGTGGTCACCAAAAAATCCAAACTGCGGCCCACTGGCATCCGTCAAGAAATTTTCTTTTATCGCTTCGATCCAGTCGATGTTGGTATCTTGATACTCATCAATGAGGATTATTGGATATTTATCGGTCAGTATTTTTCGGAACTTATTATTTTTCAACAATGCGATTGTTAGCGGCAAAACATCGTCATGATGAAGGGTGATATTTTCATCGTTTATCGCGCGATAACCAAGATTATATTCAATTGTTTTTCCATCTATACTGCCGCCTGCTTCCTCTATTTTTTCAGGCCAGCTTTTCAAATTTGGCAATTCTTTGAGAAGTTGCTTTTGAAATCCGCTAATCACTGACCAACAAAATGCATGTGTCGTATCGCAAAAAATAAGCGGACTACGATCTGTTCTAGCTTCGATTTCGTTTTTAGCGACGTTGGTAAAAGTGATGCAAGCCACTTTCTGCTGATTCTTGGGAAGTTTAAATTGATCTCTTGAGACGATATATTTAAGCGCTTTTACTAAAGAATACGTTTTTCCTGCGCCCGCGCCAGCCTCCAATAAAAAGCTTTCTCCAGAATCCAGGCACGCGAACATGGCTGTTAAAGCTTGCTCACTCGCTATCTCGGCAGGATTCGCCAGGAGAACCTCGGTCACGCCGCCACCTCTTCAACAACAGCCTTTTCTTCGTCAGGTGGTGCTTGCGTAACCAGCACCAACGCGGGGTCGATAATGAGTGCGCCTTCTTGCGCGAGCCACCGAATTCCGTCCAATATGTAGCCTGGGGCAGTCCAATCTGGTTCACTGATCGCGTATCGGAGGGCGAAGGCAGATTTCTTGATATCTTCCGTCTTTATTCTTGCTTCCGATTCTTGCAGCTCGCGTCCTACGGCTGTCAGGTCGAAAAGCTGAGGATTCGCCAACATGAACGCGTCTTCGAATGTCCTCCCACAAGGGCCGCCCGCGATTTCGGGCCGTTGATAGGCGAGACGCTTTCTTCCTCGAACCTTATCTCCCTCATCCTTCAATAGAAGTTCTGCCGTTGTGCAATCCTTGCCTTCAAACCAATTTTTTACACAAGCGTTGCTCGTTGACTCACCCAAGTGGACGGCGCAAGAGATGTAGCGGTTATTTCCGTTTTTCATCACGGCATCAAGATCAGTAATTACAAGAAAAGGCAATTCTAAGAAATCCAATAGTCCAAAAAATATATGAGCGTATGCCCCGCTAACCTCGATTGTCGTCAAATACTGACTTGATAGCTTTGGAGCACCTGGCTCCGCTGTTTCTAACTTTTGAATAATACTGGGGAGTAATAATCGCTCGGAAGTCCCTTCGACAAGCGCTACCTTATCTGCAAAGAATAGATCGCAGCGTGTCAATGTGAGATATTGATGCAAGAATTTTCTATCGGCCTCTGGAGTGCCGCCCAATCCTTGGCGAAGATCTTTGATCTTGGTGTGACGAACACCGTCAGGCTGCCCGGCTGCAGTTGTTAGAAAATATCTAATCGTCTCGAAACCCGCTTCATTCGCTATATGTGAAGAATGCGTGGAAACGACAAATTGAACGGGCCATGGATGCTCTTGTGACTCGTTTAACTGATCTGCTATTTTGGAAAGCTGACGAATAAAGACTTCCTGCATTTGCGGGTGCAGATGTGCCTCCGGCTCCTCGATGAATATTAAGTGCACTCCTGGTGCAGTTGTTTCAGCCACAAATGTTTTGTAAAAGCCAACAATCTGCAAGAGAATGAATATGAGATTGCGAGCACCCAGTCCATTGTAGGATTCCGGTAGCGGAATGCCGCTATAACCGGAATACCTGACCTTGGTGTGATTTGAAAGCAGTTTCTTAACGTCTAATATCGTCTCGGTTTGTATCTCTGGGCCGCCCAATCCCGGATAGCCAAACTCTTTAAACGTAGGGATTAACGTTTTTAACTTCACGTTAAAATCGGCATCGATAGTTTTCTGAATTCCGTTAACCGCCTCTTGAAGCGCTTCGGCGATTAGACGGTCATCCGCGTCGGCAGTGGGCGACATGGCAGTCGTAAAAAGACCTTCCAGTATTTTAGCCAGAACGTCCGTTTCTTTAGAAGTCACATCGTCCAGACCTCTTTGAGCGTTTATAAATCCGCTCCGCAAAAGCAATTTAAGAGAACTTTGAGTTACTGCTTTTTGGTTTGTCGAGTCATTTGGATCTTCGGCCAAAAGATTCGTCGCGAAGAGTGCGGGAATTCGGTCTCGAAGGACACGAAAAAAAGCTAATCGCGCATCCCCGGTTGGTTCCGCCTCTTGTCCGTCAAACAAATCGTCAATTTTTCCACTTTGCAACTCATATCGGATCACAACCAATGCTTCGTCAGAATCAGGGTCAAGATCGATAACAAATTCACTTAGAGGGCCTAATGGTGCGGTCGGGACGTAACGAAAAAATATTCTCAGCTCAATATAGGGGAGCAAGTTTCGTATTTCCAACTCCCCCAAGCCATCGCATTTTGCCTTCAATGCAGCACAAAATCCATCGTAGGATGCGCTCGAAAAATCTTCTATCTGAAAAGATGGGTTAGAGTCATTCAGGAAACGCCTGATAACTTCACCCAACGAAGTTTTTCCACTATTATTTCGCCCGACAATAACGGTTGATTTGGCTTCAAGAACCAAATCAACGTCGTGTAATAGCCGAAAATTTTTGATTTTTACCTTGTTTATGTACACCACTACATCTCCCTGTTAACACCTTGGCTACTTATTAGATCGAAGCTGGTTTTATTATCGCTCTATCGGCTCCACGACAATACAATGCGAGGCAGTGCGGAGACGCCCCATCATGCCTTCATCGCTCTCGCCAGCACATCATCGACCGAACGCGCCACGACGTATTGTGCTGGCGACTCCCCAATTGCCAATGCCTGAAAATGCGCTTTACCACATTCGATCTTGGCGCTTTCCTTGTCGCGTAAATCGTCTGTGAAAAGACTGCTCTTCGTTTCGACTACGAAATACAAGCGCTCCTCGCCGTCCTGCTCGACCAGCACAGCCCAGTCCGGGTTGTAGCTGCCCAACGGGGTTGGCACTTTGAACCATCCAGGCAACTTGGCATACACTTTGATAGCATCATTTTTTTCCAGCGCATCGGCAAAGTCGCGCTCGGTATTAGAGTCATACACCACATGCTCATAGATAGATTTGGTGGTGTCCATCAGCATGTTTTGCAGATAGCCAGATAGCTCATTCTTCTCGAATAGTTCCTGCACATAGTAATGCTCGTCGCCAAGGCGCTCATATTTGATGCCATCCACCAAAGCCAGGCGCTTGCAGCGATTGATGGTCTCACTGGCCAGTTCAATGAACTGTTGCGGGTTGCGCTTGAAGTCATCCAGTCGCCCACTGCCGGTCAGAATGCGGGTGATGGTGCGCCGGGTCAGCTGGGTGCGATCCTGCAAATCAGTGAGCAGATCAGGTAGTTCGATGTCCGTCTCATCCAGCACGACGGTCGCCGCACCGGCCTTTTCTGTCGCTTCGACGCCAGCCTTACCAATAGCGATGTCCGCCTTACGCCATTGCAAACGGGCTTTGACGATGGCCGGAGCTTTCTGCAGTGTAGCAATGGAGTCCGTCACCAATTTCTCATTATCGAAAGCCACGCGATACGTCGTCTGGTGTTTTATCCGGTCCCACAGTGCCTTGAACTCAGCGCTTTGCAGCACCGCCTGACGCGTGCGCACCTGTTTACGCTCATCCGCGTTCTTGATTTCCAGGCGACCAGATACCTTGCGCAAGACTTCCGCAATCTGTCCGCGCTGTGCCTCGAACGCGACGGGCAACGCCAGCGTTCCGTCTTTTAGCGCCTGCTTGAGCGAGTCCTGCACCTTCCCCTTGGCGTCGATGTGCCCGACAGCTTTGAGGTGTTCCCATAGTGCCTTGGACTGATCCACGCCCAGCGCCGCAGCCTGCCCGTCGATCCCCGTCACCGCGATGGCGGCGAATTGATGGTGCTCCACAATGCCGAAGCGAATACCCGTATCCTTTTCGATCTCCTTCTGCAAATTCTCCGCGAACTGTTCGTAGTTCTCGGTGGCGATCACGGTGAGTGTATTGACTTCAAAACCGCGCAGACGGTCCCCGTCTTGGTTGACGCACAGACGCAATCCACGACCAATGGTCTGGCGGCGCTCTCGCTCTGTTCCCATTTCACGCAAGGCGCAGATCTGGAACACATTTGGGTTATCCCAACCTTCCTTCAGCGCCGAATGGGAAAAGATAAACTTAAGCGGGGTCTCAAAGCCGAGGAGCTTTTCCTTCTCCTTCATGATCAGGTTGTAAGCCCGTTCGGCGTTTTCGCGATTTCCGGCATTGTTTTCGGCGGTATCCGACCAGCCGCCTTTTTTATCGATGGAGAAGTAGCCGTTGTGGACTTCCTCAGCGGCACTCGCCAAGTCCACTTCCGCGAACAGGCTTTGATAAGCGGGCTGTTTGGCTGCTCGCCGGTACTCCTCTTCAAAGATGCGGGCGTAATCGCCCTTTACGGCGTTGCCGTCAGCGTCATACTGCCGATATTTGTCAACCGCATCAATGAAAAACAGAGACAGCACTTTGATGCCCTGCGGGCGCAGACGTTTTTCCTTGTCCAGATGTTCCTTGATAGTGCGGCGAATCATTTCACGCTGCACGGCCAGTGCATCCACATCGCCATGCGCCTGGCCTATGGCTAAGTACACCTCACCACCTGGATAACGCAGCTCCAGAAATTCGTCGCCTTTGGCCGTATTGATTTCGCCAATGCGGAAATCAGCGTAGATGGCTCGCTTGCCGGTCTGCTCCAGGTCATCTCCGTCGCACACCGTCACTTCCTGTCGCTTTACGCCATTGGCCGTGGCCACGTCCAGCTCAATTTTTGCGGCAATCGTGCCACGCTTGTTGCTGACGGATACCAGACGGACAAAGGGCTTGTTGTACGCATCTTCCACGGTCGCAGATGCGACTTCGATTTGCTTTACCAGCTTGCGTTCGTAGGCATCAACCGCATCCAGTCGATACACCATGTGGTGCTTGTCTGCGTGTGTAGCGGAGTAACGCAGCGTGCAGAGCGGACTCATGGCGTCGAGTGCCGTCCTACCCGCACCCGTAATGCCACCGTCAACGCTTTGTGGCTCATCGACGATGACGATGGGCCGGGTCGCCTTAATCAGATCGATAGGCTTTTCACCGCCGGTCTTCTCACTGTCCTTGTAGAGGTTGTTGACTTCCTTCTTGTTGATGGCACCGACCGTGACCACCATGATCTGGATATGGCTGCTGGTAGCGAAATTACGCACCTGTCCCAGTTTTGCGGAATCGTAGATGAAGTAATCAAACGGCACGCCAGCATAAAGTCCCTTGAAATGGTCCTCAGTGATCTGCAACGACTTGTATACGCCTTCCTTGATCGCTACTGACGGCACCACGATGACGAACTTGGTAAAACCGTAGCGCTTGTTCAGTTCAAAAACGCTGCGCAGATAAACATAGGTCTTACCAGTTCCAGTCTCCATCTCCACGGTAAAATCACCAGATGCCAACGTGCCGGAAGGCGGCAAACCCCCGCGCAATTGAATATCTGCCAGATTCTTGAGCAGTTCATCGTCCAGCAAAGTCAAGCGGTTGCCGACACCAAGATCAGACTCTACTATGCCGAGGGTCAACTGTTGCGGCACTGTGCCGGGGAACATATCGTCCGGAATGGCGGCAGGCGCTTTCATCGTCACCGTAAATTCAGTACGGCACACTTCCTGACCACGAAATAGATCGCAGACTGCCTCGATGGCCTGAAGCTGGTAATCGAGGTTCGGCTCGAAATGAAGTTTCATCACCAATCCCCTTTACAGACTGCGCACGTTCTGGATGCCGTACTGCTCCAGAATTGCGGCGAGATTGGTTTTTGCCACGTCGTCGGCGAAGGCGCTGTCGCGGAAAATACAGGTAGTGTCGCCCGCCGGAGAGAGTTCCTTGTGCCATGCTACGATGCCTTGGGCAAGCGGCTCCACGCCGTCGCAGGTGATTTTGTCGGTCAGGCAGGTCATTAACACGCCGCCACCGATTGAGCCAACCGTTGTGCCCGCAATACTACGAGACTCCATCGGCACGCACAGGTCCAGACCCAGCTTGAGCAATAGCTCATACACAATGTCCGCCTCCGTCCTTCCAGGCAGGATATGTTCCTCGTGGTCGAGCAGGGTTTTCTCAAAGTTGTCTCGATCTGGATTCCAAGCGCGGATGTTGGAGTGGTCGAGTTTGAATACTCTGAAGCCGGTGTCACCAGCAAACATCGGATTGTCAGCTTTGACTTTTGCTCCGGCGCGACGCAGGCGCTCTTTGGTCAGCTCGGCGATGGTTGAATATTTAAGGCCCTCTGTTATTTCAGGAAGTTGGACCAAAATAAATCGCCGATTGCCATTGTCTGATGCATTTGCAGAAAACACAGAGTGTGCTGTAGTCCCACTGCCGCCAAAAAAATCGACAACAATATCATCGGAAGAGCTTATGGTTGCAATATGCAAAATTCGCTCAATTAAGCGCGTGGGCTTTGGTGTATCAAAAGGAACCGCCTCTGGAAATAGGTCTTTTATTTCCTTTTTCCCTTCCTGATTATGTCCAACGTGCTCATACTTCCATATGGTCTGGCAAGCGACACCTTGCTTAACTTCAGTTAAGAACCGTTTGATTGAAGGTGCACTATTACCGGCACTTCCAAACCAGACTCTATCGTCAGCAAGCATCTCCTCCATTCTGGTTTTTGTGTATACCCAGCAACGTCCACTAGGTGGCAGAAATTTTTGTCCAGAAGGAGAAACGAACTCATAAAACTGCGAAGCCGTTCCATGCCCTGCTTGAGCAGTAGAATCTGCTGGCTTCCAATCACCGCGGGGATCATTGTCTAGATTCCGATACCTTGCGTTCATTTCGTCAGAACGATCTAGCAGGTTGGGCTTCCAAGTTTCCTTATTTGACGCATACACCAAAATAAAATCATGTGACTCAGAGAACCATTGCACCGCATTTTGAGGGCTATATCTTTTTTCCCAAATTACGGAATTTACAAAGTTCTCTTCTCCGAATATTTCGTCGCAGACTTTTCGTAAATTGCTAACCTCACCATCATCAATGCTGATGAAGATTACGCCGTCCTCCCGGAGTAGATTTTTTGCCAGCTTTAATCGCGGATACATCATGTTCAACCAGTCGGTGTGAAACCGCCCACTCGCCTCGGTATTGCTGCTGATCTTCTGCCCACCCTCCACCTGCCCGGTCAACTCCAGATAGTTCTTGATGTTGTCCTGGAAATTATCTGGGTAGACGAAGTCATTGCCGGTGTTGTATGGCGGGTCGATGTAGATCAGCTTGACCTTGCCCGCATAGCTTTTCTGTAGCAGTTTCAATACTTCGAGGTTGTCACCCTCGATCATCAGGTTCTGGGTAGTGTCCCAATCCACGCTCTCGTCCACGCATGGACGCAGAGTGCCTGTGCTTGGGGTGAGCGCCAGTTGGCGAGCGCGACGCTTACCGTGCCAATTAAGGCCATACTTTTCGTCAGCGTCAGTGGCTACTTTACCAACCAGTTGACGCAGCACATCCACATTCACTTCCATGCCGCTCGCGCCTTCGGTAAGCAGTTCAGGGAACAGGGCTTTTAGCTTGGCGATATTGTCGGCAATCAGGTCAGCCGATTGCGCTTCAGGGGATAGTGCTTCAATTCTTTGCATGTGTTTCTCCATGATTCCATCAATCTTCATAGCTGTTCGCGCACTGCGGCCAGTTGGGCCTGCACACGCTTAAGCGCCAGGTTTAGTTCTACCTGTCGCGCCAATTGCTTTTCTTTAGCGACTTTCGCTCGCAAGCTGACAGCTTCAAGTTCCAGCCGCTGGCAATCCTGCAAACCCTGCCTGCGGGCGGCGGCTTGTTCCGGACTGTCTGCGTCCTTGAAACTGCCCGTTAGTCTTGCAGCCAGCAGTGCCTGCAAGGTGTCCATCCAGCCCTGATAGAGCGCATAGAGCGTAACTTGCGGTTGGCGACCCAGTGCCAGTGCCTGCATGAACGCTATCTCGACGGCAGACGATGGTCCATCACATGGCAGAGCAACTTCAACCATGCTGCCGTCCAGCATCACTTTTCCCGCTTCGTTTTGCGCCCAGCGCTTGTGGACCACGGAAAGTATCAGGTTCTGCTCCGCGTTCAACAACAGAATCATCGGATACGGCACGGCGCGGTGCACAAGTTCAGCCAGCCTCCCGGCCTTTGCGTTGCCCCTTAACGTGACGCTCAATACGGCGATTTCCAGGTACTCTCGCACGTCGTTTCGATACTCTGGCACTCCAATGGTGTTGGGCTTGAGTGCTGCCAGCCATTGGATTTCCTCAATACCGTCGTTAATCTGGCGCTTGTCGCTTGTCGTAGGTGCACCATTTTCAATCAGCAGCTTCTTAGGCACGCGTTGATCTACCCGACAACTGCCAGGGAGATCCAGTGCGGCGACGAGGTCCTGCTCCGTCATGCACCGTCCTCGCCCAACACGACCAGGAAGGCCACGACCTCAAAATCATTGCTGCCCGCAAATTCACCCTTCATCGCGTGTGTGCCACCCGTCGAGAACAAGCTGGCAACGGCGCGTTCTTCATTTTTTCCGACGACTGAAGCGACAGCGGAAGCAAGCAGTTTTTGCGCGTGACGCATGTCTTCGCCATTCTTAGTGACTTTGTCAAAGCGATTGGCTGCGGCAGCATCGGGCAGATCGCGCCCCATGGCCAAGCGCTTGAGGCGGTCGAGAATGCGTTTGGTCTGGGTGTACGGCAGGAGCACGCTTCCGTCATCGCCTACATGCACTAGGTAGTACGGAGCCAAAGGGTAGCCCGTCTCACCTATCTTCTGTGCAGTTGCACCTTCTGCACGCAAGCAGAAGATAACGCCAGGTGGAATATCGGCATCGCTGCTGGTCGTAACCGCATACGCGCCCAGCGGCAGGCCATCCAGCTTACCTGGATGGGCCTTGAGATACTGGGCAAGGTCGATGCGGAAATCGGTGAGCGTCAGGTCCGTGATTGATACGCCGCTCGACAGATCTTCCAGATCAATGACTGTGTCTTGTAACTTGAGTAGTTGTTTGCGTCGGTATTCCAGATCGTTCATCGGGTTGCCGGACTGTTGCTCAATGAGGTTTTCTTCCCCTGTGGCGGAAATATCCAGGAGCACCATGCGCCCGCTCACCCTCTGTTCGAGGTTAATGTATTCCTCCAGCTCCATGTTGGGCCAGAAGTTGACGAGCTGAATACTGTTGTTGAGTGAGCCGATGCGGTCGATCCTGCCGAAGCGCTGGATGATCCGCACTGGGTTCCAGTGAATGTCGTAGTTGATCAGCCAGTCGCAATCTTGCAGGTTCTGGCCTTCGGATATGCAGTCGGTGGCAATAAGCAGATCCAGTTCACCTTCCTCCGCCAGCTCGGCTGGGCGTTCTTTGGCGCGGGGCGCAAACGCAGACAAAACGCTACCCATATTTTTTCGCAGACCCGGAAGCGTGGTCTGGATGCCCGCGCTGCCCGTCACTAGCGCTGATTCAATACCCAAAGTGCTTTTCGCCCACGGAGCCAGCTGTGCGTACAGATATTGGGCGGTGTCGGCAAAGGCGGTGAAAACGATAATTTTTCGGTTCCCTGGGTTGATCGGGTATCTACATTTCTCTTCGATCATTGCGCGCAGCGCGGCGAGTTTGGCGTCGCGGCTGGCATCGACCTGTTTGGCGGCCATCAGCAGTGTTGCCAAACGGTCGCGGTCTTCGGCTAGGTCTTGTTTCCAGCGGATGAGATCAACGTCGCCCAATAGCACCTTGACCTTGCGGCCAACGAGCAGGGTCTCGAAGGCTGGGTCATCAATGTCCACATCGGCGATGTCGATTTCCTCAATACCATCGACGTGCGCTTCGATATGGGCCAAGGTGGCTTCCACGTCTTTCAGTTGCCGCTGGATAGTCAATGTAAATGAGGAAACTGCGCTTTCCATCCGCTTAAGTACGTTGATGCGCAGCAGATGAATAAGACTCTCTTCGCGATCCGACTGGCGAAAGAAGCTCTCGCCATCGCGTATCCGGGTGCTGTATTTGGCGTCGTAGGCGGCCTGCTTGTGGGGCAGCACATAGCGCAGGGGTGCATAGCTGGCAAGATTGAGACGGCGGATTTCCTGATTAATGTCCCGAATAGCGCGAAATTTTCCAGCCGAGTCAACGTCAGCTTTGATATTGATCGGTGGAAGGCGAACCGGGAAGCGTCCTGTTTCACTGGTACCGTAGTATTTTTCGACATGCCGACGCGACCGGGCGATGGTGAGATGGTCCAGAAGAGTGAAATAGTCAAAGCCAAGCATTTCGATCAGCTTGGCCGGGGTCTTGTCCAACTCGCCTAAACTCAGCCAGCGATTGAACTGGGCTTGCGCCTTGCGTGTGGTCGCTTCGATGCTGGCAATGCCATGGTCCAGCAGCGCAGTGTCATCCCCTTCGGTAACGAAGGCTATCTGGTTGCGCAGGTCGGCCAGGCGATTGTTGACTGGCGTGGCCGACAGCATAAGCACACGGGTCTTGACGCCTTCTTGAATAATTCTGCGCATAAGGCGGTCGTAGCGGGACTCTTTATCCTTGTGCGTGCTCTTGTTGCGGAAGTTGTGTGATTCGTCGATCACTACCAGATCGTAATTGCCCCAGTTCACGTTGGATAAATCGATGTCGCCTGAAGAACCGCCATCGCGCGAGAGATCGGTATGGTTCAGTACGTCGTAGTTGAGACGGTCGGCAGCCAACACATTGCGTTTGTCGTTACTTTTGTAGAGCGTCCAGTTGTCGCGCAGACGCTTGGGTGCCAGAACGAGCACACGGTCATTGCGCAGCTCATGGTACTTAATGATCGCCAGTGCCTCAAAGGTTTTGCCTAAACCTACGCTGTCAGCAATGATGCAGCCGCCAAAGCGGTTTAGCTTGTCTATCGCGCCAACCACGCCGTCGCGCTGAAACTTGAAGAGCTTCTTCCAGACCTCGGTATTGCGGATACCCGTGGCGGATTTGACGATGCGTTCCTCGTCCATCTCGTCGCCGCTGTCACGGAAAACGTGATGCAGAATAAGTGAGTAAACCGAAACGGGGTCGCGCTGCTCACCAATGGACTGCAAGGTTTGAATCAGGGCGGCGCGCGTATCCGGCTGCGACCGCAAACCAACCCATTGATTATCGAACCACTGGGCGAGCTGGACTGCTTCATCGGATGACTCCGATGCCTGAATCAGACTTAAGGGATTGCCAGGAGTCAACCCCAAACCATCTGTGCTGAAGGCAAAGGAACCGAGCACCACTTGCTCAGGTTTTGCTTGCGCATTTCTTAGCACCGCTGCCCCTTGAGGCACGTTGCCAAGCGCGCGGCGCAGCTCCACTTTGTCACTTACCCACTGGGCGCACCGAAGCGCCAGCCAGCGCGTTTGCAAACGGTTACGGGCAGCTCGATCTCCATCACTGCCAAGGAACTCAAGTGAACCATCTTCTGGGGGCAGTATCAGCTGCACTTTCTCTAAATTCGATAGCAACGCTATCAACTCGGCAAAGGCAAAGAGAGAGAATGTAGGGGTAACACAGCCAAGTTGACTTCCGCGCTTAAGGTGCGGGCGAATCAGGTCAATGACGCGGTCGGTACCCGTGTTGTGGATGAGTTTCATTTTTACTTGCCACTGTCCGTCGGGTTGGCGCTGCCGTCACTTTGCGCCATGGATGTTTGCCGTGCGATCCATCCGTCGATGTCTGCACGCAAAAAGCGCCACATCCCGCCAACCTTGAAGGCCGGGATCTTCTTGGCCGCAGCCAGTCTGTAGATCGTCCGCTCTGTGACTTTTAGGTAGTCCGCGACCTGCTTAATAGTGAGGATCTCGCCCTCGCTGGTACTTGTTGGCATTGTGATGGTTGGATTAGGGCAAACAACGACAGAATAGTACAAAATTTTCAATCCAGCAACGACCACTGGCAAAATTCGGTAGCTGCATTCTCCGATTATCCGCCATGTTGTTTTGACGTACTTCGGGGCAAGCCAGCGCGCAAATTGGAGCGCGAAACCGCGAGGACCTAGAGAACGCCACGGGTTACTGAAAGGCAGGGCGGAGACTTTTGATCCGGCGTAGGCGCGGCGGAGCCATATACCGGCATGGACGCCGTGCAGGTGAAAGCCACAAGCCGGATCGCACACACCATAAGCGCAAACCGCGCCAAAGAGGCGGCATACCTCCTTTGAGCTTCAAATGACTTGAGCCTGTCGAAATGGGTCCCGTGAAGAATCTGGGATCGACCGTTGTCGTAAACGTCTTTTACAACCTGGCCCAGGGTCTGTGGGTTGCTAACGAATGCCGGAATGCGCCGTTCGCTGAGCGCCGGGTTTCCCTGTCCACGCGGCCCTTAGGCCGAATCGAGGCGGCTTCGACACCTTGCTGGAGCAGCAAGTACCAGGGCTCCCCGCCACATCCTTGCCACAGGCTCAAAAATGTCGGCGCGGAGAATGGCGGATTTCTGCGGGTTATAGCGGACAGCTCTATGTGGCAAAAGCGGCCCCGAAGGGCCGCTTTTTGTGAACCATTTAGCAGCTAAGTGATTGATTTCTCAATGGTCGGAGTGACAGGATTTGAACCTGCGACCCCTTGCACCCCATGCAAATAAAAATCCCGCTAGATCAGCGACTTAGGTAAGGCTTGCCACAGACTCGCCACAGCTTTCCCGTGACACCCTGCTCAAGACCCCCTCGTCTATGTTCTCGCCATCGTCGAGGAGATGTCCATAGACATTCAATGTGGTCTCGATGTTCTTGTGCCCCATGAGTTTTTGCAGCTTCTTGAGGTTGGTCTTCTTCTCGATGTGGTACGAGGCGAAAAAGTGCCGCAGGTCGTACGGACGGTACTTTGGAACCGTTACCGTGCCTCCCTTTTTGTCCGTTATTTTGTTTCCGTTTTCGTCGATCTTTTCGACCATGAGCCCGGCTTTCTCGCAGGCGATATCGAAACCCCGCCGTTGCCAGTTGCGTCGGCACTGCCAAGAGCCGTTTCTATCGGGGAAGATGAGGTCATAGTCATTTTTTGATGCGATCTTCTCTGCATAGTGACGGACCAGCGACATCGTTCCCGGACTGAGATCGATGTGCCTACGGCCCGTAGGTGTTTTGGTTACGGAAATCTTGCTTCCATCCCCCTCAATGGCCCTTTCGACCCGGATGCCGTTTTCTGTCAGGGCTGACTTGGCTGCGGCCAAATACTCCTGCGGCCTCATGCCGGAATCCACCGCCAGGTAGAGCATCGGGCGATAACGTTGCCACGGAACGGCGATTGTTTGATTGGAGACGCCACTGAGTTCATCTGCGGCACGAAGAAGTGCTTGAATGTCGGCCATGCTCGGAATGACAACCGGCGTGTCGTAGCGGGAGTCGCTTCTCACGCTAATGCCAGCCGCGCAGTTGATTGGAATATGACCTCGCACGGTCATTTCCTTCATCATGGACTGAAATGAGAACAGCACCTTTCCCGCGAGGTCGCGACTTAGGTCGCTGCGCAGTAGCCAGGAGCGGAACTCGACGACATCGGGAGCGGCCAGCTCTTGAAGATTTTTTGTCCAGAGATAGGCCTTGATGAACGAGGCGCGATATTTGTAGTTCTCCAAGGTGTAGTCGGTTACCGGCTCGCGACCATTGAGCCCTTCTACTTCACAGATATCGAGCCACTGGCTCACGGCGGTCTTGACGGGAAGGCCGTGCTTCGGGTCCGTCCCGCCCTCGTCTTGGACGCCGCAGCTTTCCCGAAAGCTGCGCGCCTCTTTGGCCGTTCTGAAAGTCTTATAGGAATACCCAGTGCGCGCGGCCTTGTTGGCGTATCGCACCTGATACGTCGTTGTGCCATTTTTGGCCGTGCGCTTTCTGATATCGGACATGATTCTGAATACACCGCTCAGGGGCTCGGATCAAGACCATTTTGCAAAGAATTCGGTTTTATATGAGCATTGTTTAATGCGTTGACCTGACACCGGTTGTAGATGGCCAGAAGGGTGTTTTTCTCGATCTTGAGGCGCTTGTCGATAGGGTCAACGAAGAACGGCAGCTTGCGCTTTCCGTGCGCGTCGGGATCTGCTGCGCGTTTGATCTGACGAGCCGTGAGATGGATGCCGATTTCAGCGAGGGCCTTGCGGGCTCCTTCAATCCCAATGTATGTCGGTGTACTCATGATGGCGCTCAGTCATCCTCCCTTCCCGTGGGTTACCTGCGTCGCTATAGCTTCAAATCGTCAGCAGCACTGCGATATGGACCATCGCTGAATACTTTGGTGACTACCCTTCCGTCCCGTCGCAGCAAGACGGGTTCTCCGAATTCGTTTATGGGGTTGAAGTAGAGGGTCGCGCCCTGGCTGTAACCGAGGGCAAAGCTGTTTTCCAGCTCGTGCAATTTCTCAAAAAGCGCCTGCCGGAGCTGGTCCATGGTCAGCGCGCCACGAATAGTGATCTGCATGTTGAGTGTCCCCCTCCCGCGCTTCGAGTCATATTTCCATGTTAAAAGGCGAAGGTTGACGATGCGTTAATTTTCTCCACCGCAAGTTGTTACTCGGAAAGATTTTTCGCATCATGATCCATTTGAGTCCGCCGCAATCCGGGCGAGTGGAATGCGCGAGGAATTTATCGCGCGCTATGCCTCCTACAGTGAATACATCCGTATGGTGCAATCCCGCGAGGAATCTGGGAGGCGTTTGCAATGCGTTCATCGGTAGAGTGGATTCATGGCAACTCCAGGAGAAATCACATGACATCGCCCTATCCATCGACGCGGAATTTTGGCCGCTGCACGACGGGCTAATCATGGACGATCACGCCCTGCCCTTGCCTTGCAAACGGGGCCTGTCGAAAGAACAGGCGGCGGACTATCTCGGGATCGGCGTTACGCTTCTGAGCGAACTGGACATTCCCTCTATCAAACTGGGCCGACGCTGCATCTATGATCGGCTTGACCTGGACATATGGCTCGACGATACTAAGAAGCGAGGGCGGGCCGGAAAGGAAACTTTATGGCCCAACAGAGTGGTGTCTACCGAAGGCCCGATTCAAGGCACTGGTGGATTAGTACAACCCTTCCAGACGGCAGGCGCATACGCCAAAGCTCTGGGACTGAAATCCTCGAAGACGCGCAAGCGCTCTTAGCCAAGCTTACCCTTGACGCCTACAGAGCAACGCACTTCGGGATCAAGCCCAAGCGCAGTTGGCAGGAGGCTGTCGTTCGGTATCTCGCAGTCAAAGCTTCGCTGAGAAGTTATCGCGATCTACAGCGGATTTGTCGGATGCTGGATGTGTATTTGGGTGCCATGACGCTTGATCAGATGAACGGTGACGTGATCTGGTCGATTGTTCAACGGGAACTCAAACGCGGCAACAAACCAGCCACGGTAAATCGCTATCTGGCGCTCATTCGCAATTTATTGCGGATGGCGCGGGACGAATGGCAGTGGATTGATAACTTTCCGATGATTCGCCTGTTGCCGGGCGAGGTCGAGCGGGACCGCTGGCTCACGCGAGAGGAAGCGGACACACTGATTAACGTTTGTCCGCCGCATCTCGCCGCACTGGTACGGTTTGCTTTATCGACCGGATGCCGGGCCGGAGAGATTACGGGTCTGGAATGGGATCGTGTGGATTTGGACAGGCATACCGCCTGGCTCAATCGCACGAAGAATGGCACGTCGCGAGGGGTGCCGTTGAATTTGGATGCAGTTGCAGTATTGCAGGAACAGGTGGGAAACCATCCGCTGGCCTGTTTCACCTATCGCGGCGCGCCGATTCGTTGGGATGTTACCAATACGGCCTGGCACAATGCGACGCGCAAGGCAGGCTTAACGGATGTTCGCTTTCATGATCTGCGCCATACATGGGCGTCCTGGCATCGGCAAGCTGGGACGAGCTGTGACGAGTTGAAAGACTTGGGCGGCTGGAAGTCACGCAACATGGTGGATCGGTACGCAAAGTTTGCAACCGACAACCTTTCAGTTGCTGCGGCGCGGATTGAGCAAGCAAAGCAGGTGGATAACGTGATTCGGCTGTCACGTTTGCGTCACGTTCAGGAAACAAAAAAGGCCAGCACCTAAGCGCTAGCCCTTATGTATTCTGGCTCCCCGACCTGGACTCGAACCAGGGACCTGCGGATTAACAGTCCAGCTGAAAAACCTTAAAAATCAAAATGATAGGCGATTTTTTTGTTCCGCTATTTAGTCGGCCTCATCAGAAAAATTGTGGGGCGTGGCGCAAAGCTGTGACTTCTTTGCGGAACGATACTGATGAAAGAGCCACCTTGGTCTTCTGGCCCTCCTCCAAGTGGCGTCCAGAGGCCAATGTCCACGATGTGCGGACCACATGAGACGGGGATTCGAACCCCTGATAGGTTATGAACCTACGGCTGGGGGGATTGCAGGGGCTACGGAGGGGCACGCCTCCCTATGAGAGCATCCCCACCACTCCCCTGAAATCCCCTCAAAAATCCCCGCAATAATCCCAAAAAACCCAAAGTGGATTTCCGACAAGCGAACAGAGGTGGATGCAGCCGTCGCTTACGGCCCTTGGATGCTACGCGCGATTGGCGTGCATCAAGCGTCTGCTATGGCCAGGCAGATACCTTGTGAACTCCACTTGGAGCACACATGCAAGCAATATCCTCAACCCGCCCGAATCTCGCCAGCGCGCTGGTAGTTGACAATGGGCTCTCGCTCAATCATTTTTTTGGGAGACGCACGGCGGCCTTGTTCATGCATGCTAATGGAATCAACTTTCGAGTAATTGTGCGCGTTCTGGCTGAACCCAAAAGTCGGCGCAATCACACCAAGTTCAACTAGCGTGCCCGTCGACCATCCGTTCCCGGTCCCAGCCAAAGCCACACTTAGCCACGCGATGATGCACGCGGCCGCAACCGCATAGCTGCAGGAATGTTGTCAGCAGCGGTTGTAAACTGACACAGGCATCGATTGAAAACTGATACACCGATTTGAGAGGATGGTCGCTTCGCGGAGCGGCCTTAAAACCCAAAGAGGTGTACGTGGAAATTCAACTACTGAAGACACGGGTTAAGCCTGCGGCAGATCGCCGCCGAGGTGGGCTGCGCGGTGAACAGGCAAACTAGGGGCGCGCACCACGAAAGTGCATCGAACACGTCGGCATCAAATACAGTGACGATACTGCATGGCAATAACTTGTCAGGTGTCAACGTAAGCATGCGTCGGTAGGCGTAGGCTGCTTTTGTAGGTTTCCTGCCGACACGGTCGCTGCACAGTGCTCGGATGAGTCCGAGGAAGATCGGGAAACGGAGAGATAGCACGCTAAGCTATGGAGCTTTCGATGGGTTATGGTACAACCGATACGTGGCGCGTTTGGAGTGATCTCAGGCGCAAAGAAGATGATCTGAAATGGTGCGGACACCGGCCCGGCTCTGAGCAGCACTATGACAGCATGGGACGTGCCGCACACGCCGCTTCCCATCTGTGCGGCTGGGGGAACGAGCAGATGGGGCGCGTGGACCGTGTGCGCCAAGCGTTAGCTGAGTCGGGACCGTCGGCGCAACACATGATTGCCCGAAGGCTTTCCGGCATCAACCTGTCAACGATCTGGCACATCCTCATTTCAGTGTGCGAGGATATCGCCCTGTATTACGGCGGATCGGTGGTCGCGGGCGGGCTGATCGGGGGATTCGGCGGGGCGTTCCTTGGCGGCGTTGGTGCGGTGCCAGGCGCGGCGGCCGGCGCGGCGGTCGGCAGCTATGTCGGCGGCGCGGTGTTGTCGATGCTGGGCTTGAAGTCGCTGGTCCTGGGCGTGGTCCAGTCCGTCCCCGAAGCATTGGATTACTACAAAAAAGGATTTCTCGAAGCGTGGGGGCCGACCCGGCAGGATCGCCTGCAGGGTTTCGGCATGACCGCACGAGGCAGCCCATCTTCGGCGGCGTTTTACCTGGCCCATGGCCACGTCATCATGGTCACAACCATCCTTGCCGTGCTGCTGGCTTACGTTACCCGAGGGAAGGGCGACAAGGCGGCGCTGCTGAAGGAAATCGAACAGAGTCCGCGCCTGGGACCGAAAGTAGCGAAATGGGTCGAGCAAAACGAAGAAAAGCTACGCCATCACCCCGCGCTTCAATGGCGTGGCTCAGGAGGGGCCGGAGCACTGCCCCGTGAAGAGCCGCCCCTGCCGAGCCGCAGAGCCAGGCGGGAGCCAGAGCGCTCAAGGCCCAGTGGGATGCCGAAGAAGACGGTGCCGTGCTTCAAAACCAAGAGCTTACCTCAAGGCAGTGTGCCGGAGTTTGACCGCCAGCTCACCGGACAGGAGACGGGCATCAACAATATGACGGTTGATGAGTACCTCAACGGACGCGAGGCGTTTGAGTCAGAGAAATCGACGCGCAGTTCAAGCATTGCACGAAATGCGAGAGCTTCCTATGAAGGAAAAATGACTTTCGCTGTGGCGAAAAAACTTCAAGAAGAAGGATTATCCTTGATAGAAGCTGACAAGAAAGCCGAACAGATAGCCGCTGAGAAAATGAAGACATTAGCGGCGCTGCATATCCCCGATATGATTGCTGGCGGCAAGGATGTGATTGGCGACTTTGGGGATAGGAATATAAATTCGCGCATCGGAGCGCAATGGAATAAGGGAGGGCGATTGGCCGAACTCGATAAGGCTGCGAACGCTCTCCCACAAGCCATCCGCGCGATTACGAAGATGAACGTGAAGCTTGAACGGTGTAAATAAGGGAAAATCATGGATGAAAATTTCGCGTATTTTATAGAGAAGTTGGGTCCGGCCTTCGACAAGCGCGACGTTCCGCGGTCGAGCATCGAACGCTACCGTGGCAAGCTGCCGGATCAATTGTTGGCGTATTGGGAAGAATATGGTTGGTGCGGCTATGGAGACGGCCTGTTCTGGACCGTTAACCCCCAGGAGTACGAGCCAGCGTTAGAGGCATGGATCGGTGATACGCAATTCATGGAGCAGGATGCGTATCATATTATCGCAAGAAGCGCATTTGGAGATTTATATTTTTTCGGAGAAAAAACTGGCAGCAATCTTCAGATTGTTGCTGCTGACGCAAATGCAATTGCCGATAGCTATAGGACATCAGATCTGAATAGGAACGTGAAGGTATTCTTTAGCGCCCTTAACAAAGCAGGTTGTGATCATAGTGATGTTGATGGCGTCAAACTTTTCGCTCGCGCATTAAAAAAATTGGGCCGACAAAAGCATGATGAAATATATGGTTTCGTGCCCGCACTAGCTCTCGGCGGCCCCGCCACGCTGGATCACTTGCAAAGAGTCAAAGCTGTAGAGCATTTAGTCCTACTTGCCCAGCTCGCGCCATTGAACGTGATTTCCGTCTAGAAGTACGTCGGCACCGTCAAGAACCAGAGGCACTGCTCCCCTCACGTTCCGTCTTGGCCTGCCCCCGCGACCTGTTGTTGTCGTAGCCGTTCACACCCCGACCGGAATTGCTGGCAGTGCTGGCACCGCAAGACCGCGGCGAGCTGCGGCAATGAACAATTTTCGGACCAATTGGGGGCCGATTTGAAACGAAAACGACGTGCACACGCGCCTGTATTGAGATTGTGACGAACGAAATAGGTCCGAGGCAGTGTTCCTACCTACGCAGCTAATAGGCGGCCACTCTCCAGGAACCTGCGCGCGCTTTGAGCACGCGCAACACTATTCAAAATAGCCGGCGGGCGACCGTGGCCCATGCTGGATAATTGACATGGAGATCTTGCGGAGGCGCGGCCATGACAAACGTTGTGAAATTTCCGGGCGTAAATGTTGTTACATCGCCCGCTGTTCCGGAGACCGTCCAGCCTGTTAAGAAGGAAAACTCCCCCGTCTTACTCAAGTTCGTTTGGGTGGTCGTCGTCTTGCTTTGGCCTATCCTGAAATGGGTGATGTCGATTGATTGTGTCGTCCAATTGCTTCGGACCATGTACTACTGGAATACTGCTGGTGTGCATGCCGGCTGGACCTTTATTCTCCACTTTGCTGCGCTGACTGCGCTGACGTTCTTCGTGTCCGCCTACAAACCGAAAGGGCTTTGATTCACGTACATAATTTGATGGCAGTCACGCGAAACGAATTCGACGAAACAGGGCAATCACATGACGACCGACGCGGCATGAAAAATGACGACAACGATATGGCGAGAACAAGGATTGGCGCTCAGCAGGTTGAAGGAAGGGCACTAGGGAAAGCAGCGATCAACGGCGCCCCCCTAATGATCGACATTGACCTTGTCGACGAAGATCCTGAACAACCGCGCACCAAGGACAATCCTGGATTCTCCGCCGCCAGTATTGCCGAGCTGGCGGCATCCTACGGCCCAAAGGGTCCCAAGTCGCCTATATCATTGCGTGACAACCCCGATGCTCCCGGTCGCTTCATTATCAACCATGGATCTCGGCGCTGCCGCGCTGCGAAAGTCAAAGGACTGAGGACCATCCCGTCATTCATCGACAATGACTACCAACAGATCGACCAGGTGATCGAAAACCTGCAACGCGATGCGCTGACACCGCGCGAAATCGCCGACTGGATTGGCCGTGAACTGGCGAAGGGCCAAAAGAAAAGGGAAATAGCGAAGGCGCTCGGAAAGTCGCCTTCGTTCGTTTCGCAGCACGCAACGCTTTTGGACCTGCCCGATCCGATAGCCAGTGTGTTCAGTGCGGGTCGGGTAAACGATGTGACCGTGATAAACGAACTGGTGACGGCGTTCAAGAAGAACCCGAATGAGGTGACCTCGTGGCTAACCGACGAACACCAGGATGTGACTCGGACTGAGGTCAAGCTGTTGCGCGCGTACCTTGACGAGAAGCTTGCGAACGAGCGATCCAATTCAAGTCCAGGTGAAAGACCTGGCGGAGCGCCCCAACCCACTGAGCTGCCAGCACAAGACGGCGGGAGGAAGGACAAAGAGGCTGCACCCGAGATGTTTAAAAAAGCGATCGTTCGGGTTGAACACAGCGAGCGGCTTGCACGCCTGATTCTTACCCGCCGTCCGCCCTCAGATGGCTACGCTTGGCTGAAATACGAAGATGATGATCACGAGCTTGAGGTGTGTTTGGCAGACGTGAAATTGGTGGCCCTGCTGGACGGCGAACACCGCTCCTAAGGTGCCCGCCAAATAGCTCAGAGATAGCAATTTCCGAGAAGCTGCTGGTTGAACGTCGGATTACATGCTCCGCCTCTCCCTGGCGACAGCACCACGTTTCCAGCGCCACCCCCATCAGGAGCATTACATGAAGATCCGTATCCTTGTCATGAACGGACAGCGTCTTGTTCAGAGCGAACAAGGCGCTCAATGGAATACCGAAAAAGTGGAAAAGGCCGGCGCCGTCAAACCTGGCATCTACAACATTCACCTGGCGGCCGTCGCCGACAAAAGTAAGTCGCACGATGGCCCGATCATCTACGCCGACAAGGAACACGTGTATCAGCAAACCGGCAGGAGTTTTGTCAAACACGATCTGGCTGATTTCGATAAAGTACCAGAGATCGGAGGCAATTCCAGCGTCAAGTACAACGGCGAAAAGGCAGTGGTGTCGAAGGCTTCGATCAAACTGGGACGTGGTATTTCCTGACGAACTTTAGCCGCTAAAACGGAGGCCTGATCGTGAACAGTCAGAAAGAACAAATACCTCAGCAAACCAGAGCCGCCCAGCAGGCCATCAATAGCGCCAGCGATGCGGAAGCCCAGGCCGATAGCCTCCTGGAACGTGCTCATGAGCTAACCGAACAAGCTGGCCGGCTGGATACGCTCTCGGTCGAAACACAATACAGCACCGCCCTCGCTGCCCAGGTCGAAAGCAAGCATGACCAGGCCGAACGCATTGAGGACAGGCTAGAAAATCTGATTGAGCAGCAGTCCTCTCGCCTGCAGCAAGCCAGGGCACAGCAGCCAGGACTCATCGCCCTCCCTGGCTCCCGCTCCAAGTGGCAGCAGCAAGTACAGCAGCAACAAGGCACGTTGCAGCGCCTTCAAGGGCGCCTGGAGTTAGTCCGCGAGATCAAGGACGGCATGGGTGTCCACGGGGCGCATATCGAGGAATTGGCTGCCCGCAAATTACGTCGGTTGGCCCCTGGCCTTGCCAGCGAATGGGACGAACAGCAGGAAGCGCAGCGCCAGCACATGGCCATGCTGCGCAAGAAGGAGCAGGAACACCGGCAATCGCAGGGTCTTGCAGGTGGAAAGGGCTGGTCCTTGTCGAACACGCTTAATGGTCGCAATCCCAGTTGACAGACACCTCGCCGCAGGGGAGCATGCCCGTGTGGTACGATATTGCTCGCAGGGAATGCAGTCGACGGCAAGGCGCGGTGCGCCGGCTGTCTTGACGTCGCCAGGGCAGCACTGTCGCCCTGGCCTGGCCGGGCGGGTGACAATCGGCCGCCGCGCCACCTCCGCAACGCATTGCCCTTGGCCCTACTTATCGACACGCGTGCTACCCGTCAACCATTACCGCCAGCCCATGAGCAATTCCGCCACGCCAGCTACCAATGCCCTGACCTTGCAGCAGCAGATCGTGCGCCGCAAGCTGAACGACGACATGGTCAAGATCCTCAACCGTCGTCCCGCTTCCCCGCTGGACCGGTTTGCCCACAACGTCGTCGCCGCCAGCGACTGGATTGTCGACGAACAGCCGGTCAGGTTGCTACCGCTGGCGCTGTGTCAGCTGATCTCGCTACAGCAGCGCGACGTCGGCAACGCCCTGATCGAAGAAACTCGTGCACTGAACAACCAGTATGTCGGCTGCAGCTTCCGGACGGCCGAGGTGATGCTGGCCGGCGATCCGGACTTTCTCGACCTCCACGCACGCGCCCAGGCTTGGGGCGAGGACGTGGCCCGGCAGGTCAACTTCAAGCTGCGTCACCAGGCGCGCAATGATCCTTACCGGACTTTCTTTAGCGCCTACGACTCGATCATCGCGCCGATTGACATGACCATCGTGCACGGCAAGGAGCGCCTGTACTCGATGGTGTGGGAAACCGTCATCGACCTCCTGCCGTACCAGCTGCTTGACTCGATGGTGTTCAAGCCGGGCCACTGCACGCTGTCCCACGATGCGACCGCAGCGCACGTGCCCGAGCTCACGCTGGCGTGCGACATGCCGTCGCCACGGGACCGGGAACGCTTCAACACCGTAATCAGCTTGTATGCGGTGGAATCGGTAGCGTACATGGACAACGTCGTACTTACCCCGCTGCTGGCGGCGTTGCGCCAAGACCACACCATGCCGGGGTGCAAAGAAGAGCGCCTGCAATACCAACAGATGTTCACCGACATGCTGGAAGCCTATCCATACCTGATGTCGAGCGACCGCGCCGAACGCTACATGTTCAGCATCCCCGGGACGAGCTGCATGGCGGCATTCTCGTTCCTGTCCCCAAGCGGCTGCGCTAGAATCATGTTCTGCGATGACGCCGAGAGCCTGCGCCGCGGCCTGCACACGAATTTCATGCGGGGCGCTTTGAATGTCGGGTACGATGGGCAAATCAAATGGTGGATGCATCCTTGGCGCACGCTCGACGCCGTGTTTGGTCCGGAAGACGCCGTGACCCTCTCTTGGTGGCTGCTCAAGCAGGTCCACGGGCAGCTGGTCAAGGACTATCTCAATATTGAGCATTATTACCTGCATGGGACCAATGCGCAGACCGCGGAACCGGCAGCGTGCGACCTGCGGGATGAAACCCTGCTGTACGTGGCCCTGGCCAAGGCGTCGAAAAGGGAGGACGCCGCAGCCGACGCCGATCTCGCCGAGTCCCCCGCGGGACCGCATGCGGACGCTGGCAGCGCGTCGAGCATGCTGCCGCAGTTGCGCAGGCGCTACTTCTTCAAGCTACTAGAACATTGCGGCGTCCAGGTCGCACAGGGCAAGGGATCGGAAATCAAGTTGCTGCGCAAGACCAAGAGGCCATTCCGGCTCGGTAATCACTACGGCAGCAACCCCACCATTCCCGCTTTTCTCGCTGCGAATATCCTCAAACGCCTCGACATCACGCACGAGGAATGGGTAGACGCGATCGCCGCCAGCTAACGGCCAGTGCGGTCCCGGCACCCCTGCGGGCACGCTACCGGAAGCCGCGCCGGCGGTGTGCAACGCCAGCGGGTCATTCCGCTGCCGCAGCCGAGCTTACGCGGCAGATACTCCCAAAGCCTTCTAGTCTTGAGAACGGACAGGGTGCCCGTCAGCGCTGTCCGGTCATCAATGCGCGGTCGGCCACCTGTCGAACAGACGGTGAATTGGGCATGAGCATCGAAAAAGGAGTAGAGCTCGTAGGGAAGGAGTGCTGGGCTATGGCGTCAGTTCCGGCTGAGGAAATACACGTCATGGAAATACGCTGCCCGTGACGACCTCCGGTGCCTACGGACTGGAGGCTTGTACTTCCGGTTTACGACCCAGTGCGGCCGTGACGACGTTAGATGCTTCCAAATGCACGCTCTTTGTCAGTCCGCTTTGGGTCGAAGGAAACGGTCAGCCAAGCGGCCGTTTTGATCGACCGTTTTCGCCCCCAAGGAGTCATTGGATTTTCTCCGACGCTGACATTTAACGTCAAAGCTCACGGGCGGCCGAAGGCCGTCCGGTGGAGCGCGAGGTTAGATTCACCTCTCGGACCTTCAAGACCACGCTCGCAACATCCTTGACTAGAGCGCGTGCTTGCGGAGCCGTTACTTCAGCTCTGGTATGAGCTATCCGATTCCTCAGTGCCACGTGGGCGCGAAGCTGTGTGTAAAGCTTCGGTTCAAGAATTTCGCGCGATTTCGCAAACTCGAGTAGCTGACCCAAGCTTGATCTAGTCATGAACTTGTCGAATCCGGCGATTTCCATGTTCTGCCGGAGCTCATGTTCCAGCAAAGAGAACGCCGCGATGACCGCGGCTCGGTATTCCTTCTTGGCAATGAGGCGGCTCGGTTCATCTTCCAATGCCGGAGAGAGTTTCTGAAAGGCAGCCGCAAAAGCGGACTCAAGCGCCTTTAGAAAAGTGGTCGATTCACCGTCTAGTGTGCGAGGCCTGCGGATGACTAGATGCATTCCAAGATCAAATGGAACGCTAGCGTCATCCTCTACAATTAGGATCAGCGGCTTGGCCATTCCTTCTTTGGATAGAACCATTCCCACTTCGAATACCGTGTTTGGTGAGCTCAGGTCCGCAACAACAACAGCAGACTTCTCGATCAGTGCGTAGACCTTAGCCATTAGGCTATCGCCCGGCGCGATCACTTCAGCCGCCATAACAGGACTGAAGCCGTACTGTTCGGCAATCGGGTAGACGCGTGCCTTATACAGCGCTGCATACCGCGTAGGCACTGAAAAGAATGCTAGGCGACTCTGGGCACTTGGAGGAAGCGACAGTTCGGCTTGCGGTTCGAGCTCAGTTGAGGTGCTTTGGGAGATCACCTGTGAAGTCCAGTACTCTCGAAGTTCCCGAAAAACGGCCTCAAGTACCTCTGCGTAAGACTTTGAGGAACTCTTGGGGAGGTTAATGACCTTGACTCCTCGCCGTTCGTAACGCGCTACGAGGTTCGCAGGAGCCCCAACTTGCAGTACATACGCGGGGCGGCGTAGGGCGCCGAGCCTCTCTTTGACCACTTGCCAGATTTGGCGAAAGTCCGGATCGTCAAGGCTGTATCCAATGAAGAACGCCGTGTGGTCAATGAGCAGGCTTGCCAAATGAGTTGCGAGCAGAGGCAGGCTGTTCAAGAACGCGTCATAGTCTTCTTCTGTTACGACAAGGCGATTGGGGTGGTGCAGGTCGCCGTGAAGTTTCAAAAGCCGCACGCCCGCTTGGGGGTCGCCTACTGCGAGTTGATCTTCTGCCACTAGGGGAATGCAATACCTGTTCAGTTTCGCGTAGGCCTGTTCAAGTAGGAAATCAAAGTTGGTCGTGACTACTCTATCAAACGGTAGGCGGCAGAATTCTTCGTGGGTCTTTGCAGGTTGGATGCTGGCGATGAGCAGTGCAGAGGACAGAAACTCTACGAGTTTCACTCTTGAAAACTCGTGAGAGTACGCCGACAGCGCTTCTAGCGCGGTTGTGTACTGGTACTCTGGAAGCGCCGCGGCCACCTGCTTCCCTAATCCGTCCCAATCGAGCATCTTCTTGCCTCTCGGGATCTTGGCATTGAGCGAGAAGCCGGCTCCGACAAAGGGGAGGCATCGCCCACGAACGATGTCTTCTAGGAAAGGTGCAGGGAAGTGGCTTATGTAGTCGGGCATCTGTGAGTGTATTGGCGAATCTAACGTAGAGCTAACCGGCGCTGCGCAGCTTTATCGCGCAGCGGCCAGCGACCGAAGGGAGCGAGGTTCAGCGCCATGTTAGATTTCGTGTTCACCGCTTGGATTTCTGTTGGTCAGCCCGATCAGGCGCTTAGTAAGCTTTCCGCGGAGATCTCGTAAGTTGTCATAGTCGGGGCAATTGTAGCCAGCAAGGTCAAAGTGAAGGCCCGTGCCGGACTTGCGAAATAGAATCACGCGCTTGCCAAGAGCATGAGCAAAACCAACCTCATAGTAGACGTTTGGTCTTGCCCCAGTCAGATCGGCGAATAGGAATTCAGAAGTGTGGATTTCAGAGAGAATTCTGTCCGTGATAAGGCCCTCGTGTTCGATATCGTCGGCCCGCAAGGCCTTAATACCAAAGCACGAAAATACTGATTTCACCGTATCCGCAACGTCAGTAAGCTCAGGAAGTTTTTGATCCATCCACATCATGATGAATGCCGTGCCTGCACGGTACTTAGTAGGCGCTACGGTTGTACCAGACGGCAGCATAGCCGCTTCGAACTCCCTTCCCGATTCGACTAGCTTTAGTACAGTGCGGAGTTTGGATAGACCGTCAAAAAAGACTTTTTCGGCCTCTATGGGTACTAAGCCAAGTCTCTCGGATTGTTCTGCTGGTCGGAACCCGAGAACTCTGTCCTCGTCATGTATTACGTGGGGTTCTTGATACTGATAGCGTCTTAGTAGAAGGGCCGCCCGCATGGCTTTCGCGGCATTCTTCACATCCTGCACATCTTCATTTCCAGTAAGGGGCGCCGCTTTCGCAACTTGCGCAACTTGAGCGGCAATACGCAGTAGGCGATCAGAGATGCCGTTAGCAATGTCTTTCGTGGGATTGGCAAGTAGCTCCCAAAGGTCGGCAACCTCGTAATCTATGCCCCACCCAAAAGGGCCTTGCTTTGCATGTGGCTCACACTCAACCTTCGCTTGGCGGAAGTAGCCTTCTGCATCGCCTGCGATTGAGGCAACTTCGGCGGAAACGTCTAGATGTTCGGTCGCCATGATGTTCCAAGAAATTTAACGTTGCGGTTCAGCGGCGCCGCAGGCGTCCGCTGGAATATGTGGTTGGGCAAACTGAATCATTTAGTGTGGCGCTCCAAGAATGCGACCGCTTTTTCGGTTAGCTTGAGCGGTTGAGGGCCTCCACCTTCAACAAAATCAGTCATGCGGCCGACCGACCAGGATTCGACGGTTCCGTCAACAAATACAAGTCCATGGTCGTCACCTCGGTAGTCATGCCAGTAGGAAGCTACAAGATGACCATCCCGAAGAATTTGATACTTGTATTCGTCGAAGTCTTCTCGCCTCCGTGAATTATCGCGTTCGATCGAATAGCTCATGATGGGGCCCAACTGGTACTTATACAAACAGGACGGGCCGGTATGCATGGTGGAAGGCTGATAAACACTTTGGTCTGTTCCTCCAGAAGCCGCACCAGTGCTAGCTTCGGCATCAAACTGTATATGCGCACAGTGCTAAATTATCGTGAAACACGTCACACCCGAGAACGTTCGCCACAACCGCCAAAACTGTTCGATCAGCGAGTCGTTACATTAAGGAATTATTGCAGTCTACGTACTGAATGCGCCTGTGTCTACTGGACAAGATGGAACGTTTGGTTTGATTGTCCGAATAAATAAATTTAGTCACCAGGCGGATGACTGCTCCTGGCCGGTTCCGGCCGGTCGTGACAGTCCGTGATTTTTCCAACGTAGCAAGATGCTATGCTATATCAAACGGCCGGGTTCGGCCAGAAGCGGACAGTAGGAGGAGCTATACTAATTGATCAGCTTCGATGAAGGAAACAGCGATGTCGCGTCTAGGTATAGATGTCAACACAGGGCTAGTGTACGAGGGCCGCACTGGGCCAACTCATCCAGTCTGGCCGTCACCGCCAGTTTGCAACGCAACCTCGCTCGAAACGCCAAGTGATTTGCAAAAAGTTCCGCGAAGCTTTACAAGTGATCCTTTCGGTTGGATTTTTGTTGAGACATCCTTCGATTTTGGTACGAGGGTTCGGCGCGGCAGGTTATACCAAAATTTTGGCAATGTGAGCAAGGAAACGGTTCAAGTTGAGGCCCATCCGGCTGTTCACTCCGACCTGATTAAGGCTGCAAATAATGGATGGCGCGTTCCGAAGGAACTGACGGTCTACATCGAGGGCACGGACCTACTTCTCCGGCGCATTAGAGGTGAAGGTGCAAGAATAGCATTAGGACAAGCTGATGCCTATTCCGTCTGGAAAATCGTTCAGGTAGAGCGTTCCCTTGGATCTGATGTGCTTCTCACACTGCGTGCTGAATCAGCGTTAGGCATATTGCCGGAACTTGACACTACCAGAATCAATCCGTCAAATTTCGCAACCGTGAAGTCAGCATACGATCGGGCTTTGGACGCCGCTTATCGAGAACTTCCAACATCAGTCGTTGACCAATGTCGAAACGCGGCTGTTGTATTCATTTCGAGGTGGATGCAACAGGAGGAAGGTTTGGAATTGCCCTTAGAAAAGGATCTTGGCGCTTGGATCAAAGCGATACAGATCCGGTTTGGCGAAAGGGAAAAGGTAGCGCTTCGCTCCACCTTAGAAATCATCGCCAAACTTCATTCCAGGGGCAAGGATAATGAACGACATAAAATGTCGCTAAGGACGGTGGAAGAGGATGATGCAGCACTCGTCGTACAAGCGCTAGGATTCATATTGCGCGAGATTGGATGGGCCGCTTGAGATTACATAAAGCGCTAGGTTCCTCCAAAGCCTTATGAATCTGCCTATGTCCATACCGTAGGTCTATAATCAAAGATTTCTGTCGTTTGAGAATTGGCAGTTCGTATGGATTCCGTCGGGCGGGAACGGTCATGGCCGTTCTTCTGGATAATTTCAAAAACTGAGGATTTCGCTGCGTGAAAATTAGAAGAATAACTATCAAGAACTTTCGCGGCGTTAAGGAGCTTGAATGGAGTTTGCCAGCAAGCGATATTTTCTGCTTGATTGGCAAGGGCGACTCTTCCAAGTCCACTATTCTGGAGGCCATTCGTTATGCCTTCTACCCTCAATGGAATCCCATTTTTACCGACGCAGATTTCCACCAGTGCAAGGTTGACGACAGCATTATCATTGAAGTGACCTTTGGCGATTTGATACCCGACTTCTGCTCATTGCAAAAATATGGCAATCATCAACGGGGCTGGGATAAGGCAACCCAGACGCTCGTTGATGAAGAGGTTGATCCCTTGGAGCCGGTCCTGACGGTTCGCCTGACTGTCGGCAAGGAACTGGAACCAAAGTGGGTCATCTATACTGATCGGACCCCTGAAGGCGTGCCGTTCAAGCAAGCAGATCGCAACAAGGTCAGTGTTGGGCTGATCGGTGCTTACAGTGAGAGGCAGCTATCGTGGGCGACTGGCACGGCACTGGCGAAACTGACCGAAGCCCAAAGCTTGAACGAGCTCTTGGCTACCGCCTCCAGAACTGCCCGCACGTCGCTGGACGTCGACCGCCTGGTAACGCTCAAGAATTTTGACGCTGCTGCTGAGAAGTCGCAGGTTATAGCCAAGCTCCTTGGCGTGCCGGTCAACACCTCATACCAGGCGCACTTGGATTTAAGTTCTATCAACCTGAAGGTGGGTGGCTTGGCACTGCATGATGGCGACATTCCACTGCGTCAGTTAGGCTTGGGCTCTCGGCGCATGCTCCTGTGCGGGATTCAACAAGTAGGCTTGGACGACGGCCACATCACCTTGTTTGACGAGGTTGAATTCGGCTTGGAGCCGCACCGAATTTCTCGCCTCATCAAGCATGTAAGGGAAGACAAGCGGGGTCAATATTTCCTGACGACGCATTCGCCTGTTGTGCTGCGTGAGCTCACCGTGAAGGAGCTTTACATCGTCCACAGCAAGGCCGGTGTCGTTAAAATCATTCCTGCCTTTTCTGAAAGCTTGTCAGAGCATGAGGCTCAAGGAAAAATTCGTTCAAGCGCTGAAGCGTTCTTGGCGAAAAAGGTCATCGTCTGTGAAGGTGCCACTGAGGTTGGATTTCTGAGAGGATTTGATGACTACCAAGTGCGGAAGGGAGGTGATCCGTTTTCCTATCATGGTGTCGCACTGCTCGATGTAAGGGGCGGCAGTAAGGTCAAGGCAATGGGGAGAGCTTTCCATTTCCTCTGCTACCAAGCATGCGTGTTTGCCGACGCTGATGCAGACGATCAATTTTCCCCTGCCGACAAAGCTGAGTTGGAAAAACTTGGGGTGCCCGTGTACGTCTGGGACGACAAGCTGTCGTTGGAGCAGCGGCTCTTCCAGGACTTGCCATGGGCCAGCGTCCTTGCCAGTGTAAAACTTGCTAAAGAACTGGCTTATGTGGTCCACAACCAGATTCATTCAAAGTTTCAAGAGGACTTGGACAAGGACATGGGCCTTTGGGAAGACACCCCAAAACTACGAACGGCCATCGGTTTGGCTGCAAAGAAAGGCGAGTGGTTCAAAGACATTACGCGAGGCGACAAGTGGTTCTCAACCATAAGCCCGGCGTTTGCAGATCCGAATTTTGCAGAAAAGGACACTGCCTTAAAGCTGGCCCTGCTGTGGACATGGGCCTCCAATGTCTGATGAACTGGCAATCACGCTTGGAAATTGCACGACCAAAGGGTATGTAATTGCCCCCGCTGGATACGGCAAGACCCATCTGATTGCCATGGCGGTGAAAACCGCCAACCAGAGGCAGCTAATCTTGACGCACACGTTTGCGGGTGTGAATTCAATCAAGGCCAAGATGGCGGCTTTGAAGGTGCCAGCCTCGCAATACCAGGTTGACACGATAGCCAGTTGGTCGCTGCGGTTGTGCTTGGCCTATCCCAAGGGTTCGGGTTGGAAGGTGGATAGCCCTTCAAGCAAGCAGTGGGACAAGCTCTATGAATCCTGCTCGGGCCTGCTTACCAAGGCGTTCATACGGCACATTATCTTGTGCAGTTATGCCGGCGTCTACGTGGACGAATATCAAGACTGCTCAGACCTCCAGCACCTACTGGTGTGTAGGTTGGCCGACATCCTCCCATGTCGTGTCCTGGGCGACCCCATGCAGGCTATTTTTGACTTTGAGAATGGCCAGAAGCCAGTTGACTGGGACGCTAGTATTTATCCCCACTTTGAGTGTCTTGGGAAGCTGGAGACGCCATGGCGCTGGGACAATGCAAAAGCGCCTTTGCTTGGCGCCTGGTTAAAGAAGTGTCGTGAACGGTTGGAGAAAGGTATGAAGCTTGATCTCGTCAATGGGGTGCCAGTGAGCGTGACGCGGGTCTACACTGGACCGGACTTCCTTCCTCAGAATCAATACACCTCGCTCATGAAGTTGTTTAACACCGAAGGCTCGGTCATTGCTCTTCACGGCGGCGATCAACTGCTCAAAGCAAAGACGCACGCTCTGGCTCGTATGTTGAGCGGGAAGTTCTCGTCTATTGAAGAAGTTGAAGGGAAGGCACTTCATTCCATCATCAAAAAACTTGTGACAGCCAAGAGTACCAAAGCGGCCTTTCTTCATGCGTTGGATTTTGCGAAGAAGTGTTTCACGGGTGTAGACAATGCTCTTGCGGCAGGAACAAAAAAAGGCGAAGTCGCCAAGCAGATTAAGACAACGAAGTATCCGTTTATGTTGAAGGCGGCTAATCTTTATCTAAGTGACCCAACCACGAAAAACCTGAACGCCTTCTTCCTGGAACTAAAAGAGAATCCAGGAACGTCACCTTTTAGAAGGGACTTGTTCTACCGTTTCCTGAATGTTTTGAAAATGCATATTGATGGTGAGGGCGACACGTTGAATGATTCAGCGAAGCTCTACCAGCGTGATATGAGGCATACCGGCAGGCCAATCCGTCATACGAAGCTCATTGGCACCACGTTGTTGGTGAAAGGCTTGGAATACGACCATGCGATTATTTTGGACGCCGATAGTCTTGACGCAAAAGACCTGTATGTTGCCATGACCCGTGGCGCAAAATCGTTGACGATCATTTTTACAGGCAATCCGCTTCCAGTTTAAGAGCGCCTAACAAAACCACTTACTTGCTCTGACAGCAACAAGCCCGTACACTGGACCGTTCCGACCGCCCGCTTTCGGCCAGAAGCGGTCCGTGGAGACCGTTTTCTAGACGCAGGACGTCGGACATGCCAGATCAATGCAGAGTAAAAAATGACAATTCAGCACCCGCTTCAGACAAAAGTGTCGGAACTCAATCTCGACCCAACTTTGCATATGAACATGGTGAGGAACCTTACGAGTGCGCTATGGGCCCATATCAGCGGGAAACGCCGCCTGTCTATGGCTGCGATTGCGTATCGTGTAAATGAACTACTTCGCTATACCGTCTTGATACCAATACCAATTCCATTGGAAGAAATGATCTGCTTTACCCGTGCGACAAAGTTTGATGGAACCGAAACAAACCACTGCTACAAAAAAGTAGCCCGACTATCATATCTGCCACTTGATCACGCGAAGTGCCCAGAATTGGGCAGGTTAAATAAGGAAGGGGATCGTCTATTCTATTGTTGCTGGGATGTTAACCACATATCGCTTTTTGCTTCCTTGGCTGAAATTAGGGCAGTTGATGGTGACGTGGTAAATATATTGGTGAGCCATACGAAACCTACGACGAGTCCTGTCCGCCAAGATCAATTCTTGTACGTTACTCCAATTGGTATAAATGACTATTTTTACCGGGGTGCGGACCTACCATTTGTTCTCCACAATTCCTACAGGCAGCACTATGAATTTCTTGCCCAGAATCTTCGGCCTCGTGCGTTAAGAGCAATGCTCGACTGCGATCGTTTTCTAGTGAAGGTCTTGAGCATGGAGGAAGTAGAAGGCCTGTATCAGGTGACTTCTGAGATCGCTAAGAATTGTCTTGGCAGTTCGAATATTGACGGAATAATCTACCCTTCAACCAGATTTGGCGGTTTCCCGAACATCGGACTGAAGATTGCCTCTGTCGATTCGAAACTTCAGCACGTCGGAGCCAAATCTGTCGAGGTACATCAAGGTGGAAAAGCCTACAAAACGCTCTACAACGGTTTTATAGATGGTGAAAAAATTATCTGGATTTCGGCAGACGGCCCAGTTACTGTCGATGGAGTTCAAGTGCAGAGCACCGATTAGGCAGCAGGTATTCAATACTGATGCTGAACGCCCGCTTTGGGTCGACCCAGACATGCGCAATCTGACACGTCCTGTTAGGTCACGTCACAACTTATAATCTAGGGCAATTTCTAATTTTCTCGTTCGACCTTCATATCAGATGTCAGCTTCGGGGCGGAAGCAGCCGCTCTTACGCAAGGTGTCAGGCCACTACCACATATTAATGATGGGCAGCCCATAGCGCGATTCCCGCCGCTGCCATCGTAATACACGCGGCGAATACGTTCAGGATGGCGATGCGACGGGCAACCCGGACAGGCACGGCCACCCTGACCAACGCCTCATCAATTTCAGCGCCAATCTTGACAGCTGATGCTTTCGCAGCCTCGTCTAGCATGTGCCCCATTGCCTCCTTGCTGGCCGTCAGTGAGGCGTTGAGGATGCGCTCCGCCTTTCCCTTGGCGTCATCCCCCCATCGAGCAGCCAGCGCCTCCAGTTCTTCCTTGAAATGGTCGAGCATGACCTGCTGGGCTTTGGCGCTGTCCAGCAAGAGGCGATTATTGATGGTTTGCAGGACCAAGATCGGATCGTCACGCGACACCGCGATGCCATGCCGGGTGGCGATTTCGCGGATGATTTCCTCAAGCTGTTCGCGCTCATCCATCAAAGCACCGCAGCGTTCTCAAGCTGGGCGTAGACCTGGCCTTTGATGATTTTCAGGCGCTGGCGCGTCATGATCGTTCGGGATTCCATGGCGATCGCCTCGTCGAAGGTGAGCCGGTCCTGGAGCATATCGCTCAGGTCGCGGCCGTACGTTTCTTTCTTAAGCGCCGGAATCTGGATGATGGCCGACACCCTCGCCTTGTTAGACGTGTATGCCTTCATCTGCTCGAACCCCTTTCCGTCATGCTGAATCTGCCCCCAGTACGGATTCAACCAAACGACGAACAGCGCTTCGGACGGAAACTGGCTGGCCAGCTGCGAGAATCCGCTGATCGTATCGAGCAGCGCCTGGCCGCCCGTGACGACAGTGTGCACAACGAGATCGTGGCCCATATCCCTGAGGAGCGCCGGCACCTGATTGCTAATGAGAAAATGCGACAAGGGCACGAAGGAGCTGGCGCCGTTGTCGATGATCACGTCGCCCTTTGACACGGCGATCATTTCGACCAGGGTATCGAAGCTGCGCGGGTCGATCTCATCCGCTTCCATGATCTGCAGACGTTGGACCTGCAGTGCCTTGTAGCCGAAAAAGGTTGCATTGACCGGATCGGTGTCTATGCAAGACGGTTCCTGTCCCTTCTCAACCTTGTATTGCGCGAGGAAGGCTGCGGCGACCGATTTCCCTACGCCGCCTTTCCCTTGCAGAATTACGTGAATTTTAGACATTATATTAAGTCCTCCTTCGTTGGTGTTGAGTTGAAGGTAAAGCCGGGAAGCACTCCCGGCGTATGCACTTTCGGCGCGGTTTCCTTCGGATTAGTCGAAGGAAAATTCCGCGACGGATTGCTGACCAGGCGCGAATCCGGCCTGGCTGGAGCCACCACGTTCGGCTTAGAGGGTGGCCGGCGAATGTAGCGGTTCACGTAGTTCAAGAACGTGTCGTATCCGAATGCGACACGCTTGTTCTCGTGCATGTTCGCCCAGATTGTTTTGACCGCATAACCCTCGTCAACAGCCGCCTTCACGTCATCACGCACAGCCAGGAAAGCGACAAGGTTTCTGTCACGTCTTGCCGATTCACGTCGCTTGACCCACTCGCCCAGCACCTCGGGATATGTGTTCGCCATGAAGGTTTTCCATCTGTGAAGTTTTCGTCGGATCGCTTGTACTGCAAGCCTCGCCTCCTAAATTCGATTATAGGAACGTTCGATATATACGTTGTAAAAACGACGTGGTTTCTTGATCAAATCGAGGATAAATCGAAGAGCCGACGGTATGCTTTCTTGGCGTAATTGACTCGAAGAGTCGGGCAGGATAGGTGAAGTTAGCTAACCGGCGAGCCGGTTACCTATCTTCACTCTTCCCTTATTCGCGCCTGCGGCGCTCAACGGGTTCCTGCTCTGCGAGGCCGGGCGGCTACCGCCGCCATCAGCATCGCCTGCGGGCGATCGGGGAGGCAAAAAATGACGGATACAGCATCAAAGTTGACGCGCAAGCGACGGCACCTGCGCGTGCCTGTGCTACCCGACGAGGAACAGCAGATCAAGCGCAATGCAGCTGCTGCTGGGAGGTCGGTTGCCGCGTACTTGCGCAATGTGGGACTGGGCTACGAAGTGCGCGGCATCCTGGACAACCGCCGCGTAGAGGAGTTGGCGCGGATAAATGGCGACCTCGGCCGACTTGGCGGGCTGTTGAAGCTCTGGCTCACCAACGACACGCGCACCGAGGATTTTGGCGAGGCCACCATACGCGCCCTACTCTCGAAAATCGAGGATACCCAAGACAAGATGCACGCAGTCATGCGTGCGGTCATCATCCCTAGGGCCGAACGGTGAAAACTTTAGCCGCTAAAATTTCTGGAGTGAGGTCATGATCGCCAAGCATGTACCCATGACCTCCGCGACGAAAAGCAATTTTTCCGGCCTTGTGGAATACCTCACGGCTCCGAACGGAAAGCACGAGCGTGTCGGAGTTGTCAGCGTCACTAACTGCGAAACCGACCAGGCAGAGATTGCAATACTCGAAGTGTTGAATATCCAGGCACAAAACATGCGATCTGCGGCCGACAAGACCTACCACCTGATTGTGAGCTTCCGCCCAGGCGAACTGCCTGACGAGGCCGTCCTTCAAGCAATTGAGGAGCGCATCTGTGCTGGTCTTGGATTCAGCGGCCACCAGCGCATTCGTGTCGTACACCACGACACCGACAACCTGCACATGCACATCGCCATCAACAAGATCCATCCCGAGCGCTACACCATTCATGAGCCGTTCAACGCGTATCACACACTCGGCCAGCTTTGCGACAAATTGGAAAATGAATACGGACTCGAAAAAGACAACCATAAGGCAGCGAGGGTCGGAAGCGAGAACCGGGCCGCCGACATGGAACGGCACGCCCATGTCGAAAGTCTTCTTGGCTGGATCAAGCGCGAATGCAAGGACCATATTCAAGGCGCACAGTCATGGGCTGAAATGCATGAAGTCATGCGCGAGCATGGCCTGACAATGCACGAGAGAGCAAACGGCCTGGTCATCACGGCGGAAAACGGCGTGAGCGTAAAAGCCAGTTCAGTTGGCCGTGAATTCTCCAAGGGCAAACTGGAAGAACGCCTGGGCGCGTTTGTGTCGCAAGTCAAGCCGACAACGAACAGCCACGCACGCAAACATTACGACAAGCGGCCGATGCTTTCGCGCGTAAATACCGTTGAGTTGCATGGGCGATACAAACTCGCTCAGGCAGAAACCGGAAGCACACGCGCCATCGAGTGGGCCAAGGCCGTCGCCCGCAAGAACAGACTGATCGAGGACGCAAAGCGTAACGGCCGATTGAAACGTGCGGCGATCAAGCTGGTGCAGGCGCCGGCCATCGGCAAGAAACTCACGTATGCGGCGACAAGCACTGTGCTACGCGACGACATCGCCGCGATTAACAGGCAATATCGAAAAGAGCGCCAGGAGATCTACGAGAAATATCGGCGCCGCGTCTGGGCAGACTGGCTGCGCAGCGAGGCGATGGCGGGCGACAAGGAAGCATTGGAGGCGTTGCGCGCTCGGGAAATTCCAACTGGCCTCGTGGGCAATACCGTGGGTGGGCATCGGGGCCCGGTGGGAACCGGCAGTCCCGGGCCGCGGCACGACAGCATCACAAAGAAGGGCACGATCATCTATCGATTTGGCGCGAGCGCTGTGCGCGACGATGGACATAAGCTCAAAGTTTCGCGCGACGCCGACCAGGTCGGCCTGCAGGCCGCGCTGCGCATGGCGATGGAGCGTTACGGCAGCTGCCTGGCCGTCAATGGAACAACGGAATTCAAGAAACAAATCGTTCGGGCGGCGGCAGCAGCCAATCTTTCCGTCAGCTTCGACGATGCCGCGCTGGAGCGTCGTCGTCAACAGCTGACTTACTCACCAACGACAAAGGAGAACAAGCATGGACGCGAAAGCAGAAACGACGGAAAAATTGTCGGACGACGATCTGATCACAAGCGCCATGGAGGCGCTGCACAAGCCGCCGCCAGCCGCGCCGCCGCACGCGACGATGCGGCCGTCCCCGTCAAGCACCCTGCCCGACATGCCAACGGCGACAAGTCCCACGCTCGAAGCGCTGGACCCAAATCGCCGACCCAAATTCGCAACGGCATGCGAGGGCTGTCCGAACTCGGTGTGGTTCACGTCGCCCACGGAAGTGAAGTGCTATTGCCGGGTCATGTACCTGGTCACATGGAGCGTCAAGGAACCAAACCAGATCACGGCTTGCGACGGGGTCTTC
Organism: Telluria sp.; assembly: GCA_049301315.1. Taxonomy (GTDB): domain Bacteria; phylum Pseudomonadota; class Gammaproteobacteria; order Burkholderiales; family Burkholderiaceae_D; genus JBAQKU01. The sequence goes on from JBAQKU010000373.1 coordinate 41,283, forward strand.
GTGGGGCAGGACGACTGAAAGCGCACAGTACGGTTCAATCTGGGAGCACAGGCTCAAAGCCGACATCTCTGAGCATCGCAGCAAGCGACAACGCACGCAGCCCGACGCGCCCGGCAAGCGCAGGCAACAAACCGACGGTGGGTCGCGCCGGCTCGGCACCTCCGCCGGAAGGTCAGGATCGCTTGCGGCGTCTGTCACAGCTCGGTGCAGTCGTGATTGATGTGTCGGGCAGCGATACGGTGTCAACCGCCCCATTCCCAACGACGACCGCACCGACAACACGCACGCTCATCGCACCGCTTGAAAATGTCCGCTTGGAAGTGAAAACAACCGCAATTGCAGCAGCCGAGAAATACGTCATTGAGCGAGAGCAAAAGAGGCGCATTGGGTTCGATATACCGAAGCACAAACGATTTACATTTACTGATGACGTGGCAGCTGGCTACTCGGGTACGCGCCTTATCGACGGACAGGCTCTCGCCCTGCTCAAGGTCGGCGACGAGGTCATGGTTCTTCCGGTAGACGATGCGACGGCGCGACGCCTCAAGCGCTTGCCACTCGGCAGACCAGTGGAAGTGAGCGCCACAGGCGCCATCAAGTCGAAAGGACGGAGCAGATGAAAGACCGTTTCAACAACGCAGTAGGCCCGCAAGTGCGCACCAAGACGCCGGGGTCCAGCAAGATCATACCCGCCCTTGCTACTTTGGCGTTGGGGGGCGGGTTGCAAGCGGCCACCCAGTTCTTCGCGCACGACATGCGCTACCAAACGGCGCTGGGCACCAACATCCACCAAGTGTACCCGCCATGGGGCATCGTCCTGTGGGCCGGCAAGTGGTACCAGGAGTACCCGGACGCCATTATGCGCGCCGGTGGCGTCGGCATCTGCGTGGCCGGCATCGGTCTGATCGGCCTCGTGGTCGCGAAGATGATAATGGCGAACACTTCCAAGGTGAATGAGTATCTGCACGGGTCCGCACGCTGGGCCAACAAGAAGGATATCCAGGATTCTGGTCTGCTGCCGCGTGCGCGCAAGTGGCACGAAATCATGCGCCGCGTCCGGCCAAGCGGGAACAGCGGCGTCTACGTCGGCGCGTGGGTGGATAAGAACGGGAAAGTGCACTACTTGCGCCACAATGGCCCGGAGCACGTTCTGACCTATGCGCCGACACGTTCCGGCAAGGGCCTTGGCCTGGTGCTGCCGACCTTATTGTCCTGGCCCGCGAGCGCCGTCATAACCGACCTGAAAGGCGAGCTGTGGGCCATGACGGCCGGCTGGCGGCAGAAGCACGCGAACAACAAGGTGCTGCGCTTCGAGCCGGCCGATCCAAACTGCGACGTATTCTGGAATGCGCTGGACGAGTGCCGCATCGGCACCGGCAATGAAGTGGGCGATGTGCAGAACCTGGCGACCCTGCTGGTCGACCCGGATGGTAAAGGGCTTGAAACCCACTGGCAAAAGACCGGCCAAGCCTTGCTGGTCGGGGTCATCCTGCACGCACTCTACAAGCGCAAGAACGAGGGTTCGCCGGCCTCGCTGCCATACGTCGATCACCTGCTGGCCGACCCGAACCGCAGCGTGGCCGAGCTGTGGATGGAAATGGCGACCTACGGCCACGTCAACGGCCAGAACCATCCAGTCGTCGGTGCCGCTGCGCGCGACATGATGGACCGGCCGGAAGAAGAAGCGGGTTCGGTCTTGTCCACCGCGAAGTCCTACCTGGCCCTTTACCGCGATCCGGTCGTGGCGCGCAACGTCAGTTCGTGCAACTTCCGCATCAAGGACCTGATGAACCACGACCAGCCGGTCAGCCTGTATATCGTCACCCAGCCGAACGACAAGGCGCGACTGCGCCCGCTGGTGCGGATCATGATCAATACGGTCGTTCGTCTGCTGGCCGACAAGATTGAGTTCGAGCGCGTTGTAGCCGACATGCCATGGTGGCGCCGGTTGTTGGTCAAGGCAGGCTTCGACCAAGCCGCTACCTCCTACGTGCGCTCAAAGAAGAATTACAAGCACAGGCTGCTGGGCATGATCGACGAATTTCCCAGCCTCGGCAAACTGGAAATTCTGCAGGAGTCGCTGGCCTTCGTCGCCGGCTATGGAATCAAGTTTTACCTGATCTGCCAGGATATCAACCAGCTCAAGAGCCGGGAAACCGGCTACGGACCGGACGAGACAATCACCTCGAATTGCCACGTCCAGAACGCATTCCCACCCAACCGGCTCGAGACGGCCGAGCACCTGTCCAAACTTACCGGCACAACCACCGTGGCGAAAGAGCAGATCACCACTAGCGGGCGACGCACCAGCGCCTTGCTCGGACAGGTCTCCCGCACCATCCAAGAGGTGCAGCGCCCGCTGCTGACCCCGGACGAATGCCTTCGGATGCCAGGGCCGAAGAAGGACGGCGAAATGATCGTCGAGCCAGGCGACATGGTGGTCTATGTCGCCGGCTTCCCGGCGATCTACGGCCGCCAGCCGCTTTACTTCCAGGACAAGACGTTCGCCGCACGCGCCGCCGTCCCCGAACCGAGAGGCAGCGACAAGCTGCGCATCATTAATGCTGCGCCTGCGAACGAAGGAATCAGGATATGAAGCGCATTCTGAAGAAAATCACCGCTGCCACGGCGATTGCCGGCGGTGGCATCATCGCCCTCGGCCTGGCTTGTTACGCTATCGGCGCGCGCGTCAATACGAGCAAGAGCATTCCGGTCGGCCTGTATTGGACCAGCGACAAGCCGGCCGAGAAAGGCGACTACGTGCTGTTTTGTCCGCCGCAGGTCGGCGTCATCGCCGAGGCGAAGCGACGCGGCTACCTGGCTTCCGGTTTCTGTCCCGGCGACTACGGCTACATGATGAAGAAGATTCTAGCGGCGAAGAACGACACCGTGTCGATCACCGATGCAGGCGTCAGCGTGAATGGTGCACTGCTGCCGCTCAGTGTACCGCTCACGCTCGACCGGGCAGACCGGCCGCTGCCGCGCTTTCAGTCCGCCAATTTCATCGTCGGCAATTCAGAGGTGCTGCTCATGTCGGACGTGAGCGCAACGTCTTTCGATGGCCGCTATTTCGGCCCAGTCAATCGTTCTCAAATCAAGACCGTCATCGTGCCGGTCATCATCTGGTAGGAGGTGCGTAACTGATATGCAAATAGACCCGCATCGACAGCAAGGGCAAGCCCGGCCACCACCACAACGGCACCGCCGCACCTAATTCACATTCAAGGAGAACAACGTGAACCATTCGACCGCTACGATTATTCCAATCACCCCCGAGGCCCGCACCGACGACGCGATGCAAGAAGCCATCGCCGTCGATTACGGCGCTCTGGCGCCCGACTCGGTGCACGAAAAACTGGCCGACGCACTCACGCCCGGCTATCAAGCCGAGTTCGACCCGGCCGAAGCTGAAGCTGCCGGCGCGTTTGCAGAGGATGCGCTGTCCGAGGCTGACGCCCTCGCCAGCACGCACGACTCCGTGCAATTCCCGGTCATCCGTCCGATGAAATCGTAACCGCCTATCCAGGAGGGACACGAAATGAACAGCGATAAAATGCCGTTCCACGAAACCGTCGCGGAAAAGCTGATCAAGCAGCTAAGGGAAGGCACGGCACCATGGCAGAAACCGTGGGAACCGGGCGAGGCCGGCGCGGTCATGCCGCTCAATCCCACCACCGGCAAGCGCTACAAGGGCATCAACGCCCTGCAGCTCATGAGTGAAGGCCACGAGGATCAGCGCTGGATGACCTACAAGCAGGCTGCTGCAATCGATGCCCAAGTACGCAAGGGCGAGCGAGGCACACAAATCCAGTATTGGAAATTCACCGAGGAACAGGCAAAGACGGACGCCAGCGGAAAACCGATCCTCGATGGCAGGGGTGCCCCTATCAAGGAGTCGGTCAAGCTGGAACGCCCGAGGGTCTTCTTCGCCACAGTGTTCAACGCCGAGCAGATCGATGGCCTGCCGCCATTGGCGCCGCGCAAGGAGCAATCCTGGAGCGCGGTTGTGCGCGCCGAGCAGATCCTGCAGGCATCCGGCGCCGTTATCCGCAACGGCGAACACGACCGGGCATTCTACCGGCCGACGACCGACAGCATCCACCTGCCGGAGAAAAGCCGCTTCCCGACCGCCGACAACTACTACGCAACGGCATTGCACGAGCTGGGCCACTGGACGGGCCATGAGACGCGACTTGACCGCGATCTGGTGCACCCGTTCGGCAGCGAGGGCTACGCCAAGGAGGAACTACGCGCCGAAATCGCCAGCATGATCCTTGGCGACGAGCTCGGCATCGGGCACGATCCCGAGCAGCATGCCGCCTACGTCGGTTCCTGGATCAAGGCGCTGGAGGACGATCCGTTGGAGATTTTCAGGGCCGCCGCTGACGCCGAGAAGATTCAGGACTACGTGCTGGGCCTGGAACAGATGCAAGTGCAGGAGCTCGCAAAGGCGGAACTGCAGGCGGTTTCGGCGCACCCTCCGGCATTCATCGATATAAACGGACAATTACGGGCTTGGACGACTGCCGACCACTTGTCTGAGGATTGGCAAGGCATCGTCAGGCATGCGGATGCGTTCTGGTTTGCCGGGCACGATGCCGGAGCCCGAATCTTCACCCGATTGGAGGCAACGACAATCGGCGAAGCGGAAGCAGCCGTAGAAAAAGGCGTGGGCGTCGAAGTATTGCAAGAGCACAGAGACAATGTCGAGGAGGTCACAATGAATATGACAGAAAGGTTCGTCGCAGTTCCTGAACCGTCGGAAGCCCACCGAACGCTCCAGGAACAAGCTGAGAAGTGGACGCTTGCGCGCATTGTGCAAGGGACAATTGCGCGCGCCCTCGACCACGCCAGCCATGCGCAGATCAACCGCATGCAAGAGGTGCTGGCAACGATGGAACCGCTGAACACACAAAACCCGTTCTGGCAGCGCCACGAGCTGCCGTGGGACTTGGAGCCGCTTCAGGCGCGGATCGACGCAGCCCACATGCTGGCCGAGCTGCGACAGGCCGACGCACCCGTGGTGGCTGCCCGACTTGGTATGCTCACCGGTCAGGCCTTCGGGCCTGGGCGAGGCGGTGACGGCGAGGCCTTCGACCAGGTGGTCGACGGAGCGCTGGGCCTCGTGCTGCCGCACGACTGGAATGGCCGTGTACAGGTGCAAGGCAACGTCGTTGAAGAAGTCGATGGCAAGATCATTGTGACCCCGGCACTGGCGAAAGGGGTGGAACCGCAGACGTGGGCCGTCTACGCCCAGCATGCCGATGGCACTTACCAATGGCTTTCCGACCTCCCGAGCGAGCTGCGAGCCGAGCAACTTGCCGAGCGCCTGGCGCTGATCGACGCCCACTCGACCATCAGCGAGCACGAGAAGGCGGCCAAGCTGGCCCGCATCAACGAGGAACGCGTGCGGCGCGACCCGAACAGCACCGACGAGGACATAACGGCCGCCAAGGAGGCGCGCAAGGATGCCGAATTCGCGGCCACAACGAACGACGATGATCTGCAGCGGCGCATCGAGTTCGAGGAGCGTGAACGGGCGCAACTGGCGACGGCACAGGGTTCCGCGATGGCAGACGGCCAGAAGACGACAAGGATGCTGATCGACGTGCCCTACAAGCAAAAGGACGAGGCGAAGGCGCTGGGCGCGAAGTGGGACCGCCAGGATCAGTCCTGGTACGTGCCCGCCGGCGCCGATGTCACCCCTTTTGCAAGATGGGTCCAGGGATCTGCCATAACGGCTGCTGACGAGGCGCAGCCGGCATCCGTGACCGCAGACAGCCAGCCGACTCCCGAGCGCACCGAGGTCTGCCAATACCTGGCCGTGCCCTATAGCGAACGCGCGGCGGCCAAGGCGGCCGGCGCCGAATGGGACAAGGCGGCCAAGTCCTGGTACGCAGGTCCGAATTCCGACATGACCAAGCTGGAGCAATGGAAACCGGAGAACGTGGCGGTGCAACAGGGGCCGGCGATGACGCCCAGGGAGGAATTTGCCGATGCGCTCAAGTCGGTCGGCTGCGTCATCAGCGGCGACCACCCTGTCATGGACGGCACGAAGCATCGCATCTCAGTCGAGGGCGAGAAGTTCACCAAGAACTCGGGTTCCGGATTCTACGTTGGCCATCTGGACGGACACCCGGCCGGCTACATCAAGAACAACAAGACAGGCGTTGACCTGACTTGGAAATCCAAGGGCTACACACTCGATCCGGAACAGAAGGCACTGATGGCGGCCGAGGCAGCAGCTAAGCTGCAGCAGCGCGACGCCGATCTGTCCAAGCGGCAGGACCAGGCTGCAAAGCGCGTAGTCAAGCAGATGGACAAGCTGGTGCCGGTCCTGCAGCCCACGTTGTACATGCTGGCCAAGGGCATCGCGCCGGAAGCTGGCGCGTTCACGGACAAAGATGGCAAGAAGACCTACCTGCCGGCGATCGACGTGACCGGCAAGCAGTGGTCCATGCAGTACATTCAGGAAAACGGGGCCAAACGCTTCGCCAAGGACAGCAAGAAGGAAGGCTGCTTCCATGTCATTGGCGGAATGGACGAACTGGCCAAGGCGCCGGCCATCGTCATAAGCGAAGGCTACGCCACGGCGGCCAGTCTGAAACGCTCATTGGACTATGCGACGGTTTCTGCCTTCGACTCGGGAAATCTGGCACTTGTCGCCCAGGCGTTGCACCGGAAATTCCCGGACAAGCCAATCGTGATTGCCGGCGACGACGACAGGCACCTCGAAGTCGTCCAGGGCGTAAACCCTGGACGCTCGAAGGCCGAAGAAGCGGCCAAACTGGTCGGCGGCAAGGTGCTGCTGCCGGTCTTCGTTCCCGGCGAGAACAGCTACCCGGCCAGCCTTGATCCAGTAACACCAAAAAAATACCGCGAACATCAGAAGAACGGCAGCTCGTTAAGCGACGAGCAACTGGCGGCCCTCGGTCGAATGAAGCAATACACCGACTTCAATGACCTCGCAACCAGGAGCACGCTTGGCCAGGATGGGGTTGACCGACAAGTGAGGTCAGTGGTGAACTCCATGATCGAGAAACATGGTCAGGCGCAGGCAACGCAGCAGGAGTGTGGTCGGAGCCAAGTGCATGATGCCGTTGGTATGCATGCCGCTCAAAACGAGGAACCGAAGCGTCGTCGAGCTGTTACGGCAGTATAATTTCCGACCGGGCGATTCCTGATCAAGCTCGAATCACATATCGGGGAGAGCGAAAAGTACACCATAATTGAAAAACCGTGTGTCGTTAGTTTGAGTCGGCCCCGTACCATCACGAACACACCTTACCAAGCGCCAACCCACGCAGGTTGGCGTTTTTGTTTCCGGATCGATTGCCCATGAAACACCTGCACAGAAACACGGGAGACCTGGCAGTTTTTTCGGATATCGTGGCGCCACGCTCACTCAAATACTCAAATGGCTTGTGTGGGGGCAATGCGGTACAATTCGTTGGGCGCAGCTATTGGTCAATTGTGGTCCTTCGCCTGCGATTAACATATCAAAATTGCAGGGCGCCATCGATGACTGAGCAAGAAATAGAACAAAGCTTCATCAACAAACTGACGCAGCTTAAATACGCGTACCGCCCGGACATCACGGATCGGGCCTCGATGGAGCGCAACTTCCGCGAGAACTTCGAAGCCTTAAACCGTGTCAATCTCACAGAGGGCGAGTTCAAGCGCCTCCTTAAGGAAATTATCTCCCCGGATGTGTTCACCGCTGCCCGCACGCTACGCGAGCGCAACAGCTTCACCCGCGACGACGGCACGCCGCTCAATTACACCTTGGTTAACATCAAGGACTGGTGCAAAAACACCTTCGAAGTCATCAACCAGCTTCGGATCAACTCCGACAACAGCCACCATCGTTACGACGTCATTGTTCTTATCAATGGCGTGCCGGTTGTACAGGTCGAGCTGAAAACCCTGGGCATCAATCCGCGCCGGGCGATGGAACAAATCGTCGACTACAAAAACGATCCTGGCAACGGCTATACCCGGACGCTCCTCTGCTTCCTCCAGCTCTTCATTGTGAGCAATCGCGACAGCACTCACTACTTCACCAACAATAACGCCCGCCACTTCGCCTTCAACGCCGACGAGCGCTTCCTGCCGATTTATCAGTTCGCTAGCGAGGACAACAAGAAGATCGCTCACCTCGATGACTTCGCGGACAGCTTCCTCGTCAAATGCACACTGGCCCAGATGATTAGCAGGTACATGGTGCTCATCGCCAGCGAACAGAAGCTGATGATGATGCGCCCGTATCAGATCTATGCGGTCAAGGCCATCGTGAACTGTATCCACCAGAACTGTGGCAACGGCTACATCTGGCATACCACTGGCAGTGGTAAAACGCTTACATCCTTCAAGGCATCTACGCTGCTAAAGGACAACCCCGACATCGAAAAATGCCTCTTCGTCGTGGACCGCAAGGACCTGGACCGGCAGACGCGCGAGGAGTTCAACAAATTCCAAGAAGGCTGCGTGGAGGAAAACACCAACACCGGAACCCTCGTCCGCCGTCTCCTCTCTGATGACTACGCCGACAAGGTCATCGTCACCACCATTCAGAAGCTCGGCCTCGCGCTGGATGAAAACAGCAAGCGCAACAAGCAGCAAAAAAGGGATGGCAAATCCACTTACAAAGAGCAGTTGGAGCCGCTTCGCGACAAACGCATCGTCTTCATCTTCGACGAGTGCCACCGCTCACAGTTCGGCGAGAACCACAAGGCAATCAAGGAATTCTTCCCACAAGCCCAGCTCTTTGGCTTCACCGGCACCCCCATCTTTGAGGTGAACTCGACCGCGAAGCAGTTTGAGGGGGAGGTGGGGCAATTCAAGACCACGGTGGACCTTTTCCAAAAGCAGCTACACGCCTACACCATCACCCACGCCATCGAGGATGCGAACGTCCTGCGCTTCCATGTGGACTACTTTAAGCCCGAGGGGAAAGGCGCGCCCAAGCCCGGCGAGAGCCTCGCCAAACGCGCCATTGTTGACGCCATTCTGACCAAGCACGATACCGCCACTGGCGGACGCCGGTTCAATGCCCTGCTCGCCACAGCCTCCATCAATGACGCCATCGAATACCATGCCCTTTTCAAGGCCCATCAGGCCGAGAAACAGGCTGCCGATCCCGACTTCCAGCCGTTGAATATCGCCTGCGTCTTCTCCCCGCCCGCCGAAGGTGATAAGGACGTGCAGCAGATTCAGGAAGACCTGCCGCAGGAAAAGGAGGACAACGCCGTCGAGCCCGAGAAGAAAAAAGCAGCCCTCAAGGCCATTCTTGCAGACTACAACGCGAGCTTCGGCTCCAATCACACTGTCAGCGAGTTCGATCTCTACTATCAGGATGTGCAAAAGCGCATCAAAGACCAGCAATGGCCCAACGCCGACCACCCCCATGCGCAGAAAATCGACCTTACCATCGTGGTGGACATGCTCCTCACCGGCTTCGATTCCAAATACCTGAATACGCTATACGTGGACAAAACCCTCAAGCATCACGGCTTGATCCAGGCCTTCTCCCGCACCAACCGCGTGCTCAACGGCACCAAGCCCTACGGCAATATCCTCGACTTCCGCCAGCAGCAGGATGCCGTGGATGCCGCCATCGCTCTGTTCTCGGGAGAAAATGCTGGGCCCCAAGCCCGCGAAATCTGGCTCGTGGACAAAGCCCCCGTGGTCATCGAAAAACTGCAAGGCGCGGTGCAGAAGCTGGACGCTTTCATGAAATCCCAGGGACTAGCCTGCGCCCCGGAGGCCGTGCCCAACCTCAAGGGCGACGAAGCCCGCGCCGCCTTCATCAACCACTTCAAGGAAGTGCAGCGGCTCAAGACCCAGCTCGACCAATACACTGACCTCTCTGACGACAACGCTGCCGCCATCGAGCAAATTCTGCCGAAGGAAAACCTGCTCGGCTTCCGTGGCGCCTACCTAGAGACCGCACAGCGCTTCAAGGAGCAGCAGGGCAAAGGCACCCATAAGCCCAGCCCGGACGCGGACCAGTTGGATTTCGAGTTCGTCCTCTTTGCCTCCGCCGTCATTGATTACGACTACATCATGGGCCTCATCGCCCGCTTCACCGAGCAGACACCGGGCAAGCAGAAGATGAGCCGCGAGCAGCTCGTCGGCCTGATCCAGTCCGACGCCAAGTTCATGGATGAACGGGAGGACATCGGCGCCTACATTGCCACCCTGAAGGCAGGGGAAGCCCTCAGCGAAGTGACCATTCGCGAGGGCTACCAGCGCTTCAAAGCCGAGAAACAGTCCGAAGAACTTGCCGACCTCGCCAATCGCTACAGCCTTGGAACCGCCGCCCTCCAAGCATTCGTGGACGGCATCCTCTTGCGCATGATTTTCGATGGCGAGCAGTTGGTCGAACTCATGGCCCCTCTGGGCCTCGGCTGGAAAGCCCGCACCCAAAAGGAACTTGCCCTCATGGCCGAACTCGCCCCGCTCCTGCGCAAACGTGCCCAAGGTCGCGACATCTCAGGACTCAGCGCGTATGAGCAATAAAGAGGAAGAAACGACGATGAAGCCAGACGGCAAACCCTCGTTGACGCCCAAGCTGCGCTTTCCGGAGTTTCGGGATGCGGAGGGGTGGGAGGAGAAACAGGTCGGCGACTTCTTGAGCGAGAGCCGATTGCCCGGAAGCAAAGGGAACGTCGCCAAAAAAATAACCGTCAAACTTTGGGGAAATGGAGTATTCGAGAAAAGCGAAGCCGTTCAAGGCAGTATCAACACTCAATATTTCAAGCGCAAATCTGGGCAGTTCATTTACAGCAAACTTGATTTTCTCAATCAGGCTTTTGGTGTTATTCCGCCCAGCTTGGACAACTTCGAGTCAACGGTTGATTTGCCATGCTTTGACATCGCTGACGGCCTGAATTCCGTCTTCTTGCTCGAATACGTTATGCGGAAAGACTTTTATGAAAAGCTTGGGGAAACTGCCGACGGCAGCAGAAAGGCGAGGCGCATCCATGCCGAAACCTTCCTCTCGTTCTCAATAGCGCTTCCCACTCCCCCCGAGCAACAACGCATCGCCGATTGCCTGAGCGCCGTGGACGAGCTGATTGCCGCCCAAGCCCGGAAACTGGACGCGCTCAAGACCCATAAAAAAGGACTGATGCAGCAGCTTTTCCCCCGCAAAGGCGAAACCCAACCCCGCCTCCGCTTCCCCGAATTCCAAGACAAAGGGGAGTGGGTTAATGACTCGCTAGGAGCCATCTTCGACACATCTTCTGGAGGCACCCCTGACCGTTCCAATGAGGAGTATTGGAATGGAAATATCCCGTGGATTACGACTTCGCGAGTCGCCTTTAATATCATCACAGAAGCAGACGAGTTAATTACCGATGCAGGATTGAAGAATTCATCAGCAAAGGTTTTTCCGGAAAAGTCCATTCTGATCGCAATGTATGGCCAAGGTAAGACACGCGGACAAGTTGCGATGCTTGGGATTAAGGCCGCGACCAATCAGGCATGTGCTGCCGTCCTTCCGAGGAAAGACATTGATCCGCGTTTCGTGTTTCTGAATCTTGGAAGTCGTTATGAAGAAATGCGCGGCTTGAGCAATAGTGGTGGGCAAGAGAACTTGAGCCAAGGACTTATTCAGGGACTTCAATTTTCGTATCCGAAGGACGTTGTGGAACAACATCGCATCGCCGACTGCCTCACCTCCCTCGACGAACTCATTGCCGCCCAAAGCGCCAAGCTCGAAGCCCTCAAGACCCATAAGAAAGGGCTGATGCAGCAACTTTTCCCATCCCTAGAGGAGGTTGAAGCATGAGCGGCATCCGCACTTACAAGAGCTTAGGAACCTTGGTGAGCCGTCTTCGCGACGATCTCAACCAGAGCGAGACCGAATCCAAAAAGAAAGTTATTAATAAACCAGCAACTATCCTGCTTCTCTATGCCTACAACCGCACCGGCAAGACCAGACTCTCCATGGAGTTCAAGGACGCAGGCAAGCGTAAGACCAAGAAGAACCCCGCAGGCAATGCCGACACACTCTACTTTAATGCGTTCACTGAGGACCTATTCACTTGGGAAAACGATCTGGAAGGCGACAGTGTCCGCCAGCTCTTGCTCAACAAAAATTCAAAGTTCTTCGAGGCTCTAAATGGGCTTGCTCTGGACCAAACCATCGCTGTCTACCTCAGTCGTTACACCGACTTTGAGTTCGATATCGACTACGAGTCATGGAAGATCACCTTTCGCAAAGTCGAGGCGGAGAACATCAAGATATCACGGGGCGAGCAAAACATCTTCGTCTGGTGCCTCTTCATGGCCATCTGCGAGCGTATGCTCGACGGCCACGAATCCTATCAATGGGTGAAGTTTCTCTACATCGACGACCCCATCTCCTCCCTCGACGACAACAACGCCATTTCTGTTGCCTGCGACCTCGCCAAACTCCTGCGCCGCGCAGCGAGCCGGAAGGACAGCAACGGTGCTCCTGCCCCCATCAAGATTATCTTCTCTTCCCACCACGCCCTCTTTTTCAACGTGATGTGCAATGAGATCGGCAGGTCAAAGGAGGGGGAGCCCAAAGTCACTCACAAGCGCTACTTCCTTCACCGCCCAAATGGCGAAGGCGGCTATACTCTTCGTGCCACCGAAGACACTCCGTTTTTCCACCACGTCGCGACCCTCGCCGAACTAAAGCGTGCCGCAGATCTCGACAACGGGAAGCTCTATACGTTCCACTTCAACGCTCTGCGCAGCATCATGGAGAAAACGGCCTCATTCTTCGGGCACTCAGAAATTTCCTTCTGCCTTAAAGCTCTTGAAAACGAGGATGATAGAGCGCTCTACAACCGCGCCCTCAACCTGCTTAGCCACGGCAAGTACGCCATTCAGGAACCCACCGAAATGGGCGACGACAACAAAGACCTCTTTCGTCGCATTCTTGGAGATTTCGTGACCAAATTCCAATTCGCCCTGCCGGACATTGTGAAGACATCTCCAGCCGCAGCGGCGCCCGCACCAGCACCAGCACCCGAGGAAACCGCAACATCATGAGCGACCAGGACCAAAAACAACTCGGGAAAATTCTCTGGAACATTGCCGACCAATTGCGTGGCGCGATGGACGCGGACGATTTCCGCGACTACATGCTGTCGTTCCTGTTCCTGCGCTACCTCTCGGACAACTACGAGGCGGCGGTCCAACGCGAATTGGGCGCGGACTATCCAAAGCTAGAAGTCGATGGACGCCGCGTGCCTCTCGCCCTCTGGTATGCGAACAACTCCAACGATGTTGTCGAGTTTGAAAAGCAGATGCGGCGCAAGGTGCATTACGTCATCAAGCCGGAATACCTCTGGACCAGCATCGCCAACATGGCCCGCCGGCAGGACGGGGAGCTGCTCAACACCCTGCAAGCGGGCTTCAAATACATCGAGAACGACTCCTTTCAAAGCACCTTCCAAGGGCTGTTTTCCGAGATTGATCTGGCCTCCCATAAGCTGGGCAAAACCTATGCCGACCGTAACGCAAAGATCTGCACCATCCTCCAAAAGCTCGCGGAGGGCTTGGCCGAATTTTCCACCAACATTGATGCTCTTGGCGATGCCTACGAATACCTGATCGGCCAGTTCGCCGCCGGTTCCGGCAAGAAGGCGGGCGAGTTTTACACCCCGCAGCAGATTTCCGACATTCTCTCTGCCATCGTCACTCTGGACAGCCAGGAACCCGCAACCGGCAAGAAGCCGCGACTGGAGAAAGTCCTCGACTTCGCCTGCGGCTCCGGCTCCCTGCTCCTTAACGTGCGAAAGCGCATGGGAGCGAATGGCATCGGCAAGATTTATGGACAGGAAAAGAACATCACCACCTACAACCTTGCCCGCATGAACATGCTGCTGCATGGGGTGAAGGATTCGGAGTTCGAGATTTACCACGGGGACACCCTGACCAACGACTGGGACCTCCTGCGCGAACTCAACCCGGCCAAGAAGCCCTACTTCGACGCCATCGTCGCCAATCCGCCCTTCAGCTACCGGTGGGACCCCGCCGACGCGATGGGCGACGATGTGCGTTTCAAGAACCACGGCCTCGCCCCCAAATCCGCCGCCGATTTTGCCTTCCTCCTGCACGGTTTCCACTTCCTGAAAGACGAAGGTGTGATGGCGATCATCCTGCCCCACGGCGTGCTCTTCCGTGGCGGCGCGGAGGAACGCATCCGCACCAAACTGCTCAACGACGGCCATATCGACACCGTCATCGGTCTGCCCGCCAATCTATTCTATTCCACGGGCATCCCGGTCTGCATCCTCGTGCTCAAGAAGTGTAAGAAGCCGGACAACGTGCTCTTCATCAACGCCAGCGGCCCGGAAAACTTCGAGAAAGACAAACGCCAGAACCGCCTCACGGATGAGCACATCGCCAAGATCATCGACACCTACCAATTCCGCAAGGAAGAGGATCGCTATTCCAAGCGAGTCTCAATGGAGCGAATCGCCGAGGAAGGATACAATCTGAATATCTCTCGCTACATCAGCACGGCGATCACGGAGAATGAGATTAAGTTGGAAACAGTTAATGCCGAATTAGTGACACTGGAGAAAGACATTAAGTCAGCACGGGATAAACATAATACTTTTCTGAAAGAACTGGGGCAGCCCGCCTTGCCGTGAAGCTTAATGCGAATCAATAGTAGTGCACAATTCTGCGTTGAACTACCGCTTCCCCGTTTTCTACCGTTAGCTTTGTAGAGTCGGGTGTGTCCGCCAAAGGGGGAAATGATCACGGGCGACCGCCGACCAGCAGTTGGCGCGGCACATAGGTGGCGCCCTGCCAGGTGGTCGGTCGGGTCTGCTCGGGCGCCGGTGTGGCGACTAGCTCACCGCAGTAAATGCGCGTGGCTGAAGAGGGCGTGGGGGCGGCGCCAATCAGCGCGAAATCATGGGCCGGATATCGCGCCATCAGCCAGTCGGCCCACTTGGCTGCACGCCATATCAAGTCTGCCCGGTACACACCGTTAAATTTCGGGTTGCGCGAATGGTAGTTCGCGGCGCGTGTCCACAGGTCCCCTCGATCCTTTGTGATGTGCTGCCTAAGCCGCCACGACGCTAGGTCGTAGGGGTAGCAGCCGGCAGCTGCCACGTCGGCCGGCGTAATTCCAAATCGTGCCAACCCGGCCAAGTAGGCCGTGTTGAACTGGAGCGGGCCCACGTCGTGCGTGCCGTTGGCGTTGCGCACCCACTGCCCTGGCCGACCGGCTTCCTTTTCGGCGACCGCGAGGACGATGTTCGCCGGGATCTCGTACTTCGCCGCGGCGGAGATCGAGCACACGATCCGCTCTTGCATCTGCTGTGGCATGTCAATTGGCATAGTAGAAGTCCTTGGTGGCCTCCTTCGATCTGATTACTCAAGAGGATCTTGAATCGCGGTCGCGGAAGGCTGCAATCTCAGCTGCGGCATCCACTATCTTGCTGCCAGCGGATAGGCTGTTGCTGTCGAACGTTGCCGACTCCTCTCCCGCTTTGGCCGCGGCCGCGCGGACCTTGATAGCGGTGGCGATCTTACCGCCAGTCGTCTCGCTAATCCGATCCATCGCCGATTCCTTTATTGCACCCGCCTTTGCCTTAGTCACGTCCCACGAACCTTGCGCGAGATTGACTGCGGTTCCAGCAGCCACCTTGGCAACCTTGGCCGCGATGGCGCCAGCTGCTGCCATCGTGCCGCCGGACTTCACCTCATCAGGTGAACTGCTTTCATTGGGCGCCGTTCCCTTATCTGACAAACTGCCGCTCTCAGTGCCACGATCGGCGTTCGTGGCTGACGCACCAGGACGCGCTTCCTCCGCCATGTCCGAAGAACTGGCCGATTTGAATGAGCCCGATCCAGACTGGCTCGAACTGGATGAATTAGTGTGCATGTCACCCATCGCCGAGGCAAGAGAACTCCCGCCGCCGTTACCGCCACCACCGCTGTCGCCGGCGGCCCCGCCACCCGCAGCAGCCATGATTGCAGCCGATGCACCGCCACCCGCGCTCTCTGAGGCGTTAGCTTTCGAGAAGGCGGCCATCAAAGCCTGCGCGCCACCAGCCATGCCGGCGGCCCCCGCTGCAACTGCGGCGCCTGCCGTGCCTAACGCCGCAGCGCCCATGGCTGCTGCGCCCAATGCCGCACCAGCCCCAAATCCACTTCCCAACGAACCGGTATGGCCCCCGGCCAGGCTGCCGATCAGACCAGGGATGGTTTTAACGAGCGCTAACATGATGGCCGCGACAACAAGCATCACCCCCAGCTCCTTGATGCTAATGCCAGCGCTCATCGACGCATAGTACTGATCCACGAACGACTTGCCGATCCCAACGATCAACACCATCGTGAAGAGCTGGGCCGCAATATTCAAGACTGTTTTGAAGTACCCAATTGCCATGTCGGAAGTCCAACGCGATCCGCCGAAACCGAGAAAGAAGACTCCCGCGTAGGCAAGAATCCAGCCGCTGATAAGTAGCAGCAACATGTTCACGCCGACCAAAGCGAAAACTACAAGGATGATTGCGCCGATGGTGATGCCGCATGCGCTATCGACCGGTGACCAAACCGAGGACTGGTCGAGCACCTTGAAGAATATATCGAAGCCAATATCGACGATCCCCGATGGCGCAAGCGAATTGCCGAGGCCGGTGGCTTCCGCGGCAATCTGACGCAGCGATTTCATGATGGAGACCGCGAAGTCCGGACCGTTCAGCAGCAACCACCAGAAGAAGCCGGTAAAAATCGTGAAGCGTACAAACTCGGCAAAGAATTCGCCAAGATCGGCTTTCCGGAGCGCCATCATCCCAAACGTCCAGACCATACTAATAACTGTCAATGTCCAGAACAGCCATGTCGCCCGCTTGGTGATGATGGCGCCCCAGGCGGAAGCCGCCGCAGAGTAACGGGACAGCACGTTATCCATAATGCCGGCATTGTCGATCGCGGCAAACGCCTGAGCGGAAAAGAATGCCAGACAAAGAAGCAGCAGCACCGATGGACAACGTCTAAGGATGACTGGCGCTCTCATTGTTAGCTCCCTACCATTTTTTCTCTGGGCTTGGTTTGTAGACTGGGCCGCTGCGCGGACATTTCTTGAGCAGTTCGGCCTTTTGTACTGGATCGGTAATCTTTTCAAGATCAGCACACGTCGGACTCGCCACTGGCGGCCTATCGCCGCAGCCTGCAAGGAGCAACGTGTTCATCAGTACGAACACGGCGACGATTGAATTTTTTTGGCTCATCATTAGTCTCTCCTTACCAGGTAGTTTCGGGACTCGAATGGAAGGTTCCAGAACGCAGTTGTGTAGCGGCAGCGGCTTCCTTGGCCTCGCGATCCGCGAGAGCCTGGTTTCGTGTGGCGATGGCGTTCTGCTGTGCAATAAGGAGACCACGGATCTGCAGAAGTTGATTTGCCTGATGGCTTGCCAACTGATTGGCATAGCCAATTGCCTCAAGCTGCCCCGCCGATCCCTGCGCCGCAGATTGTAGTCGTTGCAGCTGCGCAGCATCACCCTGCATGGCATCCTGCTGCCGATCAAGGCCCTTAAATACTGCGTCATTCGCCTTCTTTTGTGATTCGGACCCAAGTCTCTCGGAGTCCTTCATTGCCGCCCATTCCGCCGGCGTACAGCCGTTCACGGAATAGCATGGCGATCCCCTATAAGCCGCCGTGTCCTTGAACTTGCCCAGGTAGGCATCGACGCTGCCCAAATTGGCTTTGTAGTAGTTCAAGGTGTCGATGGAACCACGAAGCAGGCTCATCGTCGCGGCGGCCGAATCCCAGATCTGCATCGCAGGCGCCGTTGTATTCCGCAGCATATTTTCATATTGCTGGAGTTGGGTTTGGTATTGCTGGATCTGCTTCAATGTGTGCGTCACGTTCTCAATGGCAGTGACGATGTTCTGACGGAGGTTGCTCGCGTCAACGACGGGGAGAACGGCAAAAGCAGGCGCGATGACGCCAGGGATGGGCGACACAGTCAAAATCACAGCGACTTTAACCGATACAAATTTGCGAATGAACGGTTTCATTTCCTCTCCTTGGCGTTAATAATCAAAAGCCGCATACGGCTTCGAGAATGTCATGTCCTTGATGACGATGACGTTGAACCGGTAGCCAGGCCGGATTTCCAGCGTTGGTGCGATGTTCAAATTCTTGGCGATTAGCTGCGCCGTCACCTGGCCCAGCTGCTGGCCGAGGGCTTCGCTCATGGCGCTGCTGGCGGTCGGCCTGGCATTGGGGTTTCTGGCCTCCGGCTGGCTGAGCGCGATCCCCGCCGTCACGCCGGACATGAGGAAGGCCGACGAGAACAGACGGAAGAAATGGTTGTTCACCTGGTCCTTGAAGCCGGCGTAGCCGGCGCTGTCAGCGCCTGGCATCGCGCCGATGTCCATCGCTTTCCCGTCCGGGAAGACGATACGTTGCCAGGCCACTAGAATGCGTGACTGGCCGTAAGCCACTTCGCTCGAATAGCTGCCGACCAGACGCGCCCCCTGCGGGATAAGCTTGTACTTGCCGAGCGGCGTGTCGTACACGTCCTGGCTCACCTGCGCCATGATCTGGCCCGGCAGCTCGGAGTTGATGCCGGAAATGAGCGTGGCCGGCACCACGAAGCCTGCCCGCAGTTCGTACGGGGTGCGCGGCGCCTCCGGCTGCGATTCCAGACGCCAGCGGTCGTCCTGTACCGCTCCGGCGAACTTAGCGATGCCGTTGCGGACGGCCGAGGCTGGAACCAGCTTCGGCGCGGCAGCGCTCTGCCCGCCACCGCTCGCCCCGCCACCCAGGACCGCGCCTTGGATCTGCTGCAGGCGGGCCTCATAGGCCGCCGTGGGGTCGTCGCGCGTGCTGGCCTCGATCTGCTGGCGCACAGCCGCCAGGCGTGCCAGCGCCTCGTCGCGGCTCGCCGGCGCGTTCTGCATGCCCATTGGGACAGCTGCCGGACTTGAGCCGGCGCTGCGCGGCGTCGCCACCGACAGGCTGGTCCTGGCCTTGACCGCTTCGTCGAACTGCTGCAGCTTCATCATGCGGATGCGGTCGGCCTCCTCGTCGCGGGCGCTGCGTGCTTGCTGGTACTGCGCCTGCTGCTGGGAGGTCGGGGGCGCCCGCGTGCCGGGCGGCGTGGGAGGCAAGTCGAAACTGGTCGGCCGCGCGATGGCAATGGAGCCCGGCACCTCCAGATCCGGCACCGCTGGGGGCGTCGCGCCTTTCGCCTGAATCATGCCGTCCTTCTGGTCGCCAGCGATTTCTTTGGCAAACATGCTGGTGTTGCCACCTTTCGGTCCCTCGACGCGCTGCCCGGGCTGGTTCTGCTTCGCCGCGCGGTCGGAGGCGACGAGGACCATGATGAGCAGGAAAACGGCCAGGCCGCCAACCACGATGTAGAGGGGCATGTTGTTGACGCGGCGCACGCCCGACCGGTTCGATAGTTCGCCGGGCGAGGTGTCGGGCGGCATTTGATCTTCGTTGGTGATGCTCATGCTCGCTTACTCCTTCCGTACCCAATAGCCGGCTGGTGCGATCTTTCCGTCTTTCGTCTGGTAGAGGCGTGACAGGGATTGGCTGTTGACGAGGACAGTGACCCGGTACAGCCCTGCATCCAGGGGCTGGTCTACCACGTAGGCCAGCGCAACGTCCCCGGACTGGCCCGGCGCGGCAGTTGCTGTGCCATCCGGTGCGCCAGCTGGCGGGGCTGGCTTGAACTCGGCCATCGCGTAGCCCTTCGTGCGTAGCGAGGCGACGAGCGAGGCGCCGAAGGCGTCCGGCGTCGCCTGCCGCAGCTTGAAGCGGGTGCGGGCCGGTGGATACAGCGCGGCCAGCTTTTTCGCCACGTCGTCAGCCATCATCTTGTCGTCGGCCGCCACGGTGCCCTGAACGAAGTTGCCGTAGACGGCTGGCGCCGGACCGCTGACGCATCCGGCCAGGCTCATTGCGATCAACGCGAGGGAGGTGAGCTTGCGCATGTCATTTTTCCCTTGTGATCGTCACACGGTCCTGGCCATGGCCGACGCCGGCGATGAGGATCGCTTTATCGAACACCGTGTCCACGATGTAGCGGTCGCCTTGGACACGGTAATTGACCATGACGGTGTCATCGTCCGAGAACCAGCCGCCTTCCTTGCGCACCACCAGCAAGGTCGGTGCCTCGGTCTGCGCCATCGCCACCGGCATCTGAATGACGGTCTTGACGCCATCGTTGTAGACGCGGACGGGCTTCCAGGGCGCGGAGCCGGCCAGGTCGTACTTGAAATTCAGGTCGCCCAGATATTCCTTGGTCTGCGGTATGGTCTGGTCCTGCTTCTCCCTGACCTCGCGGGTCTTGATTGCGTCCCACTTCGCGGCGGTGTCCTCGGGGTAGATAAAGCTCACCTGCGGCATGAACTCGGTTCGGTGGGACCGCAGGTTCATGCGGTAGGTGCGGCGGTTCGTGGTGACGACCAGCGTGGTCAGCAAGCCCACATCAAGCGGCTTGATGATGAGGTGGAGGATTTCCGCCGCGCCACCCCCGCTGACGGCCGGCTCGACCGTGAAGCGCGGATCGCCGACGTTCAGGTTGTTGAGCTGTTCGCCTGGCTGCAGTTCCACGTCGCAGACCTGCAGCACGGCGCATACGATGTTGACCTGCTGCGCGCCGTAGACGAAACGCACCGAGCCAGCTGGTCCGGCTACCGGTTTCATGCCGGTGGCCGCGCCGGCCTGCCACTTCTGCGCGATGGTAATGGCCGCCTTCTCCTGCGGCGTGAGCTTCGGGTTCTGCTTCGAGAAATAGGCGTCGGCCGGGTTGTCGCTGGAGGCGCGTTCCTTCGCCTTGGCAGCGGCGCCGTTCTCACCGTAAGCCAGGGACAGCAGGGGCACCGCGCCCAAGATCATTGCTACAAACAGTTTTTTCATGGCGTTGCCCCTCAAAGTTGTTTCGACCAGGAGAAGTCACGGACGTGGACGCCGAGCGGGTTGTTGCGCATGTCCTCGTCCGTGGTTTCCGGCGTGGTCGGCATCGTGTACACAGTCACGAGGGCGCGCCAGCGCTGCGCCTCACCCTTCTTGACGCCCTGGCGATCGCGCACCGTCTCGGTCCAATCGACCTGCCAAGTATCGGGCGTCTGCGGGAGGACCGAAGCAATTTCGATGCTCACCGTCTCCTTGGCCGCGCGCTTGAACGGGCTGCTTTCCTCGGTGCCGTTGAGCCATTCATTGGTCTTGGCCGTCGCCGGGTCGTTGGGTGCGAGCATCGCGTACACCTTGAAGATCGCCTTGCGCTGCAGCGCGATATCCGGCGTGACCAGGCGCATGCTGCCGATCCAGTCGGCTACCGCCGCATGCACGACGCGCTGGTCCACCGGCGCCGCGCGGTCGACCGGCGCGACGGCCTGCCGCTGTCCCAGCCGGTCCACTTCCACCACGTATGGGATGAATTTCGACTGACTGCCGATGTAGATCACGCCGCCAACCCCAGCGAGCGCCACCAGAAGCGCCAGTACGCCAAGAAGCTGGAACATCTGCCGGCTGGCCACGTTCGCCGCGCTCTGATCGTTCCAGGTGCGGCGCGCCGCCAGGAAAGGATTCTCGTTCTCTCCTGGGCGCCGTCCACCTTTCAGTGCGTCCCCGTCTTGCCGCTCGTCGCCGGTCGTCTTCTTGAAGACCCGCCATTTCATGGTTTCCCCGAGATTCATGCCATTACTCCGTAGTCGTTGAGGTTCAGTCCCTTGGATGCCAGCCATTCGTGCACCCAGCCTTCTCCGTGCTGGGCTTCGAACTGCTGGATCGTGGCAATCGATTCCTTGTCCGTCGAACCCGCAAAGGCGAGCGCCAGCGGACCGAGGGCCGCGTCGTACAGCCTGCATCCGCCTTCGGACACCACGTAGTACTGGCGCTTAGGTATGGCCGTGGCGATGATGTCGATCTGCTTGGTGTTCAGGTTCATCTGGCGGTACAGGGCGGCGGCCTCGTCGCTCTTGGCGTCGCGGTTGGGCAGGTAGATCTTGGTTGCCGTCGATTCGATGATGACGTCGAGGATGCCGCTCTTCGAGGCGTCCGTGAGGCTCTGCGTGGACAGCAGTAATAGGCAATTCGCCTTGGCGAACGCCTTGAGCCATTCGCGGATCTTGTCGCGAAATGCAGGGTGGCCTAGCATCAGCCAGGCCTCGTCGATCAGTATCATCGTCGGCTTACCGTGCAGGTTGCGCTCGATGCGGCGGAACAGGTAGAGCAGGACCGGCAGGGCGAACTTCTCGCCAAGGTTCATCAGCTCGGCGATTTCAAAGGTGGTGAATGTGGACAGGCTCAGGCCGTCCTCTTCGGCATCGAGCAGGTGCCCCATGAGACCATCGACGGTGTACTGTTTCAGCGCTGCCCGGATTTCCTTGTCCTGGATCGTCAGCGTGAACTCGGTCATGGTGCGCGCACCGCTGTCGTGCATGTTCATGATCGTCTGGCCGATTTCGTTGCGCTGGTCCGGCGTGGTCGTCACGTTGTTGAGCGCCAGGATTGTGTCGATCCACTCCATCGCCCAGGCGCGGTCGCCCTTGGTGTCGAGGAATTGCAGCGGGCAGAAGGCGAGGCGGCTGTCGTCGGCCGCGACCTTGAAATGGTTGCCCTTGACGCCCTTGGTCGTCGGGTACATCGACATGCCCTTGTCGAAAACGTAGATCGACATGCCCAGGTAGCGGCGCGCCTGCATGGCGATCAGGGCCAGCATGGTCGATTTTCCCATCCTGGTCGGGCCCAGCATGAGCGTGTGCCCGAGGTCGAGGAAGTGCAGATTGAGACGAAACGGGGTGGCGCCGTGGGTGACGCAACTCATCAGCGGCGGTGACTGCGCCGGGTACAGCGGGCACGGGGCATAATTCAAGCCGGTCCAGATCGTACTCGTCGGCATCAGGTCCGCCAGGTTCATCGTGTGGATCAGCGGCCGGCGCACGTTCTCGACGCCGTGCCCCGGCAGACTGCCAAGGAAGGCGTCGAGCGTATTGATCGTCTCGATGCGGGCGGTGAAGCCGATCCGGTTGATGGCCTTTTCCAGCATGCGAGCCGCCCCTTCGAGCTTGTCGCGGTCCTCGTCCATCAGAATCACGACGCTGGTGTAGTAGCCCTGCGAAACTAGGCCGCTATTGGTCTCTGCGATGGCTGATTGCGCGTCGGCGACCATCGACATCGCGTCCTCGTCGATGGCGCCGGTGTTGGTGTTGAATACCTGGTCGAAGAATCCCCGGATCTTCTGCTTCCACTTCTTGCGAAACTTGTCCAGGTGGGCCACCGCCTCGTGCGGGTCCATGAAGATGAAGCGTGACGACCAGCGGTATTCGCAGGGCTGTTCCCCGAGGGCCGTCAGGATGCCAGGCGTCGATTCGAGGGGGAAGCCCTCGATGGCGACGGCCTGGACGAACTTGCGACCGATCTTCGGCACCACGCCGGTCCACAGCTCCTGCCCCCCGATCAACGCGTCGAGGTACATGGGATTGCTCGGCAGTAGAACGGGGTGGTTCAGGCCCGTGACGCAGAACTGCAGCCAGCGCAAAAAATCGTCGTGGGTGACGGTGCTGCCGTCCTCCTGGACGACCTTCTGGCCCCCCAGGCGCGTGAGCTTGACGGCGGCCGACAAGCGCGACTCGATGCTGACGCACTCGCGCTTGAAGTAGTCGATCAGCCCATGCGTGCGCGACTTGCGGTCCTGCGGCG
The DNA here is from genome assembly GCA_049301315.1 of Telluria sp. Lineage (GTDB taxonomy): Bacteria > Pseudomonadota > Gammaproteobacteria > Burkholderiales > Burkholderiaceae_D > JBAQKU01. Next base: position 64,948 of record JBAQKU010000373.1, read on the forward strand.
CAGCCTCGTCGTCGAACATCAGCTCGACGAATTTGCGCTGCGCGAGCAGCGGCGGGAAGTAGGTCACGGTCAGCACGAAGTAGCCCTCGTACATGGTACCCAGCCTCTCGAACAGCCGGCGCCTTTCCTCATCCACCGCGGCTGTCAACGGATCGGGGAAATTCGAGGCGCCCGGTGCCGGATAGGCGGGCGCGGGCCGGCGCACCGCGTCCGCGTGGATCATCCAGCCGTTGCCCATGCCAGACAGTGCCTGGTTAAGGCGGAACGAGACCATTTCCCGCTGCTCGTCGGTGCTGCTGGCGTTGTCCTCGCCCTGGTAGAGCCAGGATGCCATAAACGATCCATTCTTCCCGACGATAATCCCGTCCTCGACCATCGCCGCGTAGTTCAGCAAGTCGGCAAAGCCGGCGTCCTTGGAACGATGCTTTTTCAATTCCAGTTGGCTGTTGGCGGCGCGGATTCGCGAATACAGTAAAAGCAGCATCACCGCGCCGAGGACTGCGATGGCTAGGGTTATGGTGGCGATCATTTGTATTGCTTCCCTTGGCTTCTCGTGTTGATACGGAAAGGAGTGCTGCGCGCCGGGTAGTACGGCTTGTACTTGCGGTGCCGCATATACACGAAGCGCAGCTTGGGATCGGACTTCGCCATGAGCCGGCACAAATACAGTGCGCCGAACCACAACAGTAGGCCGACGACCGTCGCCCTCAACTCTTGAGCGCTGAATATCAGCGCGAATGCCATCAGCCCGGAAAACATCACCAGTTCACGATCCCCGCCCATGAACAGGTTCTGTCGATTGCCGGCCCGACGAATGGGGATCGTGCGCAACGCCATGACTACGCCACCCAACCCGTCGCTGCCATGGTGATCAGCTGCAGCTGCGTCGCCGCGGCGTCGCCGAGGGCAGCGATTTCAGCGCCACGACCGAAGAAGGTGCTCATCACGTTTTGCGCACCGACTAGCAGTGCCATCACCAGAACCAGGAAGATCAGCGTACGGAAGAAACCGTTGAGGTCGCCGCCGAAGATCAGGACGCCGCCCGCGATCACGATGCCGATGATCGACAACGTGAAGGCGACCGGGCCGGTGACGGAATTGCGCAGGTTGGTAAGCCAGGATTCGTAGGGCAGCGAACCGCCCGTGCCCTCCGAGGCGAAGGCGTGAAGAGGCGCCAGCAGGATGAATGCCAACAGGATCGCCCCGCCAATGAAGAACATCCTGGAGCGATTGATGGTGGTATCGGGTTGGTGGTACAGAGGTGCGTGCATGGGATGGCTCCTAAATGGTATTGGTAAGGTACCGGCCGTCCCCGTACCCGGAAATCTCGATGATTTCCTGGATGCGGCGGCCGTCGGGGACGCGGGCGATATGGACAACCAACTGAACCGCCTCGCCGATGAGCGGTTCGATGTCGGATGGAGCCGCCTCGTTACGGCTGATGAGCGACTTCAATCGAGTCAGGGCCGTATGCGGTGTGTTGGCATGCAGCGTTGCCGCGCCCCCTTCGTGCCCAGTGTTCCAGGCGTCGAGCAGATCGAGCGCTTCGGCGCCGCGCACCTCGCCGACCAGGATGCGGTCCGGCCGCATGCGCAGAATGACCTTGAGCAGCGCCGTCATTGGCACTTCCAGGGTCGTGTGATATTGAACGTAGTTCTCGGCGGAGCACTGGATCTCCCCGGTGTCCTCGATGATGCACACCCGCTCGATGGGATTGCACAGCACCATTTCATTGATGATCGCGTTGACCAGAGTGGTCTTGCCGGACCCGGTGCCGCCGCTGACAAGGATGTTGCGGTGGTTCCTGACTGCGGCTTTGATCGCGTCGTAGTGCTTGCCGGACATGATGCCGCCTTCCAGGTACTGCTCGAGCGTGAAAATGGCGATGGCCTTCTTCCTGATGGCGAAGGTCGGCGCGGCAACGATGGGGGGCAGTTGGCCGGCGAACCGAGAGCCGTCGAGCAGTAGCTCGCCCTCGACGATGGGCATGGTCGCGGTGACCGTCTTGCCGAGGCAGCTGGCCACCGTCCGAATGATGGCCTCGCCCTGCGCCGGCCGCAGCGTTCCGATGCACTTCATTGGCTCGCCCAGGCGCTCTTGCCACAGCCGTCCATCGGCGTTGAGCAGGATTTCGACTGTCTTGGGGTCGTGCAGCGCCGCCAGCATCAGCGGCCCCATGTCGCGCTCAAGCTTTCTCTTCGCGCGGATGCCGCTATCTGACGTGTCTGTTTCCTGATCGGCCATCGTAACCTCCGTTCAACCGCAGTCAATCTATATGCGACGGATATAACGAAATAGCGTTTTAAACAAACTTTCTAAAAAAATATCTCTTATTACGCCAGAATTTGTGGGGAATCAAGCCCACAGCTCGCTTGGGACCGTGCGGACGCAGCTTGAGAGCGGGGACGGAGTGCTACCAGCCGGTTGTTCGATGGACAAACGTGATGCTGCTTTTGGTGTTGCGCTTCCTAGCGCTTCTTGCCGATTTTCTTGCGGTTCTCTTGATCCCATTGCTTGACATTAAAAGCTTGGAATTCGGTCAACACAGCGGAGACCCGCACGAAGCCGTCCGGCAAACTCTTGAGGGCGGTGCCGCCGGCGAGAGCGTCCAGCGTTTCCTGATCGAGGTCGGTGATTTCAAGCAATGCGGGCAGCGCGGTTTTCAAGGCCTTGGCGATGGCCTCCATAATCTTGAGCGATGGATTTGCTTTGCCATTGGTAAGGTCCGACAAGAATGACACCGAAATTTCGGCCTGGTCTGCAAGCTCGCTCTTCGTCATGTTCTGCTCATCAAGCAGCCGCAGGACGTTTGTGAAAAATATTTGGTTGTGCACGGTAAGCGAACTGTTTGACATTAGGATCAGAGATTTTAGCCGCTAAAGCTTCGACCCGTCCGACATCTTTTTTGTCGGCGTCCTTTCGGCATCCAGAAATGCAGTGCAGGATGGCATGCCCCGCTGTCTGGTGCAATGGATCGTCAGATGGCAAATCACCAGTTTCATATTATTCGTGCATTCAGCCCGCCGTATGCGGCGCCACAACGGATGCTCGCGTGAACTGCGCCGTTCCACCCAGCGACCTTGAATGTCCAATGCCAGGACGCGCCGGCAGGTAAGAAGAATAAGAGGACATATCTTATTCTTATTGGCGCCCGTTAGGCCTAGATCAATCTAGGTAAGAACGGTAAGCCTATTCTTATTCCTAAGCCCCGTCGAACTGGAGAAATGATATGGATATCGCACCCGCCGTACGTGATCGCATCAACAGCGCTGCCGAAACCCTGTACGAGGAAGCAGGTCGTCGGATCTTCCCTACCGTCGATGCGGTTCGCAAGCTGGCGAAGGTAAACATGAACGACGCCAGTGCTGGAATGCGGGCCTGGCGCCGTGCGCAGGCGACGCAGTCCTCCGCTCCCACCGTCCAGGTGCCAAGCACCCTGCAGCAGGCAAACGCCACAATGTTGAATTCGATATGGGTCGAAGCGGTCGCGCTGGCCAGCGAGACGCTTCGGGCAGCGCAAATTGGCTGGGACGCTGAGCGCGCTGAAGCCGACGCGCTCAGCGAACAAATGGCGAACGCTTTCGAGGCGCAGGCAGCGGAATTGGCGACGGCGCAGTCCGAGATTGAGCGGCTTCAGCATGAGATAGCGCATCTCGACGACGCGTTGACGATTAGCCAGCGCCGCGAGGAAGAAGCCGTGCGCGATGCAACAGCTGCGCACTCCGCAACCAGGCAAGCCGAGACGAAAGCCGGTGAGATTGAACGGCGGGCTGACGATCTGCGCAAGGCTCTCGACGGCTCCCATACAGCGAACGTTTCTGCGTCCAATGAGCAAGCGGCGATGCGCCGCGCGCACAACGATGAGGTTGCCGGCTTGCGCGCAGAACTTGCTAATACGCGCCAAAAGGCAGAACACATAGAGGCGGCCACACGCGCAGAGTTACAACGCGCGCTTGAGGAAACGGCGACCTTGCGCGGCAAGCTTGACGGGCTGACGGAAGCTAACGGCAGACGAAATTTTAGCCGCTAAATTTCCGCTCTCCGATCCAGCTCACGGGTTTGATCGATTCGATATCCACGATGTGTTTGGCTTGCCTGCGTCCCCGGCCGAACGACATACTGAAAGCGATGTTTCGACATATCGAAACTTGAATCGACAAATTCAACGGAGAAAAATATGAGCGAGCATATGTTGCACATACTCGCGCCGTCGCGATTCGACAGCGTTGGCGCGATCGCCGGCGATCAGACCGCGTTGCGCCAGCTACGAGACGCGATTAACGACGCCATCGAGTCTGGCACCGGTGGCACTTACCTCGTCCAATCGGATGGCGAATGGTATTCGCTGGCGGTGATACAGGCGGCCGACATGTTCCCAGTTTGCACCGTCTACGCTGGCGAAGTCGCGCCGCAACGGTCCGAGCGCGAGACGATCAGCATTCATGGCCTGCCCCGCTTCATGGAAGCGATCCAGAAATCGCAACCGCCAATACTGGCCACGCTCGACATTCCGCCAGTTCTGCCAGATCGCGTTCGTAGCGCACGGGTTAAGTGTCGCTAGGAAAAAGGCGAACACCGGCTAGCGTCAACGTGAAATCATTTGCGCCCCCTTCTCATGGACATGTCCAAGGTCGCCACTGTTTGATTTGCGCAGGCGTCAACAACCTATCACCCCAGGCTGTCCCCATCCCCGTAGGCATGCCGATGAACTGGGGTTGGGATGTCGGGTCAAATTGATAATTCCGGCGAGGATGAAATGAGCAATATGTTTCTGGACCGCGAAGATGTGGCCGCCCTTACCGGTCGCAAGTCGAGACGCCTTCAAATTGAGGCACTGCGCCAGATGGGCATCCCGTTCTATGTAAATGCCGTTGGAACCCCGATGGTCACCAAGGTGGCGGTCGAAGGCGGCAAGCCAGCAGATGCGTCACAAAAACCCGTCTGGACGCCGCGCGTACTACGCTGAGTCACCATAATGGGACGTGCACCCACAAGGAATAAGAACCTCCCCGCCGGCATGCGCGCCAGGCACCGGACGTCTGGGCTTTACTACTATCTCGACACTGGGGGAAAACCACGCAGAGAGATTCCACTCGGGACCGACTATCCATTGGCGATCAAGAAGTGGGCCGAGTTGACAATGACCGGAGCGAGGCATCGCGAAATCACCTTCCGCTACGTGGCCGAACGCTACTTGCGCGAAGTCCTGCCAATGAAAGCGCCACGCACCCAGCGCGACAATTTGCACGAACTGGAACAGCTCTTCAAGTTTTTCGACGACCCGCCCGCACCGCTCGATGACATCGAGCCGCTGAACGTTCGCCAATATCTCGACTGGCGCAAAGCGGCTAAGGTGCGCGCCAACAGAGAAAAGGCTTTGTTTTCCCACATCTGGAATTTTGCACGAAACGTGGGATTGACGACAAAGGCAAATCCATGTGCCGGCATCAAAGGCTACAAGGAAACTGGCCGCGACACCTATGTTGACGACGCTGTCTTCCTGGCCGTTTGGACCGCCGCCGAGGAGCACTTGCGAGATGCGCTCGACTTGGCCTACCTCACTGGACAGAGACCTGCGGATGTCCTCAAACTGTCGCGCGATGACATCAAGGACGGAGCCCTCATCGTCCGGCAAAACAAGACCGGCAAACTATTACGCATAGCCATCGAGGGCCAACTGGCCGACGTGGTCGCGCGGATCAGCGCTAAGTACGCGAAGAGTCGCAGATTGCTCGCAATGCCGAACGGTGACCCGGTGAGTGAGGGCTCGCTGAAAGGCGCGTTCGGGCGGGCCCGCAGCACCGCAATCGCCGCGCATCCTGACTTGGCCGAGCGTATTCGTGAGTTCCAGTTTCGGGATTTGCGCGCTAAGGCAGGCACGGATAAAGAAGAAAGTGGTGGCCTGGACGCCGCCAAGGACCAACTGGGACACGCCAGCGCGCTTATGACGGCGCATTACGTACGCCACCGCAAAGGCAAACTGGTCAAACCAACGAAGTAACCTCGTGTGCGGTATGTCGCTGTCGATCACAGGGCCAGCGCCTTGTGCCCGCCGAATTAAGGCCATGCCCAAAGCATCGGTGGCCATTGGCCGAGTTCAGGGCTGTCGCAAATTTGACCTGACATGCCTCTCAGGTCAAGTGTGAGATAGTACTGGTATTGTTAAGTGCGGTTTGCTGTTGCGTTCGACACTACCGAATAAGTGATCAATAGCGTGATTTTTTGCTAGTTTGTGCTTCAATAGGGCGGCTTTTGCGGAACAAGTCCTTTTTTGCGGAACAAACGGACAAAAAAAAGCCCTCTCGATCTCTCGTAAGGGCTTGATTTTATTACTGAATTCTGGCTCCCCGACCTGGACTCGAACCAGGGACCTGCGGATTAACAGTCCGTCGCTCTACCAACTGAGCTATCAGGGAAAAGAGGCAACATTATATACACCGTAAATCGCTGTGTCAACTTGCTGACTTTCAATCTTGCGACTTACCGCCCTATACCCTGCTGCCTTCCGGATCCATCTTTCGATCAATCCGAAGAAGCAAGATCTTAAAGTACTTTCGCAATCGCGTCAATGACGAGATCGATATTTTTCGAGTTCAAAGCGGCCACGCAGATGCGTCCGGTGTCGACCGCGTAGATCGAATGCTCGCTGCGCAGGCGCTCGACTTGCGCCTTGGTCAGGCCCGAATACGAAAACATGCCGACCTGCTCGCGTACGAATTCGAAATCGTAGGCAGGCGCCTTCTGCTTGAGCTTTTCCACCAGCGTGCCGCGCATCTCGCGGATGCGCACGCGCATGCCTGCCAGCTCTTCTTCCCACAACTGGCGCAGCTCCGGCGTGGTCAGCACGGTGGCGACGACCTTGCCGCCGTGGACAGGCGGGTTCGAGTAGTTGGTGCGCACCACGCGCTTGAGTTGCGACAGCAGACGCGCGGCCTCTTCCGCGCTCTCGCCGACCACGCTCAGCGCGCCGACGCGCTCGCCGTACAGCGAGAACGATTTCGAGAACGAGTTCGAGACCAGCAGCGGGCCGCCGGCTGCGGCGAAGCGGCGCACCACGGCGCCGTCTTCCGCGATGCCCGCGCCGAAGCCCTGGTAGGCCATGTCGAGGAACGGAATCAGGCCGCCCGCGACGACGGCCGCGATCACGTCATCCCACTGGGCAGGCGCCAGGTCGGCGCCGGTTGGGT